>NZ_JBIAVN010000006.1:434653-462282 GCF_042894285.1 Streptomyces sp. NPDC001544 | reverse complement strand
ACGCCCGGTTACATTCCGAACCCGGAAGCTAAGCCTCACAGCGCCGATGGTACTGCAGGGGGGACCCTGTGGGAGAGTAGGACACCGCCGAACAATCTTTGGAAGGACCCCTGGTCACCAGCGTTCAGCTGGGACCAGGGGTCCTTTCGTTTTTTCAGAATTACTTTGCGGTACCGAAGACAGGAGTCACCGATGTCCACCAACTCTCCCGACGACCGGCCGGACCGCGACCCGCGCGGACGGGACAGTGGTGACCGCGGTGACCGCCGCGCGTACCGGGGTGGCCCGCGCCGCGACAACGACCGCGGCGACCGGGGCGACCGGGGCGGTTTCGGTCGTCGTGAGGACCGGGACCGCGGCCCCCGTCGCGACGATCGTGATGCCCGCGGCCCGCGCCGCGACGACGACCGCGGCGGCTACGTTCGCCGTGACGACCGCGGTGGATTCCGGGGCAGGGACGACCGTGACCGCGGATTCCGTCGGGACGACCGGCGTGACGACCGCAGCGAGCGCCCTGAGCGCGGTGGCTTCCGTCGGGACGACAACCGAGGCGACCGAGGTGGGTTCCGAGGTCGCGACGACCGGAGGGACGACCGCCGCGACGGTCAGCGCTCCGACTTCCGCCGTGACGACCGTCGGGGCGGTGACCGTCCGGACTTCCGGCGTGATGACCGTCGCGACGACCGTCGGGGTGGCGACCGTCCCGACTACCGTCGCGATGACCGCCGTGGTGGCGACCGTCCGGAGTTCCGGCGCGATGACCGTCGTGACGACCGGCGTGGCGGTGACCGTCCGGAGTTCCGGCGCGATGACCGTCGTGACGACCGGCGTGGCGGTGACCGTCCGGAGTTCCGGCGCGATGACCGTCGTGACGACCGGCGTGGCGGTGACCGTCCGGACTTCCGGCGCGATGACCGTCGTGACGACCGGCGTGGCGGAGACCGCCCCGACTACCGGCGTGACGACCGCCGTGGCGGAGACCGCCCCCCGTACCGTCGCGACGACCGCCCCGACTTCCGTCGCGACGACCGTCGCGACGACCGCCCCGGCGGCTTCCGTCGGGACGACAGCCGTGGTGACCGCGGTGGCTTCCGCGGGCGTGACGACCGTGGCCGGGACGACCGCGGGCGCGGCCCCCGCCGGGACGACCGCGGCCGGCGCCCCGGTGGTTACCGGGGACGCGACGACCGTCGGGACGACCGACGTGGCGGTGGCCGCTTCCGTGACGAGCGGGACCGGGACCGCGAGCCCATCAAGCGCCTGCCCATCCCGGAGGACGTCACCGGCGAGGAGATCGACAGGGACGTACGGCAGGAGCTGCAGAGCCTGCCGAAGACTCTCGCCGAGGATGTCGCCAAGAACCTGGTCATGGTCGCCCGGCTCATCGACGAGGACCCCGAGGGCGCCTACGGCTACTCCAAGGTGGCCCTGCGGCTGGCGTCCCGTGTTGCAGCCGTACGTGAGGCCGGCGGGTTCGCCGCTTACGCGAACCAGAAGTACAGCGAGGCGCTCGCCGAGTTCCGGGCCGCGCGGCGGATGACCGGCAACGTGGACCTGTGGCCCGTGATGGCCGACTGCGAGCGCGGGCTCGGACGGCCGGAGAAGGCGCTGGACATGGCCGGGGCACCCGAGGTGCAGAAGCTCGACAAGGCCGGACAGGTGGAGATGCGGCTCGTCGCGGCCGGAGCCCGGCGTGACATGGGCCAGCTCGACGCGGCGATCGTGACGCTGCAGAGCCCCGAACTGGCCTCCAACTCCGTTCAGCCCTGGACCGCGCGCCTGCGGTACGCCTACGCCGACGCGCTGCTCGCCGCCGGGCGGCAGGCCGAGGCGCGGGACTGGTTCGCCAAGGCCGTCGAGGCCGACCGGGACGGCAGCACGGACGCCTCGGACCGGCTGGCCGAACTGGACGGCGTGGAGTTCGTCGACGTACTCGACGACAGCGACGACGACACGTCCGGCGACTCCGAGGACCTCGCCCCGGGCCACGACGAGGACTGACGCGAAGGATGACGAGACGGTCTGACCGCCGACCGGCGGTCAGACGTCCAGGGCCCGCAGCACCAGCCCCGAAGCCGGCTTCGGACCGAACGAAGTCGACTTGCGGGGCATGGTCACACCCTGGCGGGCCAGTTCGCGTACCACGTCCTCCCGGACCGGGTGCATGAGGACGGCCGTACTGCCGTCCTGCTCCGCCTTGGCCACCGTGGCGGCCGTGTCGTGGATGTAGGCGACGTGCGCCGGCGAGTCCTCGGGGATGCGCCAGAGGTGGGCGAGCAGCGTGGCGTGCAGGACCGTGGCGTCCAGGGTGCGCCAGGCCGCGGGGCGGTCGGCCGGGACCGTGCGGGCCAGCAGGGCCGGGTCAGGGCGGTCGACGAGGTGGAAGGCACCGTCTCCGGCGAGGAGGAAGGCGTTGCCCGCGCAGGTCGCGTCCGCCAGCACCTCCATGGCCTTGGGCAGGGCCACCGTCAGACGGCGCACCCGGAAGTGGCCGGCCAGGGCGGTGAGCGCGTCGGCGACCGGGAGGCCGTGCAGCAGGCGGTGGATCGCGCGTACGCGGAGCGGGTAGCGGATCGTGTCCACCAGGAGCACCAGGCCGTAGTCCCAGGGGCTGGGGGAGGGATGCTCCGCGCGTAGACGCCGGTACGTCGCCCAGCGGTGGTGTCCGTCGGCGATCAGCGCCTGACGGGGGGCCAGATCCGACTGGACGAGGCGCACGTCGGCGGGGTCCGTGAGCGACCACAGGCGGTGCCGGAAGCCGTCCTCCGTCGTGGTGGTCAGGAGCGGGGACCGTTCGGCGGTGCGTTCGATCACGTCGGCCGTGACGCCGTCGCCCCGGTAGGTCAGCAGCAGGGGCTCCAGGTTCGCCGAGGTGGCGCGCATCAGGGCGGCGCGGTCGGCGACGACGGGCGGCATGACGTCCTCGTGCGGCAGGACGACGCCCTCTTCCGGTTCCGAGACGCGCAGGGCACCGATCAGACCGCGCTGGAGCATGCCGTCGCCGTCGTGCTGCTCGTAGACGTACAGGCCAGGTTCCCGGTCGGCGGCCAGGACGCCCTCGGCGAGCCAGCGGCGCAGGGTGTCGGCCGCCTGTTCGGTGCGCTCGGCGGGGGTGCCGGCCTGGGGCAGAATCAGCCGGACGATGTTGTGCGGGTCGGCCGACTGGAGGTGGTGCAGGCCGTCGGGGCGCACGACGACGTCGTACGGCGGGGACGTCACGGCGGCGAGGCTGCCGACCCGATCAGGGTCGTAGCGAAGGCCTCGGAACGGGACGAGTTCCAGGCCCCGGCGCTCCGTTGCTTCCGAGTGACCTGCAGTGTTCATCCCGGCATCGTACGTGTGTCAGTGCCGTACGGCATGATCGAGGCAGGAGCGTCGAACGAGGAGCGATGTGGAATGAGCCGGGGCGTCAGGACCAGGCCCGAGGGCAGTGCGCGGCACCTGAGCGAGGCGTACGACACGGCGCTGCTCGACCTGGACGGGGTGGTGTACGCGGGTGGGAACGCGATCGCGCACGCGGTCGACTCGCTGGCGGCCGCCCGGGACGGCGGGATGCGTCTGGCGTACGTCACCAACAACGCGCTGCGCACCCCGGACACGGTGGCCGCCCATCTGAGCGAGCTGGGGATACCGACCGGGGCCGGTGACGTCATCACCTCGGCGCAGGCGGTCGCACGGCTGATCAGCGAGCAGGTGCCCGCGGGGGCGCGCGTGCTGGTGATCGGCGGTGAGGGGCTGCGGGTGGCGCTGCGCGAGCGCGGTCTGGAGCCGGTGGAGTCGGCGGACGACGAACCGGTCGCCGTCGTGCAGGGGTACGGCGGGCCGGAGTTGCCGTGGGGGCGTTTCGCGGAGGCGTCCTACGCCATCGCGCGCGGGGTGCCCTGGTTCGCGTCCAACACCGACCTGACCATTCCCAGCGGCCGGGGCATCGCGCCGGGCAACGGGGCGGCCGTGGAGGTCGTACGGATCGCGACCGGCGCCGAGCCGCAGGTGGCGGGCAAGCCGCTGCCGCCCATGCACCGGGAGACGATCCTGCGCACGGGCGCCGAGCGTCCCCTGGTGGTCGGGGACCGGCTGGACACGGACATCGAGGGCGCCTTCAACGGGGACGTCGACTCGCTGCTGGTCCTGACCGGTGTCACCGACGGCGCCCAGTTGCTGGCCGCGCCGCCGCAGCACCGGCCGACATATGTGGACGCCGATCTGCGCGGGCTGCTCACCGGGCAGCCGGAGGTCACGGAGGCGGGCGGCGGCTTCCGCTGCGGCGGCTGGACGGCCAAGGCGGCCGAGCGGCTCCAGCTGGAGGGGGAAGGCGAGGCCCTCGACGGGCTGCGGGCGCTGTGCGCGGCGGCGTGGACGGCGGCCGGGGAGGGTACCTGCGAGCTGGACGGGGAGAAGGCGCTGGCACGACTCGGGCTCTGACCGCACGGGATCGAGATCGGAGCGAGGGTAGGCTAACCTAACCTCGTGTTGGTCGACAGTCCCCCCGAACAGCGCGCGGACACCGCCCCCGCGCCCCCGACCCACTGGGCGATACGGACCCTTGGGCTCCTGGCCGCGCTCGCGATCCTGGTGCTCGTCGCCCTGGCGAGCATCGCGATCGGTGCGAAAGAACTCTCCGTGGGCCAGGTGTGGCACGGGCTGTTCCAGGACTCGGGCACCTACGGCGACGTGGTGGTCGACGAGCGGTTCTCCCGGACCCTCCTCGGGCTGCTGGCCGGTGCCGCGCTCGGCCTGTCCGGGGCGGTGCTCCAGGCGCTGACCCGCAATCCGCTGGCCGATCCCGGACTGCTCGGCCTCAACGCGGGAGCGTCGGCGGCGGTGGTCACGGCCATCACCTACTTCGGCGTCACCAGCCTCAGCGGCTATGTGTGGTTCGCGTTCGTCGGCGCCGCGGCGGTCGGGGCGCTGGTGTGGTTCCTCGGCGGCAGCCGGGGCGCTACGCCGGTACGGCTGGCGCTCGCCGGTACGGCGGTCAGCGCCGCGCTCTACGGCTACCTCCAAGCCGTGATGATCATGGACGACGCGGCGCTCGGCAAGATGCGCTTCTGGACGGTGGGTTCGCTCTCCTCGGCCACCGACTCGACCATCACCCAGGTGCTGCCGTTCCTCGCGGTCGGCGCGGTCGTCGCGCTGCTGCTCGCCCGGCCCCTCAACGCCGTGGCCATGGGCGACGACACCGCCCGCGCCCTCGGCGCCAACCTGGGCCGCACCCGGGCCCTGGCCATGCTCGCCGCCACCGTGCTGTGCGGAGCCGCGACCGCCGCCTGCGGGCCGATCGTGTTCGTCGGCCTGATGGTGCCGCACGTCGTGCGCTCCTTCACCGGCCCCGACCTGCGCTGGATCCTGCCGTACGCCTCGGTCCTGTCACCCGTGCTGCTGCTCGGCGCGGACGTCGTCGGCCGGATCGTCGCCCGGCCCGCGGAACTCCAGGTCGGTATCGTCACCGCGATCATCGGCGGCCCGGTCTTCATCTTCCTGGTGCGACGGCGGAGGACGGCACAGCTTTGAGGAACCGTCACGACCGCCCCGCCGTCCGTGCGCTGCGCACCCCCGGGGGGCTCTCCGTCCGGGTGGACCCGCGTGCGCTGACCGTCGTCGCCCTGCTGCTGCTCGCCGCGCTCACGGTGAGCGTCCTGCTGATCGGCACCGGCGACTTCCCGATCTCCGCCACCGACGTCCTGAAGACCCTGACCGGCAACGGGACCCGGATCCAGGAGTACATCGTCCGTGACCTGCGGCTGCCGCGTGTCCTCGTCGGTCTGCTGGTCGGCGCCTCGCTCGGCCTGGGCGGCGCCCTGTTCCAGTCGGTGTCCCGCAACCCGCTGGGCAGCCCGGACGTGCTCGGCCTCTCCCAGGGCTCCACGGCCGGGGCGCTCGTCGTCATCGTGCTGATGTCCGGGAACGCCACCGAGGTCACCGCCGGCGCACTGATCGGCGGCCTGGTGACCGGGGTCGCCGTCTACCTGCTCGCCTGGAAGCAGGGTGTGCACGGCTACCGGCTGGTCCTGGTCGGCATCGGCGTCTCCGCCATCGCCACGGCCGTCAACGGCTATCTGCTCACCAAGGCCGACCTGGTGGACGCGGCCCGCGCGGTCGTGTGGATGACCGGCTCCCTGAACGGCCGGGACTGGGGCCAGGTCTGGCCGCTGCTCGCCCTGTGCGCGGTGCTCGTACCGGTCGTCCTGGCGGGCGCACGCGGCCTGAGGATGACCGAGATGGGCGACGACGTCAGCAACGCCCTCGGGGTGCGGGTGGAGCGCGTGCGGCTGGTGCTGATGGTCTGCGCCGTACTGCTGACCGCCGCCGCGACCGCCGCCGCGGGACCCGTCAGCTTCGTGGCGCTGACCGCGCCGCAGCTCGCCCGGCGCCTCACCCGGTCACCGGGGCCCAACCTGGTGCCCTCGCTGTGCATGGGCGCCACCCTGCTGGTCACCGCCGACTGGGCCGCGCAGCGCGCCTTCGGCGCCGACCAGCTCCCCGTGGGCGTGGTCACCGGCATCCTCGGCGGGCTCTACCTGCTGTGGCTGCTCGTCACCGAGCGCAGGGCGGGCCGGATATGAGAAGCACCGGCGACACCACCTGCGAGACGAACGACCGAAGGAGCACCGTGAACCGCCTGTCCGCCGAGAACGTCACCCTCGCCTACGACCAGCGCGTCATCGCCGAACAGCTCTCGATGGAGATCCCCGACCACTCCTTCACGGTGATCGTCGGCCCGAACGCGTGCGGCAAGTCGACGCTCCTGCGGGCGCTGTCACGGATGCTGAAGCCCAGCCAGGGCCGCGTGCTGCTCGACGGGCAGGTCATCCAGTCCATGCCCGCCAAGAAGGTGGCGCGGACGCTCGGTCTGCTGCCGCAGTCGTCCATCGCGCCGGACGGGATCACCGTCGGCGACCTCGTGGGCCGGGGCCGCTATCCGCACCAGGGCATCCTCAGGCAGTGGTCGGCCGAGGACGAGCGGGTCGTGCGGGAGTCCATGGCGCAGACCGGGGTCGCCGAGCTGGCCGACCGGTACGTGGACGAGCTGTCCGGCGGTCAGCGCCAGCGGGTATGGATCGCGATGGCGCTCGCCCAGCAGACCCCGCTGCTGCTCCTCGACGAGCCCACCACCTTCCTGGACATCCAGCACCAGATCGACGTGCTCGACCTGTGCGCCGAACTGCACGAGACCCAGGGCCGCACCCTGGTCGCCGTGCTCCACGACCTCAACCACGCCGCCCGGTACGCCACCCACCTCGTCGCCCTGCGGGACGGCAGGGTGATCGCCGAGGGTGCGCCGGGCGACATCGTCACGGCCGAACTGGTCGAAGAGGTGTTCGGGCTGCGCTGTCAGGTCATCGACGACCCGGAGACGGGCACACCGCTGGTGGTGCCGGCGGCGCGCCGGGCACGGGCACACGTGAGCGCGGCAGGCGCGGCGAGTGCTAGAGAAGCTTCCTGAGCCGGAACAGGTCCGGCAGGCTCGCCTCCAGCTTCACCCGGCCCGAACCCCAGGCCCGGGCGAAGTGCAGCCGGCCGTCGACCAGGGCCACCAGATCGTCGCCGGCCATGGTGAGCCGGATCTGCGCCTTCTCGGGCGGTGCGCCCTGCACGGTGTCATGGACGTGGATGCGCCCGCCGGTCATCCGTCCGACGAAGGTGACGTCCAGATCGGTGATGCGGCAGCTCACCGAGCGGTCCAGCTCGGTAGCCGCACGGACGTCGCCCTCGGCGTCGCGCATGTTGTCCGAGAGTTTTTCGAGTGCGGTGCGGCACTCCTCGATCGTTGCCATCGCGATCGACGGTACCGCAGCGGTTCGATGTAGCGTCGGGGCATGAGCGACACAGTGCCCGAGACCTCCGCCGAGGAGGAAGCGGACGTTCCGGTCGAACCGGAGGACGACCCCGCCGCTCCCGCGCCGCTGAACCTGCCCCGCACCCCCACCGGCAACGCCGAGGTGGACGCCCGGCTGGAGCGGTTGGCCGACGCCGACCACCTCGCCACCGACGGCCATATGGAGGTGTACGAGGATGTACACGGGGGGCTGCGCGACGCGCTGACCGCGCTCGACGCCCGCCCGGGACCTCCGGGGCCCCCGTCGCCGTACCAGAGCAGGAGCTGAACCGAACGTGGCAGGAGTCGCACGCCGTCGTCTGGACGCGGAGCTGGTCCGCCGGGAGCTGGCGCGTTCGCGCGAGCACGCCAGCCAGCTGATCGCCGCCGGACGGGTCACCGTCGGCAAGACCGTCGCGACCAAGCCGGCCACCCAGGTGGAGACGGCCGCCGCGATCGTCGTCGCGGACGACGACAGCGACCCCGCGTACGTGTCGCGGGGCGGCCACAAACTGGCGGGCGCGCTGCAGGCCTTCGGCCCGCAGGGGCTGGTCGTCGAGGGGCGCCGGGCGCTGGACGCGGGCGCGTCCACCGGTGGCTTCACGGACGTCCTGCTGCGGGCCGGCGCCGCGCACGTCGTCGCCGTCGACGTGGGATACGGACAACTCGCCTGGTCTCTGCGCAGCGATGAACGCGTCACCGTCAAGGACCGTACGAACGTACGCGAGTTGACGCTTGAAGCGATCGATGGGGAGCCTGTGGATCTAGTCGTGGGTGATCTGTCCTTCATCCCGCTCGGGCTGGTGCTGCCGGCCCTGGCGCGGTGTGTGAAGCCGGACGCCGACCTGGTGATGATGGTGAAGCCGCAGTTCGAGGTGGGGAAGGAACGGCTGGGCAGCGGGGGTGTCGTACGGAGTCCGCAGCTGCGGGCGGAGGCCGTGCGGGGTGTGGCCGAGAAGGCGTGGGAGCTCGGGCTCGGGGTGAAGGGTGTCACCGCCAGTCCGCTGCCCGGGCCGTCCGGGAACGTGGAGTACTTTCTGTGGCTGCGTGCCGGGGCGCCCGCCCTGGACCCGGCCGACGTCGATCGTGCAGTGGCGGAGGGGCCGCGTTGACTCTGAACCGAGCTCGTACTGTTTTCCTGCTCGCGCACACCGGGCGGCCCGCCGCGATCCGCAGTGCCGAGCTCGTGGTCAAGGGGCTGCTGCGGTCCGGCGTCGGCGTGCGGGTCCTGGAGTACGAGGCGCGCGACCTGCCGCTCCCCGAGGAGGTGGAGCTCGTCGAGGAGGCGACCCCGCAGAGCCTCGACGGCTGCGAGCTGCTGATAGTGCTCGGCGGTGACGGAACCCTGCTGCGCGGCGCCGAGTTCGCCCGGGCGTCCGGCGTGCCGATGCTGGGCGTCAACCTCGGCAGCGTCGGGTTCCTCGCGGAGGCCGAGCGGGACGACCTCGACAAGGTCGTCGACCGGGTGGTGAGCAAGGCGTACGAGGTCGAGGAACGGATGACCGTCGACGTCGTCGTGCACCGCAACGGTGACATCGTGCACACCGACTGGGCGCTGAACGAGGCGGCCGTGCAGAAGGCGGGCGCCGAGAAGCTGCTCGAGGTCGTGCTGGAGATCGACGGGCGGCCGGTCACGGGCTTCGGGTGCGACGGGATCGTCCTGTCGACGCCCACCGGTTCGACGGCCTACGCGTTCTCCGCGGGCGGGCCGGTGGTGTGGCCCGAGGTGGAGGCGCTGCTGATGGTGCCGATCTCGGCACACGCCCTGTTCGCCAAGCCGTTGGTGACCTCGCCGAACTCCGTGCTCGCGGTCGAGGTGCTGCCGCACATCCCTCCGGGGGTCCTGTGGTGCGACGGGCGGCGGACCGTCGAGCTGCCGCCCGGGGCGCGGGTCGAGGTCCGGCGCGGTGCCGTACCGGTGCGGCTGGCCCGGCTGCACCACGCCTCCTTCACCGACCGGCTCGTGGCGAAGTTCGCCCTGCCGGTGTCCGGATGGCGGGGGGCGCCGCACTAGGTGTGCTGTCCCGGCCCGGGTGCACTCCCCCGGGTGACAGGGGACTCCCCGGGTGACAGGGGGACCTCGCACTTCAGTGGCCGGACCTCGTATGGTCTTCTCCGTGCTGGAAGAGATGCGGATACGGTCGCTCGGGGTCATCGACGATGCCGTCGTCGAGCTCTCGCCGGGGTTCACCGCCGTCACCGGTGAGACGGGTGCGGGCAAGACCATGGTGGTCACCAGCCTCGGACTGCTGCTGGGCGGACGGGCGGACCCGGCGCTCGTGCGGATCGGGGCCGGGAAGGCGGTCGTGGAGGGGCGGATCGCCGTACCCGCCGCCTCCTCCGCGGTCGTACGGGCCGAGGAGGCCGGGGCCGAGCTGGACGACGGGGCGCTGCTGGTCAGCCGTACGGTTTCCGCCGAGGGGCGCTCCCGGGCGCACCTGGGCGGGCGCAGCGTGCCCGTGGGGGTGCTGGCCGAGCTGGCCGACGACCTGGTGGCCGTGCACGGGCAGACCGACCAGCAGGGCCTGCTGAAGCTGTCCCGGCAGAGGCAGGCGCTCGACCGGTACGCGGGAGACGCGGTCGCCGTGCCGCTGGCCAAGTACGGCGAGGCCTACCGGCGGCTGCGGGCCGTCTCCACCGAGCTGGAGGAGATCGTCACCCGCGCGCGTGAACGGGCCCAGGAAGCCGACATGCTGCGGTACGGACTCGACGAGATCGCGGGCGTGGAACCGCGGCCCGGCGAGGACGCCGAACTCGCCGAGGAGGCGGAACGGCTGGGCCACGCGGAGGCGCTGGCGTCCGCCGCGACCGCCGCGCACGCCGCCCTCGCGGGCAACCCCGAGGACCCCGAGGGCATCGACGCCACCACCCTCGTCGCGGGCGCCCACCGGGCCCTGGAGGCCGTACGGTCGCACGATCCGGCGCTGGCCTCGCTCGCCGACCGGATCGGCGAGGTCGGCATCCTGCTCGGCGACGTGGCGGGCGAGCTGGCGGGGTACGCCGACGACCTGGACGCCGATCCGCTGCGGCTCGCCGCCGTGGAGGAGCGCAGGGCCGCGCTCACCGCCCTCACCCGGAAGTACGGGGACGACGTCAACGCCGTGCTGGCGTGGGCCGAGCAGAGCGCCGCGCGGCTGACCGAGCTGGACGGCGACGACGAGCGGATCGGTGAGCTGACCGCCGAACGGGACGCGCTGCGCACCGAACTCGGCGGACTGGCCCAGGCCCTGACGGACGCGCGGACGGAGGCCGCCGAGCGGTTCGCCGCCGCGGTGACCGCCGAGCTGGCCTCGCTGGCCATGCCGCACGCGCGCGTGTCCTTCGACATCCGGCAGACCGAGGACCCGGAGGGCGTCGAGGTCGGCGGGCGCACCGTGGCCTACGGGCCGTCCGGTGTCGACGAGGTGGAACTCCTGCTCGCCCCGCACCCCGGCGCCCCGCCGCGGCCCATCGCCAAGGGCGCCTCCGGCGGTGAGCTCTCCCGTGTGATGCTCGCCGTGGAGGTCGTGTTCGCGGGCACGGACCCGGTACCGACCTACCTCTTCGACGAGGTCGACGCGGGCGTCGGCGGCAAGGCGGCCGTCGAGATCGGGCGGCGTCTGGCGAAGCTCGCCAAGACCGCGCAGGTCGTGGTCGTCACCCACCTTCCGCAGGTCGCCGCCTTCGCCGACCGGCAGTTGCTCGTGGAGAAGACCAACGACGGGTCCGTCACCCGGTCCGGCGTGAAGGTCCTGGAGGGCGAGGAGCGGGTCCGCGAGCTGTCCCGGATGCTGGCAGGCCAGGAGGACTCGGAGACGGCGCGGGCCCACGCGGAGGAACTGCTGGCGACGGCACGGGCGGACGCGTAGCGCCGGCAGAACCGTCCCGTGACACTCGTGCGAGTGGTCGGTTGTTCACTCGTATGAGTGACGTCGGCTCGCCCGGGCCCGTGCGCGCGGCGATCACCGCTCCCGGACGGTCCCGCAACGCCCTTACGTGCTGGCATCCTTGGCGGTGAACCCCGCACGTGCAGCAGGTGCGCGGTACACCCCACCGCTCGCCACCTTCCGCACGTCCCGTCGTGACCGCCCGACGCCGAACCAGGAGCACCGGCCACGTGAGCCCCGCCAGCCGTACCTCACCGCACGGTCAGTCGCCGCTGCGCACCGTGCAGGTCCTGGGCGGAGGCAACGCCGGCAGCAGCGCGCACGTGCGGTCCCTGACCGCCGGACTCGTCGCGCGGGGCGTGCGGGTCACGGTGTGCGCCCCCGTCGAGGCCGACCACACCTACGACTTCACCGGGGCCGGCGCCGACCATGTGCACGTGCCCCGCAGCAGCGACCCGGTGGCGGTGGCCACGCTCCGCGCGGCCTGCGCGGACGCCGACCTGGTGCACGCGCACGGGCTGCACGCCTCCTTCCGTGCCGTGATGGCGCTCAGCGGCCGGCGCACCCCGCTCGTCGTCACCTGGCACAACCGGGCCCGGGCGGAGGGCGCGCGGGCGCATCTGCTGCGGGTGCTGGAGCGGCGGGTGATGAGGGCGGCCACCGTGGTGCTCGGCACCACCTCCGACCTCGTGGACCGGGCGCGGCGCACCGGAGCCCGGGACGCCCGGCTCGCCGCCGTCGCACTGCCCGGGCCGCGCACGGCAGCGGAGCACGACGACCCCGACCGGCTGCGGTCCAAGGCCCGGGCCGAACTCGGCGCCACCGGACGCCCGTTGCTGATGGCGGTCGGCTCCCTGGACCGGCAGCGCGGCTACGACGTCCTGCTGGACGCGGCACACCTGTGGTGCCGTCTCGACCCTGTGCCGCTGCTGGTCATCGCGGGGGAGGGGCCGTTGCGCCCGGTGCTCCAGCGGCGGATCGAGGACGAGGAGCTGCCGGTCCGGCTCATCGGTCGCCGCGACGACGTCCGCGAGCTGCTCGCCGCAGCGGACATCGCGCTGCTCTCCAGCCGATGGGAGTCCCGGTCCGTCCTCGCCCAGGAGGCCCTGCACGCGCGCGTGCCGCTCGTCGCGACCGCCGTCGGCGGCGTCCCCGACCTCGTCGGCGACGCCGCCGAACTCGTCCCGTACGCAGACGCGGAGGCCCTCGCGGGCGCCGTCGTCCGGCTGCTGGAGGACCCCGAGCGGTGCCGGGAGCTGAAGGACCGGGGGACCCGGCAGGCGGCCACCTGGCCCACCGAGGACGAGACGGTCGCCCAGGTCCTCAGCGTCTACGACGAACTGACCCAGCCCCGACCGCTGCCCTGACCCGTGCCGGGGGCCAGGGCAGCGGTCGGCGGACCGGGCCGCGGACGGAACTCGGCGCGTCCTTCCCCGCTTCTCGGCTTCGCCGGGGCGTGCGATGCCCCCACCGGCGCCGGCCGACCGGCAACCGACGTGCCGCCACGTTCGCGCCGAGCGCACGGGAGGCGCCCGATCCGCCCCGTTCACCGGCGGCGGCGGCGGGGCACCGCCTCTTTCCTGCCATCTGAACCGCCGGACGGCTTACGGCACGTGCCGACGGGCCCGCAGGGCCAGGCTCAGGGCCAGTACCGTCTGCGGGTCCTCCAGGTCGGTGCCCAGCAGCTCGCCGATGCGGGCGAGGCGGTTGTACAGCGTCTGGCGGTTGAGGTGCAGCTCGCGGGCGGTCTCGGCTTTCCGGCCGGCATGGGCCAGGTACGTCTCCAGTGTGGGCAGCAGCGGCGGCTTGGAGCGGCTGTCGTGGTCGCGCAGCGGGCCGATGGCCCGGTCCACGAAGGCCGCCAGGTCAGGGTGGTCGCGCAGCCGCCACAGCAGCAGGTCGATGTCCAGGCGGCGGGCGTCGTACCAGGGCCGGTCGGTCAGGCCCTGCGCCGCCGTCGCCGCTTCCGCCGCGTGCCGCAGGCCCGCCGATGCGGCCGCCCAGCCGCCGGCCACTGCGACGACCACCACGGGCGGCCGGGCCCCGGGCCGTCGCATCCCCGCCCGTTCCACCCCGGCCCGCAGCGCCGCCGCCACCCGGTCCGCGACCGCAGGCCGCTCCGTCTCCGAACGCAGCCCCACCAGCAGCGGCACACGGCCCTCGACCGGCCGTACCCCGAGCAGCACCGGCACCCCCACCGAGGCCAGCTCCTCGGCCACCGCACGGGCCAGGACGGCCCAGCCGCCACCCGGTGAGAGCGCGTCACCCAGCCGCATCACCACCGGCAGCAGCGGGCTGCCACCCGGCTTGAACCCCAGCACACGCGCCTGCGCCGGAGCGTCCTGCGCGGAGATCCGGCCCTCGGCGAGATCGGTGAGGAAGTCGCCGCGCCCCCGCGCCGCCAGCTCCTCCTCCTGCCGGGCCTGCATCAGCACCACCGCGAGGATCCCCGCGGCCCGCTCGGCGGCGATGCGGTGCACCGGGGCGAGCTGCCCACGGACGGGCAGCAGAACCAGCCGGGCCCGCACCGAACCCGTGCCCGGACCGCCGCCGGGCACGTCCACGAGCACCGAGCCGGCCGGCGGCGGGGCGTCCTTGTGCGGGCCGCGCAGCCCTTCCCACACCTGCAGCGGATCCGCGCCCTCGGGTCCCGCCCCGGCGGCATACAGCAACTGGCCGTCCGTCGTCTCCAGGAAGACCGGGTTGCCGCTGAAGTCGGCGAGGATGCCGAGCACCTGCGGCACCCCGCCACCGCCGAGCAGCGCCTCCGTACAGCGGCGGTGCACCTCCTCGGCCCGCTGCAGCAGCGCGTAGTGGCCGTTGACGATCTCGGTGTGGATCTCCTCGGTGACCGTGACGAACGGCACCTCGCGATGCAGCTGCACGAGCGGCAGCCCCGCGCCGCGGGCGGTGTCCACCAGCGCGGCGGGCAGCCGGGTGAAGCGCGGCCCCAGCTCCACGACCAGGGCGGCGATGCCCCGTTCGGCGAGGGTGCGGACGAACGCCCGCTGGTCCGCCGGGCGGGTGCCGAGGCCGTAGCCGGTGGTGAGCAGCAGCTCGCCGCCCTTCAGCAGGGAGGCGATGTTGGGCACCTCGCCCGCGTGCACCCAGCGGACCGTGCGACCCAGCCGGTCGGCGCCCGCCAGGATCTCCGGCAGCCCGCTGCGCAGCCCGGGCAGCTCCAGAGCCCGCCGAACGGTGATCCCTGCGCCCTGCGTGGCGAGTCCGCTCTCCGTACCGCTGTCCATGCAGCGGACGCTACCTGCGCGAACGCCCCGGCGGCACCCTCGGTCCGCGCGCTGCGCGCCCGCTACACCGGCCGGATGTTGTGGTTGAAGCGGAACACGTTGTCGGGGTCGTACGCCCGCTTGACCTTGGCCAGCCGCAGACCGTTCTCGGCGCCGAGGCCCGCGACCACCCGGTCGGTGCCCTCGTCCCCGATGAAGTTGAGGTAGACCGCGCCGGTGGACCACGGCCGGACGTCGGCGCGGACGTCCCGGACCCAGGCGACGGCCCGCTCGTCGTCGGCCGGGTCCGCCCAGATCCCGAACGGGTGCACCGCCCACGGCGCGTCCCGGTAGGGCACCGGGTACTCGGCGGGGCCCGCGGCGATCGCGCCGCCCTGCGGGAAGATCAGATGCTTGGTGTTGGTGGGCACGGGCATGCTGTCCGCACGGGCGCAGTAGACGTCGACCAGCTCGTCCGGCAGGCCGGCCACGTACTCCGCCGACCAGTGGTTCCGCAGACCGGGCGGATCGTCCAGCATGCACTGCACGTCGGCGTACGGCATCGGACCGACCAGCTCCGCCTCGTGCGGGAGCGCCAGCAGCGGCTCGGCGAGTTTGCGCAGGTCCTCCTCGCCGCCCGCGTACGTCAGCAGCGTGGCACACACCAGCTTCCCGACCAGTTCCCCGGGGACGAACTCGTCGGGCGGGCCGGTGAGGTACAGCACGGCGCCGCCCGCCTCGTCCGGCCCGGTGCGGATGACCTCACGGAACGTGCGGACCGCGTCGGGGCCCACCTCCGGCCGGTGGAGCAGGAACGCGATGGAGAACGCCGGCAGCTCGTGCAGCTCCAGGACGAGGGCGGTCGTGATGCCGAAGTTGCCGCCGCCGCCGTGCAGCGCCCAGAACAGCTCCGGGTGCTCGTCGGTGTTGGCGCGCACCCGGCTGCCGTCCGCGGTGACCAGTTCGGCGCCGAGCAGGTTGTCGACGGCGAGACCGAAGGCGCGGTCCAGCCAGCCGGTGCCGCCGCCCAGGACGAAGCCGCCGACGCCGGTGGTGGAGGCCCGGCCGCCGGTGGTCGCGAGGGCGTACGGCTCGGCGGCCCGGTCCAGATGGCTCATCGTGGCGCCGCCCTGGACCCGTACCGCCTGCCCCACCGGGTCGACGGTCACCTCGTGCATCCGGCGCAGGTCGATCACGAGCGCCCCGTCGCCCAGCGCGGATCCCGCGACGCTGTGGCCGCCGCCGCGCACGGCGATGTGCAGGTCCAGGTCCCGTGCGAAGCGCACGGCCCGGACCACGTCGGCCTCGTGCGCGCACTGCGCGATCACCGCCGGCCGCCGGTCGATCATCGCGTTGAACACGGTCCGGGCCTCGTCGTAGCCCGGATCCCCCGGTGCGAAGACGTCACCCGTCAGGTCGTCGCGCAGCGCGGCCAGGGCCGCGCCCGCCTTCGAGAGGGAAGCCATGGCCGCCCCCTTCCAAAAAGGGGCAATTTTCGCTTCCCACCCTAGGGCCTGTCCGGCGGATCATGCCGCAGACGCGGGACTTGGCACGCCCTCCCCCACTCTCGGCTCCGCTCGAGCGGGGGGACCCCCATCGCGTCGACGCCCTCCTCCGCCTTGCAGCCGGACGCTCCCCCACGCTCGAATGAGCTCGCGCGGGGGCACCCCCATTCGCCCCGCTCACCAGCGCCGACGAGGCACCGCCCGTGCCCTGCGACCTGATCCGCCGGACAGGCCCCAGGCGGACACGGTCACCCGGTCGCGTTCAGCCGCCGTACGCCCCGGAAGCCGTCAGCCGCAGGGCCGTGTCGATCAGCGGGACGTGGCTGAAGGCCTGCGGGAAGTTGCCGACCTGGCGCTTGCGGCGCGGGTCCCACTCCTCGGCGAGCAGGCCGAGGTCGTTGCGCAGGGACAGCAGCTTCTCGAACAGCTTGCGGGCCTCGTCCACCCGGCCGATCATCGCCAGGTCGTCCGCCATCCAGAACGAGCAGGCCAGGAAGGCGCCCTCGTCGCCGGGGAGGCCGTCGACGCCCTCGTGCTCGCCCGTGGTCGGGTAGCGCAGGATGAAGCCGTCCGGCGTGGACAGCTCACGCTGGATCGCCTCGATGGTGCCGATGACGCGCTTGTCGTCGGGCGGCAGGAAGCCCATCTGGGGGATCAGCAGCAGTGAGGCGTCCAGCTCCTTGGAGCCGTAGGACTGCGTGAAGGTGTTGCGCTCCTTGTCGTACCCCTTCTCGCACACGTCCCGGTGGATGTCGTCGCGCAGCTCGCGCCACCGCTCCAGCGGGCCGTCGGCGTCGCCGGACTCGATGAGCTTGATGGTGCGGTCGACCGCGACCCAGGCCATGACCTTGGAGTGCACGAAGTGGCGGCGCGGGCCGCGCACCTCCCAGATGCCCTCGTCCGGCTCGTCCCAGTGGTCCTCCAGGTAGCGGATCAGCTTCAGCTGGAGCAGGGACGCGTAGTCGTGGCGGGCCAGGCCGGTCATGTGGGCCAGGTGCAGGGCCTCGGTGACCTCGCCGTACACGTCGAGCTGGAGCTGGTGCGCGGCGCCGTTGCCGACCCGGACCGGGGCGGAGTTCTCGTAGCCGGGCAGCCAGTCCAGCTCGGCCTCGCCGAGCTCCCGCTCACCGGCGAGCCCGTACATGATCTGCAGGTTCTCCGGGTCGCCGGCGACCGCCCGGAGCAGCCACTCGCGCCAGGCGCGGGCCTCCTCCCGGTAGCCGGTGCGCAGCAGGGAGGACAGGGTGATCGCCGCGTCACGCAGCCAGGTGTAGCGGTAGTCCCAGTTGCGGACACCGCCGATGTCCTCCGGCAGGGAGGTCGTGGGGGCGGCGACGATGCCGCCGGTCGGGGCGTACGTCAGGGCCTTGAGCGTGATCAGCGAACGGATCACCGCCTCGCGGTACGGGCCGTGGTACGTACAGTGCTCGACCCACTCGCGCCAGAACTCCTCCGTCGCCACCAGCGACTGCTCCGGCTCCGGCAGCGCCGGGGGCTCCTTGTGCGAGGGCTCCCAGGAGATCGTGAACGCGATCCGGTCACCGGGGGCGACCGTGAAGTCCGCGTACGTCGTCAGGGACTTTCCGTACGTCTCCGCCTCCGTGTCGAACCACACGGAGTCCGGTCCGGCGACGGCGACCGTACGCCCCTCGTGCTTGTGCACCCACGGCACCACCCGGCCGTAGGAGAACCGCATCCGCAGGGCGGAGCGCATCGGCACCCGGCCGGAGACGCCCTCGACGATCCGGATGAGCTGCGGTGCCCCGTCACGCGGGGGCATGAAATCCGTCACGCGGACCGTGCCGCGCGGGGTGTCCCACTCCGACTCCAGGATCAGCGAGTCGCCCCGGTAGGTACGCCGGGCGGCCGTGGGCGGCTGGGCGTCGGCCGCGTGGGCCGGACCGAGCCGCCAGAAACCGTGCTCCTCGGTGCCCAGCAGGCCGGCGAAGATGGCATGCGAGTCGAAGCGGGGCAGGCACAGCCAGTCCACTGTCCCGTCCCGGCAGACCAGGGCAGCGGTCTGCATGTCTCCGATGAGTGCGTAGTCTTCGATGCGCCCGGCCACGTGCAACTCCAGTCGAACGGCCACGTCGCCCCCCGGCAAAAATGGGGGCTGTCGCTGATGCGGTCAAGGGGTCGTTGTTGTGCGTCGTTGAGCGGTGAAGCAAAGCAGCCCGCCGAGCCCTGAGGCAAAACGACAGTCTTTGCTCAACGAACTGACGAGCTCTCGTTGTTCCGGTCCTTACGGGCGGGGGTGGTGCCGTGTTCTCCGGACGGGCTCGGCAGTGAGTGTCCGAGCAGGATACGACGCACGTAGATGATCTGCGTGCCGCTCCCCGCAACCGGTGTGAGCCGAACGAGTGAGCCATGGGTGAGAAACCCGTGGTCGTCGGGCATCCGTGTCGGCCCGTACGCGGAGCGTGGCCGGGAGCCATCGCGCCGAGGCGCTGATACCCTGGTAGCCCGTGGACCGGTGGGCACGAAACCCCCGAACCGCAGCGACGGCGCCTCCGCGAGAGCACCCTGACTCTCCGGGCCGGCTGCCGCAACGCAACACAGACCGCGACCACGGGAGCCCCCTCTTGGCCATGCCGCCCGCTGCTTTTCGATCCAGCTCAGCCACGACGACCAAGCACATCTTCGTCACCGGGGGTGTCGCCTCCTCTCTCGGCAAGGGTCTCACCGCCTCCAGCCTCGGCATGCTGCTCAAGGCCCGCGGCCTGCGCGTCGTGATGCAGAAGCTCGATCCGTACCTCAACGTCGACCCGGGCACCATGAACCCGTTCCAGCACGGTGAGGTGTTCGTCACCAACGACGGCGCGGAAACCGACCTGGACATCGGACACTACGAGCGCTTCCTTGACCGCGACTTGGACGGCTCCGCCAACGTCACTACAGGCCAGGTGTACTCGACCGTCATCGCCAAGGAGCGGCGGGGCGAGTACCTGGGCGACACGGTGCAGGTCATCCCGCACATCACCAACGAGATCAAGCACCGGATCCGGCGCATGGCGACGGACGAGGTGGACGTGGTCATCACCGAGGTCGGCGGCACGGTCGGCGACATCGAGTCGCTGCCGTTCCTGGAGACCGTACGCCAGGTCCGGCACGAGGTCGGCCGGGACAACGTCTTCGTGGTGCACATCTCGCTGCTGCCCTACATCGGCCCCTCCGGCGAGCTGAAGACCAAGCCGACCCAGCACAGCGTGGCCGCGCTCAGGAACATCGGTATCCAGCCGGACGCGATCGTGCTGCGGTGCGACCGCGAGGTCCCGACCGCGATCAAGCGCAAGATCTCCCTGATGTGCGACGTCGACGAGGCGGCCGTGGTCGCCTGTCCGGACGCCCGCTCGATCTACGACATCCCGAAGACCGTGCACGGCGAGGGCCTGGACGCCTATGTCGTCCGCAAGCTGGACCTGCCGTTCCGTGACGTGGACTGGACGACCTGGGACGACCTGCTCGACCGCGTCCACAACCCCGACCACGAGATCACCCTCGCCCTGGTCGGCAAGTACATCGACCTGCCCGACGCCTACCTGTCGGTGACCGAGGCGCTGCGCGCCGGCGGCTTCGCCAACCGGGCCCGCGTCAAGATCAAGTGGGTCACCTCGGACGACTGCAAGACCCCGGCCGGGGCCAAGGCGCAGCTCGCCGACGTCGACGGCATCTGCATCCCCGGCGGTTTCGGCGACCGCGGCGTGCTCGGCAAGGTCGGCGCCATCCGCTACGCCCGCGAGAACAAGATCCCGCTGCTCGGCCTCTGCCTCGGCCTGCAGTGCATCGTGATCGAGGCCGCGCGCAACCTGGCCGACGTCTCCGACGCCAACTCCACCGAGTTCGACCCGGCCACCGCCCACCCGGTGATCTCCACCATGGCCGAGCAGCTCGACATCGTCGCCGGCGAGGGCGACATGGGCGGCACCATGCGGCTCGGCATGTACCCGGCGAAGCTGGCCGAGGGCTCCATCGTGCGCGAGGTGTACGACGGCAAGGAGTACGTCGAGGAGCGCCACCGGCACCGCTACGAGGTGAACAACGCCTACCGCGCCGAGCTGGAGAAGAAGGCGGGCATCGTCTTCTCGGGCACCTCGCCGGACGGCAAGCTCGTCGAGTACGTCGAGTACCCGCGCGACGTCCACCCCTACCTGGTCGCCACGCAGGCCCACCCGGAGCTGCGCTCTCGGCCGACGCGCCCGCACCCGCTGTTCGCCGGGCTGGTGAAGGCCGCCGTGGAGCGGAAGATCTCGAAGTAACACGACAGTTGTACGGTGGCCGGGGCGCCGGCATTCAGAACGATCGCGCCCCGGCCGCTCACGCACGCGTGGAAGGGACAGGGCATGACGATCAAGGACACCGCCGAGGAGTGGGAGATCCGGGCGACGGAGACCCCCTTCACCGGGAACAAGACCTCGGTCCGCACGGACGACGTGGTCATGCCCGACGGCTCGGTGGTCCGCCGTGACTACCAGGTCCACCCGGGCTCCGTGGCGGTGCTCGCCCTGGACGCCGACGACCGCGTGCTGCTCATCAAGCAGTACCGCCACCCGGTGCGGCACAAGCTGTGGGAGATCCCGGCCGGTCTGCTCGACGTGCCCGGCGAGAACCCGCTGCACGCCGCGCAGCGCGAGCTGTACGAGGAAGCCCACGTCAAGGCCGAGGACTGGCGGGTGCTGACCGACGTGTACACCACCCCCGGCGGCTGCGACGAGTCCGTGCGGATCTTCCTCGCCCGCGGCCTGTCGGAGGCCGAGGGGGAGCGCTTCGAGGTCGAGGACGAGGAGTCCGACATGGAGCACGCGCGCGTGCCCGTCGACGAGCTCGTCCGTGGGGTGCTCGCCGGCGAGCTGCACAACAACTGCCTCGTCGTCGGCGTCCTGTCCCTGGTGGCCGCCCGCGGCGGCGACGGGCTCGACGCCCTGCGTCCGGCGGAGGCGCCGTGGCCGGCGCGTCCCTTCGAGTCCTGAACGGCCGCTCGGCCGTTCTGAACGACCGCTCGACAGTTCTGAACGACCGCTCGACCGTCCCGGGCGACCCGCGGGGGCTCTTCCGGTGTGACGATCGCTTGATCCGATCGGGGGACGTCCCCGCCGCGCTCCTCCCGAACCGTCGCAGAGCGTGAACTAGGCTCTGCGCGAGTGAGCCGAAGGGGCGTGCCCGGCGGGCGCCGGTGTGCGGTGTGGGACGGGAGTGTGGCCCGTGGCGAAGCAGGCGGTGGACACAGGCGGCGCGCGGCTGTCCGGCGACTCGGCCGCGAGGAGTCATTTCCTTGGGCGGACACGGGAGTTGAAGGAGCTGCGCGCCGACATCGAGCGCGCGGGCCTGGACACCCTGGCCGGCCGCAAGGCCCCCCGGGCGCGCGTGCTGCTCATCGCCGGCCGCCCCGGCTCGGGCCGCACGGCGCTCGCCGAGGAACTCGTCCGAAGGGTCGCCGACGGTTACCGGGACGGAGTGCTGCGGGTCCGGCTCAGCGAGCCCGACGGCAGCCCCGTCCCCGTCGAGCGCACCGCCCGGGAACTGCTCACCGCCCTCGGCGTGTCCACCCCGCCCGGAGCCGACGAGGACGAGCTGTCCGAGGCCCTGCGGGCCGCGCTGGCCGAGCGCAGCACGCTGCTCCTGCTGGACGACGCCGCCGGCGCCGAGCAGGTCGACGCACTGCTGCCGGACACCCCGGACTGCCTGGTCGTCGCCGTCTCCGGCGGGCCGCTCACCGGGATCGCGGACGTCCGCCCGTGCACCCTGGGCGGCCTCGACACCAAGTCGGCGCTGGAGCTGCTGACCCGCTGCACCGGCTCCGTCCGCGTCACCGTCGACCCGCGGGCCGCCGAGAACCTGGTCGAGGTGTGCCAGGCCCAGCCCGCCGCGCTCACCCTGGCGGGCGGCTGGCTCGCCGCCCGCCCCAAGATGGCCGTCTCCGACCTGGCCAAACGACTGCACGCCGAGGCCGACGACAGCGGCCCCCTGGCCCGGGTCTTCCGGTTCGTCTACGACCAGCTGCCCGGCCCGGCCGCCCGGATACTGCGCCTGCTGTCCCTGGCCCCGGCCGGTCTGGTCGACCCGCACACCGCCTCCGCCCTGGCCGGCTGCTCGGTCGGCGGCGCCGGTACCGCCCTGGACGACTTCGTCGCCCTCGGCCTGCTGCGGGCGGTGCCCTCCCCGATGCCGCAGTACGAGGTGCCCGGCTGCCTCCAGCCCCTGCTGCGCGGGCTGGCCGAGGCCCAGGACCGTCCGGGCGAGCTCCAGCTGGCCCGCGCGCGGATGCTGGAGCGGACCGTGCGGCTGCTGCAGTCCTGCCGGGCGAGCGCCGAGACGGACCAGCCCGAGCTGCGCGAGAAGCTCCAGGGCATGCCGTCCGAGCTGCGCTTCCCCACGCCCCGGGCGGCCGAGGACTGGCTCCGCGCCCGCCGGCCCGCCCTGCTGGCCGCGGCCCGGCTCGCGGTGGCCGACGGGGAGCTGGACACGCTGGCCCGCCGTCTGATGTCCCAGCTCGTCAGGGCCATGGCGGCGCACTTCGGCACCCAGGCGGCCGCTCCCGACCTGTACGAGGTGCACCGGCTGGTCCTGGACGTGGCCGAGCGCCGGAGCCTGCCCCGGGAGAAGGCCGCCGCCCTGCTGAACCTCGCCGACGTGGACGCCCGGACCGGCCGTACCCGGGAGGCGCTGGCCCGCTACCGGGCCGCGCTGGACGCCGGACGCGAGGCGAACGACCCGTACGCGACCGGTCGCGCGATGGAATCCGTAGGAGGCGCCCACCAGGAGCTCGGTGACCACGACCGGGCCGCCGACTGGTTCGGCCGGGCGCTCGCCCAGCGCCTGGCCCGGGGGGAGCGCGCGGACGCCGCCCGGCTGTACGGCCGTATCGCGGGCGCCCACACCTACGCGGGCCGCTACGGGGAGGCGCTCAGGAACTGGCGGGCGGCCGCCGCCGTGCACCGCAAGGACGGTGACATCGCGGCCCACGCAAGGGCGTTGAGCGAAGTGGCACGGGTCCAGGAGTACGCCGGACGGCCCACGGAGTCGCTGCGCACCTGCCAGGAGGCGGTGGAGTGGGCGCGGCGGGCCGACGACACCCGTCTGCAGGCCGCGCTCCAGCTGCGGCTCGCCGACACCCTGGAGCGCCTCGGCGACCCGACCGCCGCGCGACTGCACCGTTCGGCGGCCGAGCGCATGCTGGGGGAGGGGCCCCAAGCCGGCCCGGGTGACGAGGAATCGCCGGGACGGGCTGCGGATGCCTGCGAAATCCGCAGTACATCGACTGAAGATTGATGCAATGAAAGGCTAGACAGGCGGAACGCCTTCATTAAACTGGCTCTGCCGCGTACTCCCGCGGTGTCTCCCGGTGTGCCCCTGTGTGCCCGGGTATGCCTGGTAATGCCCCCATACCCTCTGAGCCAAGGACCGTGATCGACGTGAAGGTCGGCATCCCCCGCGAGGTCAAGAACAACGAGTTCCGGGTGGCCATCACCCCCGCAGGCGTGCACGAGCTGGTGCGCCACGGCCACCAGGTCGTCGTCGAGCGGAACGCCGGTGTCGGCTCCTCGATCCCGGACGAGGAGTACGTGGCGGCCGGCGCCGAGATCCTGGAGACCGCCGACGAGGTCTGGGCCGCCGCCGACCTGCTGCTGAAGGTCAAGGAGCCCGTCGCCGAGGAGTACCACCGCCTCCGCAAGGACCAGATCCTCTTCACCTACCTGCACCTGGCCGCGTCCAAGGAGTGCACGGACGCCCTGCTGGAGTCCGGCACCACGGCGATCGCGTACGAGACCGTCGAGCTGCCCAGCCGCGCCCTGCCGCTGCTCGCCCCGATGTCCGAGGTCGCGGGCCGGCTGGCCCCCCAGGTCGGCGCCTACCACCTGATGGCCGCGAACGGCGGCCGCGGTGTGCTGCCCGGCGGTGTCCCGGGCGTGCCGGCCGGCAAGGCCGTCATCATCGGCGGCGGTGTCTCCGGCTGGAACGCCGCGCAGATCGCCATCGGGCTGGGCTTCCATGTGACCCTGCTCGACAAGGACATCAACAAGCTCAAGGAAGCCGACAAGATCTTCGGCACGAAGATCCAGACCGTCGTCTCCAACGCCTTCGAGCTGGAGAAGGCCTGCCTCGACGCCGACCTGGTCGTCGGTGCCGTGCTCATCCCGGGCGCCAAGGCCCCGAAGCTGGTCACCAACGAGCTGGTGTCCCGGATGAAGCCCGGAAGTGTCCTTGTCGACATCGCGATCGACCAGGGCGGCTGCTTCGAGGACTCCCGCCCGACCACGCACGCCGAGCCGACCTTCCGGGTCCACAACTCGGTCTTCTACTGCGTCGCCAACATGCCGGGCGCGGTGCCCAACACCTCCACCTACGCCCTGACCAACGCCACGCTGCCCTACATCGTCGAGCTGGCGAACAAGGGCTGGGTGGAGGCCCTGCGCCGCGACGCCGCGCTGGCCAAGGGCCTGAACACCCATGAGGGCAAGGTCGTCTACCGGGAGGTCGCCGAGGCCCACGGCCTGGAGCACGTGGACCTCGAGACGCTGATCGGCTGAGCCGTCCGGTCGCCAAGTCGGCAACCGTCAAAAGGCGATACGTCAACAGTGGTCGTCAACGCGGCACACCCGGCCGGACCTTGAAAAGACGAGGTCCGGCCGGATGTGTGTATGGTCACGTGGCTTGCGGTCAACTCGCCTCGAACGTAACCCTTCGACCGATTCGCACACCGGTGAAACCTGCGGTGCGACGGCCGTACGCCCTTGACAGCGGGATGTTTCATTGCCGACACATCCTGCCGGGTCCGGCGGATTGTGTTGCTGCGGACCGCCGACACGCCATAGAGTCGCCAACCGTCGGCATGGTGCCACGCTGACCTGTCTAGAAGTTTCCTGGTCACCAAGGAGGTAAGACGACTTGTGAATGAGTCGACATTTTCTCCCGGGGGTGGTCAACCAGGAATGCCTGCGCGGGGCCAGGGCTCCACGGGGCTCGAGGCTGTCGGCTCCGTCGCTGTCCGAACCTTCGCAGCCCACCAGAGCCAGAGCAGCCCTCACACGGTTCTGTCAGCACACCAGAGCATGGATGGCCATCACGTGAACGCCATGGCCGGCGACGGAAGTGGCGCGCCCCGCAACCACTTCGCCGACTACGACGAACTGCCCGAAGGGCACTTCTACGACCCCGACGCCGAGTACGAGCCCGATCCCGAGTACGCGGCCACGCTCGCGCCCGACGCGGCCAGACAGCGCCGTGAGCGCGTCGGTCCGACCGGACGCCCGCTGCCGTACTTCCCGATCCCGGGCCCGCTGACCGACCACGGCCCCGCGAAGATCATCGCGATGTGCAACCAGAAGGGCGGCGTGGGCAAGACGACGTCGACCATCAACCTGGGTGCCGCGCTCGCGGAGTACGGCCGGCGGGTGCTGCTCGTCGACTTCGACCCACAGGGCGCGCTGTCGGTCGGTCTCGGCGTCAACCCGATGGAGCTCGACCTCACCGTCTACAACCTGCTCATGGAGCGGGGCATGTCCGCGGACGAGGTGCTCCTGAAGACGGCGGTCCCCAACATGGACCTGCTGCCCAGCAACATCGACCTGTCCGCCGCCGAGGTCCAGCTCGTCTCCGAGGTCGCGCGCGAGTCGACGCTGCAGCGGGCGCTGAAGCCGCTGCTGCCCGACTACGACTACATCGTGATCGACTGTCAGCCCTCGCTCGGCCTGCTCACCGTCAACGCGCTGACGGCCGCGCACAAGGTGATCGTCCCCCTGGAGTGCGAGTTCTTCGCCCTGCGCGGTGTCGCCCTGCTGACCGAGACCATCGAGAAGGTCCAGGAGCGACTCAACCCGGAACTGGAGCTCGACGGGATCCTCGCCACCATGTACGACTCGCGCACGGTCCACAGCCGTGAGGTGCTGGCCCGTGTGGTCGAGGCGTTCGACGACCACGTCTACCACACGGTCATCGGCCGCACGGTCCGCTTCCCGGAGACCACGGTCGCCGGTGAGCCGATCACCACGTACGCCTCCAACTCCGTCGGTGCCGCCGCCTACCGCCAGCTCGCCAGGGAGGTGCTCGCCCGGTGTCACGCCGAGTGAGTCTGCCCGGGGCCGACGAACTGTTCCGTACGACAGGGGGGATGGGGCTGCAGGCGTCCACTCCCCGGCGCCAGGCGGGCGGTGGCGAGGCCCGGGTGCCGGCTCCCGCCGGGGAGAGCGACCCGGCCGCCGCTGCGGAGGACGCGCCGCAGGCCGTTCCCGTGCAGAGCGGTGACGGCGACGGTGCGGAGCACGTGGCGGCGGTCGAGACGGAACCGGCCGAGGCCGGCGAGTCCCGCGAGCGCTCCGCGCGCGCCCGGACGGCGGCGCAGGAAGGTTCTGCCGCCGCCCAGCCGCGCAAGCGGGGCCGCGCCGCGACACGGCGGCCCAGCGGGCGCGAACGGCACGACGAGAAGATCACGGTCTACGTCTCCGCCGAGGAGCTGATGGACCTGGAGCACGCCCGCCTCGTGCTCCGCGGCGAGCACGGGCTGGCCGTGGACCGCGGCCGCATCGTCCGCGAGGCGGTGGCCGTGGTGCTGGCCGACCTCGAGTCCCGGGGCGAGGCGAGCATCCTGGTACGGCGGTTGCGGGGCCGCTAGGCCGCGTTTCCGCCGGCCGCGGGGCCGGACGCCCGAGAACTGGTCCGGGGGCGGCCGGTGGCCGGACGATCGCCTGGGCGGCGAGGGCCGTTGGGCCGACTCCCACGGGGAGGCTGCTCCTTGGACGCGTGCTGTGGTCGGCCCGGGACGGTGATCAGTGATGCGGGCTTCCACGGGTCCCGGCGGTGCCGGTGGGTGGTGGTCGGCTCCGCGGGCCGGAAACGATAGCCTGCGACGGCCATGACCTCGAACGACGTCCCCGCCCCCGGCGCACGCGCCGGCCGCAGACGTGCACTCGGTCGCGGACCGGGCGCTCCACGGGTCGACCCGGAGCCTGAGACGGGCCCGGACGCGGAGCCGGAGGCCCCGGTAGGCGATGCCGGCAGTGGGTCCCGGTCGGTGCGGCCCGGGTCGGTTGTCGAGACGGGCCCCGAGCGTGAGGCGCTCGCGGGGTCGGTGCCGGTTGCGGTTCCACCGCGTGCCGAGTTGGAGCTCGAGACGGGCCCGTACTCGGAGCCGGAGGCCCCGGTAGGCGATGCCGGCAGTGGGTCCCGGTCGGTGCGGCCCGGGTCGGTTGTCGAGACGGGCCCCGAGCGTGAGGCGCTCGCG
>NZ_JBIAVN010000006.1:240869-434557 GCF_042894285.1 Streptomyces sp. NPDC001544 | reverse complement strand
CGCGGGGTCGGTGCCGGTTGCGGTTTCACCGCGTGCCGAGTTGGAGCTCGAGGCGGGCCCGGGGGCCCCGGTAGGCGGCGCCGGCGGTGGGTCCCGGTCGGAGGCTGGGGCAGCGCCCTCCGCCGGGGTGGTGGCCGGTGACGGGGCGGGAGCGGGTTCCGAAGGGACGGCCGGGGCGCGGCCCGGACCCGTGTCCGTCGGCGAAGTCGAACCGGCGCCGGCCGACGGCGTCTTCAAGGTTCGCCTTGCCAACTTCGAGGGGCCTTTCGACCTGTTGCTGCAGTTGATCTCGAAGCACAAGCTGGACGTCACCGAGGTCGCCCTCTCCAAGGTCACCGACGAGTTCATGGCGCACATCCGGGCGATGGGGCCGGACTGGGACCTGGACCAGACGACCGAGTTCCTGGTCGTCGCGGCCACACTGCTGGATCTGAAGGCGGCCCGGCTGCTGCCCGCCGCCGAGGTCGAGGACGAGGCCGACCTGGCGCTCCTCGAGGCCAGGGACCTGCTCTTCGCACGACTGCTGCAGTACCGGGCGTACAAACAGATCGCGGACATCTTCAACCAGCGGCTGGAGGAGGAGGCGCGGCGCTACCCCCGTACCGTCGGCCTCGAACCCCACCACGCCGAACTCCTCCCCGAGGTCGTCATCAGCATCGGCGCGGAGGGCTTCGCCAGGCTGGCCGTCAAGGCGATGCAGCCCAGGCCGAAGCCCCAGGTGTACGTCGACCACATCCACGCGCCGCTGGTCTCCGTACAGGAGCAGGCCGGCATCGTGGTGGGGCGGCTCAAGGAGCTCGGCGAGGCCAGCTTCCGCACGCTCGTCGAGGACACCGACGACACGCTCACCGTCGTCGCCCGCTTCCTCGCGCTGCTGGAGCTGTACCGGGAGAAGGCCGTCGCCCTGGACCAGGATTCCGCACTCGGCGAGCTGATCGTGCGCTGGACCGGCGGGGACGGGGACGCCGCCCCGATGGTCACGGACGAGTTCGACCGGCCCCCGGAGGAGCCCAAGGAGGAGGAGAAGAAGACGTGAGCGAGGACACCACCGATCTCCCCACGGGGCTGCGCACGGCCGCCGACCTCGAACTCAAGCCCGCCCTGGAGGCCGTCCTCATGGTCGTGGACGAGCCCGCGACCGAGGAACAGCTGGCGAAGATACTCCAGCGGCCCCGGCGGCAGATCGCGGACGCGCTACGGGAACTGGCCGACGAGTACACCGTGCAGGGACGCGGCTTCGAGCTGCGCCTGATCGCGGGCGGCTGGCGCTTCTACTCCCGCCCCGAGTACGCGCCCGCCGTCGAGGGCTTCGTCCTGGACGGCCAGCAGGCCCGCCTCACCCAGGCCGCGCTGGAGACCCTTGCGGTCGTCGCCTACCGCCAGCCGGTCAGCCGCAGCCGGGTCTCGGCCGTGCGCGGAGTGAACTGCGACGGTGTGATGCGCACCCTCCTGCAGCGCGGTCTGGTCGAGGAGGCGGGCACGGAACCCGAAACAGGTGCGATCCTGTACAGGACGACGAACTACTTCCTGGAGCGGATGGGCCTGCGCGGCCTGGACGAGCTCCCGGAGCTCGCGCCCTTCCTCCCGGAGGCGGAGGCGATCGAGGCCGAGACCCAGGAAGCCGTGCCGTCGTTCGATCCGGACGCCCCGGACCCGGACGACGGTCCAACGACGAACACGACGACGACGGAACTTTGATGCGAAGCAGCGGCAGCGGCAGCGGCAGGAACAGCGGACGCGGGAACCACCGCGGCGCCGGCAACAACAGGGACGAGCGGCAGGGGCAGGGCCGTCCCCGCAAGCCACGCCCCGAGGAGCGCCGCTACGACGTGGGTCCCGGCGCCTCCCAGGACGGCCCCAAGTCCGGGCGGGGCGGCGCCGCGCGCGGTGGCGCCAAGGGCGGCCCCAAGCAGCCCCAGAAGGGCGGCCGTACGGCACCCTCGCGCTCGCGTGAGTACGAGACCCGGACCGAGGAACGCAACCGCGAGCGGTACGCGGGCAAGAAGGACGTCAAGCTGCCCAAGACCTTCCCGGGCGCCGAGCAGGAGGGCGAACGGCTGCAGAAGGTCCTGGCGCGCGCGGGCTACGGCTCCCGGCGCGCCTGCGAGGAGCTGATCGACCAGGCCCGCGTCGAGGTGAACGGCGAGATCGTCACCGAGCAGGGCAAGCGGGTCGACCCGGAGAAGGACGAGGTCAAGGTCGACGGCCTGACGGTGGCGACCCAGTCGTACCAGTTCTTCTCCCTGAACAAGCCGGCCGGCGTGGTCTCCACCATGGAGGACCCGGAGGGCCGCCAGTGCCTCGGCGACTACGTCACCAACCGTGAGACGCGCCTGTTCCACGTGGGCCGCCTGGACACCGAGACCGAGGGCGTCATCCTGCTCACCAACCACGGCGAGCTGGCGCACCGCCTGACCCACCCCAAGTACGGCGTGAAGAAGACCTACCTCGCGCACATCGTCGGCCCGATCCCGCGCGACCTCGGCAAGCGCCTCAAGGACGGCATCCAGCTCGAGGACGGCTACGCCCGCGCGGACCACTTCCGCGTCGTCGAGCAGACCGGCAAGAACTACCTCGTCGAGGTCACCCTCCACGAGGGCCGCAAGCACATCGTCCGCCGCATGCTCGCCGAGGCCGGCTTCCCCGTCGACAAACTGGTCCGCACCGCCTTCGGCCCCATCACCCTGGGCGACCAGAAGTCCGGCTGGCTGCGCCGCCTGTCCAACACGGAGGTCGGCATGCTGATGCAGGAGGTCGACCTCTAGGCCGAATTCCATGGCAGGAGACCGTGGAGCGCGTCGAGTGCCGGGGTGAGCCGATGGAGCCGGGAGCGCTCTGGGACGCTTGGGGCATGATCGACGATCTCGACATGGACCTGACGCCCGTCATGGCCGAGCAGCCCGACCCCCTGCTGTTCGCCACGGTCTCCGGCGCGCACCTGTACGGTTTCCCCTCGCAGGACTCCGACCTGGACCTGCGCGGTGTGCATCTGCTGCCCGCCGCGGACCTGGTCGGCCTGCGGGAGCCGGAGGAGACCCGGTCCCGGATCTGGGTGCGGTACGGCGTCGAGATGGACCTCGTCACCCACGATCTGCGCAAGTTCGTACGGCTGATGCTGCGCCGCAACGGCTATGTGCTGGAGCAGCTCCTGTCGCCCCTGGTCGTGCACACCACCGAAGCGCACCGGGAGCTGGCCGCGCTCGCGCCCGGGGTGCTGACCGGTCACCACGCCCACCACTACCGCGGGTTCGCGGCGACGCAGTGGCGGCTGTTCCAGAAGACCGGCGAGCTCAAGCCGCTGCTGTACACCTTCCGGGTCCTGCTCACCGGCATCCATCTGATGCGCAGCGGCGAGGTGCAGGCCCATCTGCCGACCCTGCTCGGCACCTGCCCGGACGCGCCCGCCTACCTGCCCGACCTGATCGCGGCGAAGGCGGAGCGGGAGCACGGCAGAGCCGAGGTGGACCACGCGCGCGTGGCCGCCGACATCGAGAGACTGCACGTCGTGCTCGACGAGGCCCAGGCCGCCTCAGTGCTGCCCGACGCTCCCACCGCGTACGACGCCCTGCACGACTTCGTGGTCCGCGTCCGCCTGGACGGCTGAGGCACGGCGAGCACGGACCAGGAAGTCCTCCACCCGGCGGCGGTCCGGCTCGGCCGGCAGCGGGGTACGGTACGTCCACGCGTCCGTCTGAGCGGCCAGGCGGGCCATCCGGGCCTCGATCTCCGGCCAGGGCACCTCGCCCCGCTTCACCGCGAGCAGCTCCGCGCGCCGGTCACCGACGTCGATCGTCAGCTCGCCCGTGCGCAGCAGGTCCAGCGCGCTCATCAGCAGCCGCAGCAGATGCATCGCGTGCTTCCAGCGCGGGGCGCCGTGGGTGCGGACGTCGGCTTCGAGCTTCCTGCGCTGGCCCAGGGCGTACCGGGTGAACGACTCGTGGACCCGGCGGGAGAGGAAGGCCCGGCGCAGGGTCAGCAGTTCACGGCCGGTGGCGTCGACGTGCTCCACCAGGGGTGAGTGCAGGCACTCCAGGACGTTGGGGTTCGCCCGCAACGCCAGCTCGCAGAAGCGTTCCAGCTCCCAGCTGAACTGCTCCTCGCCGGGACCGTCCACATGCGTCGGCGGCTTGTCGAACCGCCAGTACAGGGCAGTGGGGGCGAGGAAGACGCCCCTGCGGTCGGTGTCGCTGCCCTCCGTGGCCAGACCGAAGGCACGCGACCCCATCACGCAGGAGTAGATCGTGTGGTCGCGTACCAGGTCCTCGGGATGCATGCCCGGGAGCGTACGCGGCTCCTCACACCAGCCGGATGGAATTTCCGTGCACCGTGATGTTCTCGGCGGGCAGCGGCTTGGCGGCCGGACCCCGGGCCACCGAACCGTCGGCGATCTCGAACTGGCTGCCGTGGCAGGGACAGTCGATCTTGCCGTCCACCACCTGGTTCACCGTGCAGCCCTCATGGGTGCAGATCGCGGAGAAGGCCTTGAACTCGCCCTTCTTCGGCTGGGTGACCACGACCTTCTGGTCCGCGAACACCTTTCCGCCGCCCTCGGGAATGTCGCTGGTGCTGCCCAGCTCCCGGCCGCCGGAACCGCTGCTGCTGTGTGGGCTGCTGCTGTTCGCGCTGCTGCTGTTTCCGCCGCTGTTGTTTCCGCCACACCCCACGCATCCCGCGGCCAGCGCCCCCGCGCCCGTCGTCAGAACCGTGCGCCGCGTCGCGCCGTGCGTCATGTGATCACTCCGAACGTACGGGAAGGAAGTCGGACATAGCGGCATCTTGGCACCTAACCCGCCCGGGGCGAAGCAATGCGGCGACGACCGTCAGCGCGTCGGCCTCCCGTCTCAGGGGGCGGGCGCCGGACGCCGGGCCCGCGTGGCCTGACTACGCTGGTCGGACGAGAAGCAGGACGCACGTCAGCGAGGAGCAGCGCCGTGGCGGTACGAGCGGTCCGGGGGGCCGTCCAGCTGGAGAAGGACGAGGCCGGACACATGGACGAGCAGGTGGGATCCCTGCTCACCGCCATCCTGGAGCGGAACGGGCTGACCGCCGACGACCTGATCAGCATCTGGTTCACGGCCACGCCCGACCTGCACAGCGACTTCCCGGCGGCCGCCGCCCGGGGGCTCGGCATCCTCGACGTGCCGTTGATCTGCGCGCAGGAACTGGACGTCGAGGGCGCCATGCCGCGTGTCGTCCGCGTGCTCGCGCACATCGAGTCGGACCGGCCCCGCGCCGACATCGCCCATGTCTACCTCGGTGGCGCCGCCGCCCTGCGCAAGGACATCGCCCAGTGAGGAGCGCGCTCGTCATCGGCAGCGGGCTCATCGGCACGTCCGCCGCACTCGCCCTGGCCCAGCGGGGCGTCGTCGTGCACCTCGCCGACCACGACCCCGAACAGGCCCGGACGGCCGCCGCGCTGGGCGCCGGCACCGACGAGGCCCCCTCCGGCCCGGTCGACCTCGCGATCGTCGCCGCCCCGCCCGCGTACGTCGCGGGTGTCCTCGCCGACGCCATGCGCCGCGGCCTGGCCCGCGGGTACGTCGACGTGGCCAGCGTCAAGGGCGGCCCGCGCCGTGAGCTGGAGGCACTCGGCCTGGACCTGTCGGCGTACATCGGCACCCACCCCATGTCGGGGCGTGAGAAGTCCGGCCCGCTCGCCGCGACCGGCGACCTGTTCGAGGGCCGCCCCTGGGTGTTGACGCCCAGCCGGGACACGGACACCGAGGTGCTGAACCTCGCCCTGGAACTGGTCTCGCACTGCCGGGCGGTGCCGGTCGTGATGGACGCCGACGCCCACGACCGCGCGGTGGCCCTGGTCTCGCACATGCCCCATCTGGTCTCCAGCATGGTCGCGGCCCGTCTGGAGCACGCGGAGGAGGCGGCCGTACGGCTGTGCGGGCAGGGCATCCGGGACGTGACCCGGATCGCCGCCTCCGACCCCCGGATGTGGATCGACATCCTGTCCGCGAACCCCGGGCCGGTCGCCGACCTGCTCACCGACGTCGCAGCCGACCTCGAGGAGACGGTGCGGGCCCTGCGCGCCCTGCAGTCCTCGGACGAGGCCAAGCGGCGCGAGGGCACCGCGGAGATCGAGGACGTGCTGCGGCGCGGCAACGCGGGCCAGGTCCGGGTGCCCGGCAAGCACGGCTCCGCCCCGCGGGTCTACGAGACCGTGGCGGTGCTCATCGACGACCAGCCAGGCCAGCTCGCCCACATCTTCGCGGACGCGGGACGGGCCGGGATCAACATCGAGGACGTGCGCATCGAGCACGCGACGGGTCAGCAGGCCGGTCTCGTACAGCTCATCGTGGAGCCGAAGGCGGCCGGACCGCTGGCCACCGCGCTGCGGGAGCGTGGATGGGCCCTGCGGCAGTAGGGCGGGTGCGGGCCGGTGCCGGGAGGCGGCCGTCCACTCGGGTCACCCGAACCCAGTAACCTTGTGCGGGGCGCATCGCGTCCCGCACACCCCCGCCAGCCGCACCAGGAAGGTGTCCCCCCGTGGAAAACGGCGCCGCCCAGCCCGTGATTGTCGCCATCGACGGCCCCGCCGGCACGGGCAAGTCGAGCACGTCGAAGGCCGTGGCCGCGCAGCTCGGTCTGAGCTACCTGGACACCGGCGCCCAGTACCGGGCGATCACCTGGTGGATGGTGAACAACGGCATAGACCTGGAGGATCCGTCGGCGATCGCCGCGGTGGCGGGCAAGCCGGAGATCATCTCGGGCACCGACCCGGACAACCCGACGATCTCGGTCGACGGCGTGGACGTGGCCGGCCCGATCCGCACCCAGGAGGTCTCGTCCAAGGTCAGCGCGGTCAGCGCGGTGCCCGAGGTGCGGGCCCGGATCACCGAGCTGCAGCGCTCACTGGCCGCCTCCGCCGAGACCGGCATCGTCGTCGAGGGCCGGGACATCGGTACGACCGTGCTGCCGGACGCCGACCTGAAGATCTTCCTCACGGCCTCCCCGGAGGCCCGTGCGGCCCGCCGCAGCGGCGAGCTGAAGGGCGCGGACGTCCAGGCCACCCGTGAGGCGCTGATCAAGCGGGACGCGGCCGACTCCAGCCGCAAGACCTCCCCGCTCGCCAAGGCGGACGACGCGGTCGAGGTGGACACCACCGAACTCACCCTCGCCCAGGTCATCGAGTGCGTCGTCACCCTGGTCGAGGAGAAGCGAGCGGGGAAGTGACCCAGCCGTCCGTTCCCTCCCCGCAGGGCGCCGAGGTCGGGCGACGTATCGGCGTCGGCCTGATGTACGGGCTGTGGAAGCCCCGTGTGCTCGGCGCCTGGCGGATGCCCGCGACCGGCCCGGTCATCCTGGCCGTCAACCACTCCCACAACATCGACGGTCCGATGGTCATGGGGGTGGCACCCCGGCCGACGCACTTCCTGATCAAGAAGGAGGCGTTCGTCGGCCCGCTCGATCCCTTCCTGCGGGGCATCGGCCAGCTCAAGGTGGACCGCGAGACCACCGACCGCACGGCCATCACACAGGCGCTCGGCGTGCTGGAGGGCGGCGGAGTACTGGGCATCTTCCCGGAGGGCACCCGGGGCGAGGGCGACTTCGCCTCACTGCGCGCCGGGCTGGCGTACTTCGCGGTGCGCAGCGGGGCACCGATCGTGCCCGTCGCGGTGCTGGGAAGTTCCAGGCGGTCGAGTCGGTTGGTGAAGGGGTTGCCTCCGCTGCGTACCCGTATCGACGTCGTCTTCGGTGACCCGTTCGAGGCGGGCGACGGCAGCGGGCGGCGCACACGCAAGGCGCTGGACGAGGCGACCGAACGCATCCGGAAGCAGCTCACCGCGCACCTGGAAAACGCCAGGCGGCTGACCGGCCGCACAGGCGACACTTGAGTAGTGGATCACCCGGGACCAACCGGGCGATCCACCGATCACCACGAATGAACGACGAGGTACGGACTTCATGAACGACCAGATCCAGCCCGACGGCTCGGCCGAGCACGAGTACGAGCACGGGGCGCTCGGCGACGCCGAGTACGCGGAGTTCATGGAGCTCGCCGCGGAGGAGGGCTTCGACCTCGAGGACGTCGAGGGCGCCATCGAGGCGGCGGGTCACGGCCCGCTGCCGGTCCTCGCCGTCGTCGGCCGCCCCAATGTCGGCAAGTCGACTCTGGTGAACCGGATCATCGGCCGCCGCGAGGCCGTCGTCGAGGACAAGCCGGGCGTCACCCGTGACCGGGTCACCTACGAGGCCGAGTGGTCGGGCCGCCGCTTCAAGGTCGTCGACACCGGCGGCTGGGAGCAGGACGTCCTCGGCATCGACGCCTCCGTCGCCGCCCAGGCCGAGTACGCCATCGAGGCGGCCGACGCGGTCGTGTTCGTCGTCGACGCCAAGGTGGGCGCGACCGACACCGATGAGGCGGTCGTCCGGCTGCTGCGCAAGGCCGGCAAGCCCGTGGTGCTGTGCGCCAACAAGGTCGACGGCCCGAGCGGCGAGGCCGACGCGGCGTACCTGTGGTCCCTGGGTCTCGGCGAGCCGCACCCCGTCTCCGCCCTGCACGGTCGTGGCACCGGCGACATGCTGGACGCCGTCCTGGAGGCGCTGCCCGAGGCGCCCGAGCAGACCTTCGGCGCCGCCGTGGGCGGCCCGCGCCGTATCGCGCTGATCGGCCGCCCGAACGTCGGCAAGTCCTCGCTGCTCAACAAGGTCGCGGGCGAGGAGCGCGTCGTCGTCAACGAACTCGCGGGCACCACCCGTGACCCGGTCGACGAGCTGATCGAACTCGGCGGCGTGACCTGGAAGTTCGTCGACACGGCCGGTATCCGCAAGCGCGTCCACCTCCAGCAGGGCGCCGACTACTACGCCTCCCTGCGCACCGCGGCCGCCGTCGAGAAGGCCGAGGTCGCGGTCATCCTGATCGACGCGTCCGAGAGCATCTCCGTCCAGGACCAGCGCATCGTCACCATGGCGGTCGAGGCGGGCCGTGCGGTGGTGCTCGCCTTCAACAAGTGGGACACCCTCGACGAGGAGCGCCGGTACTACCTCGAGCGGGAGATCGAGACCGAGCTCGGCCAGGTCGCCTGGGCACCGCGGGTCAACGTCTCCGCGCGCACCGGCCGGCACATGGAGAAGCTGGTCCCGGCGATCGAGACGGCCCTGGCCGGCTGGGAGACCCGGGTCCCGACCGGCCGGCTCAACGCCTTCCTCGGCGAGCTGGTCTCCGCCCACCCGCACCCGGTCCGGGGCGGCAAGCAGCCGCGCATCCTCTTCGGCACCCAGGCCGGCACCAAGCCGCCGCGGTTCGTGCTCTTCGCCTCCGGATTCATCGAGGCGGGCTACCGGCGCTTCATCGAGCGACGGCTGCGCGAGGAGTTCGGCTTCGAAGGCACGCCGATCCATATCTCGGTGCGGGTGCGCGAGAAGCGCGGCGCGAAGAAGAAGTAGCAGCAGAGGCTGCCGCATCACGCCGGGGGCGTGGTGCGGCAGCCTCTCGTACGTCAGACCCCCCGGCGCGGACCGGGCGGCAGCGCCGCCGGGACGTGGTGCATCCCGGTGTCGTGCTGCCGTCCGAGCGGCCCGATCCGGTGCCAGGGCGGCTGCTGCTGCTGCCCGGAGACATGGCGGGCGTTGTACGCGCCCGTGCTGTACGGGCTGTACGAGGTGGAGCCGTACGATCCCGTGCCGATACCGGTGCCGTGCGGGGTGTTCCCGAACGCGGTGAACCCGAAGTCCTCCTCACCGGTTCGGTCGCCCGGCAGTGTCCGGAAGGTCCTGACCCACTCCGCGTAGAGCGCGTCGTAGATCGGCGTGGCCGATGGCCTGCCGGGCGCATCCTGCCCCGACCGGGCGGCCGGAATGGGGGAGAAGGACGGGCGGCGGGGAGGAACGTCGTATGCGTGCACGTATGTCCAAACGACCCTGAGCCCTCGGAGATGCGGCTGGGGGGCGCTCCGTGCGCATGCGGTCAGGTCCCGGCGAGCGGCAGCGCGGCCGCGACCAGCTTCCCGTTGGCCGCCGCCTTGTCCAGCGCGTCCCGCAGCAGGTCCTCCCGGGGCTGGCGCCCGATCGAACCGACCGGTGCCGCGAACATCAGCACCTGCTGCAGCTTGTTGGCGGCGGCCCGCCACCCCTCCGTGACCTGCAGCGGCTGGTGCGCCTGCCACCAGGCGACCGGCTGGCCGCCCGCGCCCGGCTGGAGCACCGCGTGCAGCTGGCCGACGGCAAGGAGTACCGACCACCCGTGCAGCACCGGCGGCACCGAGCCCAGCTCGGTGACCGGCATGAACCCCTGCTCGATGAGCAGCGGCAGGAAGTCGTCGCCGGTTCCGGTGGCGCCCGGGCGGACGATCGGCGCGGTCGGCTCCACGACAAGCGCCGGGTGCAGCTCCCCGGAGATCAGCACGAGCCCGCTGGTCACCCCGAGCACGGCCTGCTCGGGCACCGCCTTCTCCGGCCGGCCGCCGGAGCCGTGTGCGTCGCCGCTGATGGAGCGGACGGCGCCCTGCAGTTGTTCCTCGGTGACCTGGACGACCTGCGAGGGCAGGCAGCTGGCGTGGGCGAAGGCGAGAACGGCGGTCTCCTCGCCGACGAACAGAACGGTGCTGGTGCGCTCCTGCTCGGAGTCGCCCGGCGTACGGCAGGACGTGCAGTCGTAACTGCCCGGGGCGTTCTCTCCGGCGAGCAGCCGGTCGGCTTCTTCGTCGCCGATCTCGGCGCGTACGGCGTCGCTGACGTCGAGCATGCGCGGCACGGGTGGCTCCCTCGGGATGCGGTGCTGGGTCGGCCGGGTGGCTCCCGGCCCGTGAGCCCCGGGGCTCCGGGCTCATGAAGAAGACAACGGGCGATCTGTGGCGGGAGTCACGCCCCGAGGAGAACGGAATCGAACCAACCACCGCACACGGTCACAGCAGGTGCGGGACTGCCTACTCATCGTCAACTCAGCACCGTGTCAAGGAACTTGATCCGGTGAAGTGAGTCACAGATCGTTCGCGACAGTGGTCGACAAATCAGGAAATCGGCGAATGAAGTGGGTGACTCAAAATCGCCGATACCCGCGGTAACCGCGAACTGGCCTGCGACAACGGGGAGTTGGTTGATACCGACTGGCAGGGCTCCTTACATTCCTCGGCCGTGTGCAACTTGCACCGCTCGGGAACGTCCGCCGGCCGCGCCGAACAGGCACCACCACGGCATCGGCCACGGCGGACGGGGCGGAGCGCGTGAACCGCGTCCATGCGCGGGAACGTGCCCCGCTCGGGGGGACCCCGGGTTCGTGGAGAGGGAATTACATGTCCGAATGTGCCGATACCACCCGTAGCACCGCTCGCAAGGACAGCGCCCGCAAGGGCCGTACGACGGCGGCCCTCGCCGGGGCGGCACTGCTCGCCCCGCTCGGACTGCTGGCGGCGACCGGCAACGCAGACGCGGCGGACAACGGAGTGTGGGACCGCATCGCCCAGTGCGAGAGCGGCGGCAACTGGCACATCAACACCGGCAACGGCTACTACGGCGGACTCCAGTTCTCCGCCTCGACCTGGCGCGCCTACGGAGGCTCGGCCTACGCGCCGACCGCCGACCAGGCCTCCAGGGAGCAGCAGATCGCCGTCGCCACCAAGGTCCAGGGCGCCCAGGGCTGGGGCGCCTGGCCGGTCTGTTCGGCCCGGGCCGGGGCCTACGGAGCCGCTCCGGCGGCGGCCTCCTCCGGCACGGCCACGACGAAGTCGGCGACCGAGGAGCCGGCCGCCACCAAGTCCGCACCGTCGAAGCCGTCGCAGACGCCGCAGCGTTCGACGAGCCACAGCAACCGCAGCTCGACCCGCAGCGCGTCGCACGGGAACTACACCGTCCGCGAGGGCGACACACTCAGCAGGATCGCCGCCCGGCACGGGACCACCTGGCAGCGGATCTACGCCGCCAACAAGGCCGTCATCGGCGGTGACCCCAACTTGATCGTGCCCGGTCAGAACCTCACCATCTGAGCCGCGCCGGTCCGAGAACGAGCCACTGTCCTCATGAGCCCCCCATGAGCTCCTCGTCGAGCTCCTCATGAGGACAGTGGCTGTCCGCGTCGGCTGGCACACTCGGCCCCATGTTGGAGACCTCGGCACGCCTGCTGCGTCTGCTCTCGCTGCTCCAGGCCCACCGCGAATGGTCGGGCGCCGAACTGGCCGACCGCCTCGGCGTCACCCCGCGCACCGTCCGCCGGGACGTGGACCGGCTGCGCGAGCTGGGCTACCCCATCAACGCCAGTCCCGGCACCGGCGGCGGCTACCAGCTCGGGGCGGGGGCCGAGCTGCCGCCGCTGCTCCTGGACGACGACGAGGCGGTCGCCGTCGCCGTAGGGCTGCGGACCGCCGCCGGGCAGGGCATCGAGGGCATCGGCGAGACCTCCGTGCGGGCCCTCGCCAGACTGGAGCAGGTGCTGCCGGACCGGCTGCGCCGCCGGGTGGGCGCCCTCAACGCCTTCACCGTGCCCATGCTGCGCGGACCGCAGGCCTCCGCCGTCGACCCGGCCGTCCTGACCGAACTGGCCAACCTGTGCCGGGACGCCGAGCGGCTCCGCTTCGAGTACCGCGCCCTCCCCCACTCTCGAACAGACTCGAGCGGGGGGACCCCCATCGGCCCCCAGGGCCGCCGTACCGTCGAACCGCACCGCCTGGTGTGCACCGAACGTCGCTGGTACCTCGTCGCCTGGGACCTGGACCGCGCCGACTGGCGGACCTTCCGCGTCGACCGCATCACGCCGAGACCGCCCCACGGGCCCCGCTTCACCCCGCGCGAGCCGCCCGCCGAGGACCTCGCCGCCTATGTCTCCCGCGGGGTCTCCACGCACGCGTACGCCTCGCACGCCGCCGTCCGGCTGCTGGTCCCCCTGGCGCAGGCGGCCGAGCGGGTCTCTCCCTCCGCCGGGACGCTGGAGCCCGACGGGGCGGACGCCTGCATCCTGCGCGCCGGTGCCGCGAGTCTGGACGTGATGGTGGTGCACGTGATGACGCTCGGTTTCGACTTCGAGGTGCTGGAGCCCGCCGAGCTCACCGAGGCGATCAGGACGGCCCGCGACCGGCTCTCGCGCGCTCTCGGAGAGCTTCCCCGGCGCGCGGATTCTGTGCCGGATCGGTGAATTTTCTTATGCTGTGTCAGCTTGTGCGGCAGCGCACGGATTCCGAATGCAGGGATGTTTTCCGCCGGGCTATTCGACCGGACGGGCCTACGGCAAGAATTGCGTTCGAATACCCCGGTAAGCCGCGCAGAAACCCACGTACGTGTGACAAAGTCCGGCCGAAACGAGTGTCGTGGACCTGTGACGGAAGTGTGACGGGGAAGGGACGCCCGGCTAGCGTGGCCGTATGGCACCGATTCCCACTCCGTCAGCGGAGCCCCAGGACAGTCCGGAAGGGTACGTCGGTCTCGACGCGACGCTAGCCGAGCGGCTCGCCCGGGAGAGGGGCTGGTCGACGGTGCGGTCACTGCCGCCCGGCGCGATCATCACCATGGAGTACCGGTCGGGCCGGCTGAACTTCGAGGTGCGCGAGGGCCGGGTGGCTCGCGCCTGGAAGGGCTGACCCCCCGGGGAAGCGCGACGAAGGCCCCGGTTCCCGCGGACGGGAACCGGGGCCTTCGCCCTGCGGGGTCGGGTTGTGCGTACCGGCCCCCGCCGTGTCGTTGACCCTCAGCCGCCCGTCACGGGACGGGCCGCCGGGGCCGCGCCGCGCGGGACGCGCTCCGGGTGGGGAGGGCGGCGGCTGCCCGCCGGGCTGACCGGGGTGCGTTCCGAACGGGCGGCGTGGGGGCTCGGCGCCCGGTGCGCCGACGCCCTGGGCGTGTGCAGCGAGGAGACCGGCTCGCGGGCCGGTGCCATCTCCTCGGCGGTGACGGTGCGCGGCTTGAGCGCCACCGGGCTGACCGGAACCGGTGCGGGCGCGGTGCGGTCGCGGCGGTTCCGGCGACGGTCGCGCACACGGTCGCGCAGGTCGAGCAGGGCGACCTCGGCCCGGGCGATCAGCGGCTCGCACCACGGCAGCGCGAGCAGGATCAGCAGCCCCGCGGCCCAGCCGAGCAGTACGTCGCTCAGCCAGTGCGTACCGAGATAGACGGTGGCCATCCCGACGCCGAGCGAGGTCACGGCCGACACCGCGGACAGCCAGCGGCGGGCCCTCGGGGTGGAGGCCAGGTACGCCAGGATTCCCCAGGTCACCACCGCGTTCGCGGTGTGGCCGCTGGGAAATATATCGCCGCCCATCCCCATCTCGTTGGAGCCGATGACGGTCGCGTAGTGCGGTCCGAGACGGCCCATGCCGTACTTGGCGGCGCCGACCGTGATGTTCAGCAGCAGCAGCGAGGCGCCGAGGGTCACCAGCGGGCGGAGCGTGTGCTGCCGCCAGGAGCGCCAGCCCAGCCAGGCCGCGACCATCACGGCGGTGGGGCCGCGCTGGCCGAGCACCACGTAGTAGTCGACGAACCAGTGGATGCCCGCCCACTGCTGGTACGGCCGGAAGAACATGACCTGCCAGTCGAGCCGGACCAGCCAGGAGGTGGTCACCACGGCCCACACGATCGCCAGATAGAAGGCCAGGGTCGCCGAGAACAGCACGACCCGGTGCCGGCTCATCCTCGGCACATCGATGTGGGTCGGTCGTTCCGGCTCCCGGTCCAGTCTGGCGAACACCCGGTCCAGACGACGGGTGAGGTTTCGTTCGGTACGCACCCAATCGACGTTACAGCGGGTGAGCTCTCAACCCGATCGAATCAGCGGCTTTGTGATGACGATGTGATGTGGGAAACCTCTCAGGAGGGCCGCTAATTACGAGGATTCGACAATCCTCTCCGACTGTCGCTCGCAATTCCTTTGATCATGCCGGGTGTTACTTATATGGCACTTATGAATTCGTTCACCGAGGGGTGGGGTGGAATTCTCCGGCTGCTCATCGACCGGGCCGGATCGATCAAGGAGGACCGGAGCCGTTCAGCCAGAACGCCCCGTACACCGCCGCGGTCACCGTCAACAGGCCTGTGACCAGGGCGAATCGTGATGCACGCAGGCCGGCGAGGGCCACGGCGAGGGGCAGCAGCAGCGGGAAGGCCGGGAGCAGCAGGCGCGGTTTGGAGCCGAAGTAGCTCGAGGCACACAGGGCGAGCGTCACGACGACACCCGTGTACACCAGCAGGGGAAGCGGCTGTCGCTGCCGTACACCGATCACGTACAGCCAGATCACCAGGGCCACCCCGACGATCAGTCCCACCCCGGCCAGGGCCGACGGGAACGACGTGAACTTGTCGGCCACGAAGCGTGCGAAGGCGTATCCGCCGTCGAAGCCGTTGCGCCAGCCGGCCTGGACGTCCAGATAGCCGAGCGGGCCCTGGCCCGTGCGGTGGCCGACCCAGAGGACGTAGGCGGCGGCGCCGAGGGGAGCGAGGAGCATGCCGAGGGCGCGGGGCAGGACGTATGCGCCAGTGGTGGGCCGAGGGGCGTGCGATGTCATTGGTGCGCCGTCCGTCGATCCGGGCGCGCTCCCGACGGCCCGTGCGCCGGATGCGGCGTCCACGCTCCGGTCCCGCACGAAAGAGACCACGCAGGCCGTCCACACCGCCGCGGCCACCGCCAGTCCCACCGGTCGCGTCAGTCCGGCCAGCGCGGCCAGCGCGCCCGCGATCACCCACCGGCCGGTCAGCACGGCGTACAGCGACCAGGCCGCGAGGGCGGTGAACAGCGACTCGCTGTACGCCATCGACTGCACGATCCCGACCGGCAGCGCCGCCCACAGCAGCACCGCGCACACCCCCGCGCGCCGGCCGTACCCGTGGTCCGCCACCGCGAAGATCCCCCAGGCGGCGGCGAGCGAGGCGAACAGGCTGACCATGAATCCGGCGTCGGCGTACGACAGCGGTGTCAGTGTGTGCAGCAGGCGTTCCAGCCAGGGCAGCAGCGGGAAGAAGGCCAGGTTGGAGTGGACGTCGCCGTTCGGCAGGCGCACCTCGTAGCCGTACCCCAGTTCGGCGACCCTGGTGTACCAGAGCGCGTCCCAGCGGGCCGTCAGCAGCGTGTACGCGCTCTTGCCGCGGGCCGCGCTCCACACCACGAGGACGAGCAGGCCCAGGGCGCGGACGGCGGCGTACCCGAGGAGGGCGGGGGCCGCCCGGCGCAGGGCCGTGACGTGGGGTGGTGCCACGCGTGTCGCAAGATCGGTCACGAGCTCGATTATCGACCGGACGTGGAACCGGAATCCCCACCGGGACGTGGTCAAGAGAAGGGGAAGTGGCGTACACCACACGTTTCTGTGAACAGTGTGAGAGCTCCGCCACGCCCTCGCGGAACGAACTCGCGTACGCTGACGAGTCACTCGCGTTCGTATGCGCGGGCCGGAGATCCCACCGCTCCTCCGGCCGAAGTCGCGGGGCCCCCCACCCCGCGAGCCCGCCGAACCCGAGGGGATTGTGGAGGTACGTACATGTCCGGGACGGCCGCGTCCGCGCTGCGCCGTCGGGCGGCCGGGGCCGGTGCCAACCGCTGGGTCGTGCTCGTCGTCCTCTGCGTCAGCCTGCTCCTGGTCGCCGTCGACGCGACCGTGCTGCACGTGGCGGTGCCCGCCGTCACCGAGGACCTGCGGCCGGGCGGCATCGCACTGCTCTGGATCGTCGACGTCTACCCGCTCGTCTGCGCCTCGCTCCTGATCCTCTTCGGCACGCTCGGCGACCGCGTCGGCCGCCGGCGGATCCTGCTGCTCGGCTATGCGCTGTTCGGCGTCGCCTCCGGCGTCGCGGCCTTCGCGCCGAGCGTGCAGGTGCTGATCCTCGCCCGGGCGCTGCTCGGCGTCGGCGGCGCGATGATCATGCCGGCCACCCTGTCCATACTCCGCCAGGTCTTCCCCGACCGGCGGGAGCGGGCGCTGGCGATCGGCGTCTGGAGCGCGGTCGCCGCGGTGGGGGCCGCGGTGGGGCCGCTGCTCGGCGGTTTCCTGCTCGAGCACTTCTGGTGGGGCTCGGTGTTCCTGGTGAACATCCCGCTGATGCTGGTCAGCCTGCCGGTCGGGCGGCTCCTGCTGCCCGAGTCGACGGGCGGGCGGAACGGCCCCTGGGACGTGGTCGGCGCGCTGATGGCGGCGGCCGGGCTGTTCGGTGTGGTGCTGGGGGTGAAGCGGCTCGGGGGCCGGGAGCCGGTGGCCGACGTCTTCACGCTGGCGCCGCTCGTGGTGGGCGCGGCGCTGCTGTTCCTCTTCGTGCGGCGTCAGCGCCGGCGGCCGTACCCGCTGGTGGACCTGCGGATGTTCAAGCGGCCCGCGTTCAGTACGGCGGTGGGGTGCATCGTGCTGGCGATGCTCGCGCTGGTGGGGCTGGAGCTGATCGCGGCACAGTACCTGCAACTGGTGCTGGGGCTGTCGCCGCTCGGGACCGGCCTCAGGCTGCTGCCGCTGACCGTCGCGGCGATGGCCGCGGGGCTGGCGGGGGCGCGGATGCTGCGGCGGTTCGGGCCGCGCCGCATGGTGTGCTTCGGGTTCTGCCTCACCGCCGCGGCCGTGCTGGCGCTGACCGGGATGGGCGGGCGCGACGACGCCGGGCTGCTGGTGTTCGGGTTCGTGCTGCTGGGCTTCGGCCTCGAGACGACGCTGTTCGGGGCGTACGAGTCGATGCTGAGCGAGGCGCCGGCCGAGCAGGCGGGGGGCGCGGCGGCGATCGGGGAGACCTCGTACCAGCTCGGGGCCGGGATCGGGATCGCGTTGCTCGGCAGCGTGATGAACGCGGCGTACGCGCCCGGACCGGCGTCCGTCCCCGGGGTGCCGGCGCCGGCGCGGGCCTCGGCGGGGCATTCGCTGGGGGAGGCGTACGAGGTTGCCGCGCAGCTGGGCGGGGGAGTGGGGGGCGCGCTGCGCCGTGCGGCGCGGGATTCGTTCGTGCACGGGCTGCATGTCACGCTGTTGGTGAGTGCGGGGTTGTTGCTGCTGGGGGCGGTGATGGCGTTGCGGTTGCCGCGGGTGATGAGTTGCGAGGGGGGTGGTGGCGAGGTGCCCGCGCCCCGTGAGCCGGAGAGGTCCCGCGTGTCCGCCTGACGCCGGGGGTCTCCTGTGGGCGGTGCTCGCCGTCGGCGGCTTCCGGTCCGTGGTCCCACCTGGGGTGGACGGGACCGGCGGTACGTCGTAACGTCGGGGCGTAACTTTACTAGCGCTGCTAGTTTTACCGGAGGGTCCATGTCCCCGTTCGACCCGGCCGACCCGCTCGGCATCGACGATCTGCTGGAACCCGAGGACCTGGCCGTCCGCCGGACCGTGCGGGACTGGGCCGCCGACCGTGTGCTGCCGTACGTCGCCGACTGGTACGAGAAGGGTGAGCTGCCCGGTGTCCGGGAGCTGGCCCGGGAGCTCGGCGGTATCGGGGCGCTCGGCATGTCGCTCACCGGGTACGGGTGTGCCGGGGCGAGCGCCGTGCAGTACGGACTGGCGTGTCTGGAGCTCGAGGCCGCCGACTCGGGAATCCGTTCCCTGGTCTCCGTACAGGGGTCGCTCGCCATGTACGCCATCCACCGCTTCGGCAGCGAGGAGCAGAAGCAGCAGTGGCTGCCCGGCATGGCGGCCGGCGAGGTGATCGGCTGCTTCGGGCTCACCGAGCCCGACCACGGCTCCGACCCCGCCTCCATGCGGACGTACGCCAAGCGGGACGGCGGGGACTGGCTGCTGAACGGCAGGAAGATGTGGATCACCAACGGCTCGATCGCCGGGGTCGCCGTGGTGTGGGCGCGGACCGACGAGGGGATCCGCGGCTTCGTGGTGCCCACCGACGTCCCGGGCTTCTCGGCACCCGAGATCAAGCACAAGTGGTCCCTGCGGGCCAGCGTCACCAGTGAGCTGGTCCTCGACGACGTGCGGCTGCCCGCCGACGCCGTGCTGCCGGAGGCCGTCGGCCTGAAGGGCCCGCTCAGCTGTCTCTCGCACGCCCGCTACGGCATCGTCTGGGGCGCGATGGGCGCCGCGCGGTCCTGTTTCGAGGCCGCAGTCGACTACGCGAAGTCACGGGAGCAGTTCGGGCGGCCCATCGGGGGCTTCCAGCTCACCCAGGCCAAACTCGCCGACATGGCGGTCGAACTGCACAAGGGGATTCTGCTCGCCCACCATCTGGGGCGGCGCATGGACGCCGGCCGCCTGCGTCCCGAGCAGGTCAGCTTCGGCAAGCTCAACAACGTCCGTGAGGCCATCGACATCTGCCGTACGGCGCGGACGATCCTCGGTGCCAACGGGATCTCGCTCGAATACCCCGTGATGCGGCACGCGACCAACCTCGAGTCGGTGCTCACCTACGAGGGCACCGTCGAGATGCACCAGCTCGTGCTGGGCAAGGCGCTCACCGGGCTCGACGCCTTCCGCTGACCCCGGGAGCGGGGCAGGGCCGGGGAACGGCCCTGCCTCAGCTCTGGTTGAAGAAGCCGTCCGAACGGTGGGTCCCGGCCTCGCCGCTGATGATCTCGGTGTCGGCCGGCGTCAGCAGGAACACCCGGTTGGACACCCGGTCGATCGAGCCGCGCAGACCGAAGATGAGCCCGGCCGCGAAGTCGACGACGCGCTTGGCGTCGGCGGGCTCCATGGCCGTGAGGTTCATGATCACCGGGACACCCTCCCGGAACAGCTCGCCGATGGCGCGCGCGTCCCGGAAGCTGTCCGGGGTGACCGTGCCGATCCGGCGGCCTCTCTCCTCGGCGACGTCCGTCGCCACCTTGACCCGCGGGTCGGTGACCCAGGCACTCCCGGGCTCGGTCCCCTCGGAGTAGTCGTCGTCGTAGTAGCGCTCGTCATCGTTGTCGTCGACGAGGCCGAGCCACGCACTCGCCTTGCGTACCGATCCCATGGACGCCTCCTCTCACAGCGGTCCTTCTTGCTTTCCGCATCCCTATGGTCATCCATGATGCGGACGGCGCGCCAAGTGGATAGACGCCGCGCGGGGGGTTTGTGACGGTACTGGTGCACAGCGGATCCGTCGAGAGCCCGTGTGCCCCAAGGGTCGTGCTCTACACGGCTGCTGACTGAGAGTGAAATATGATTGTCGTCGGCGTATGGGTGACTTGTGGTGCATATGGGTGAGCGCGGCGGCTGCTACAAACCTACCGTCGGCCGATACGATGCCGCAGCTCAACGTCGCATCACACCACGGGGGATCGTTGTGTTCGGAATCGTCAGGCCGTGCAGCCACCGGCTCGGAGAAAGCCTCAAGACCCAGTGGATGGCCCATCTGTGCGGGCTGTGCCTCGCACTGCGCGGCGACCACGGACAGTTCGCGCGCATAGTGACGAACTATGACGGGCTGCTGATATCGGTGTTGACGGAGGCCCAGACCCGGCAGGACGGCCGTCTGCGGCGCACGGCCGGGCCGTGTCCGTTGCGCGGGATGCGCACCGCCTCCGTGGCGCGGGGCGAGGGGGCGCGGCTCGCGGCCGCGGTCTCGCTGGTGCTGGCCTCGGCCAAGGTGCGCGACCACGTCGCCGACGGTGACGGGCTGCTCGCCCGGCGGCCGGTCGCGCTCGCCGCGCGCCGGGTCGCCGTCAACTGGGGGCGCGCGGGTGCCCGTACCGGCGCGGACATCGGTTTCGACACCGCCGTACTCGTCGACGCCGTCGACCGGCAGCTCGGTCTGGAGGCCCTCGCGGGTCCGGGCACGCCGATCCTCACGGTCACCGAGCCGACCGAGACCGCGACCGCCGCGGCCTTCGCGCACACCGCCGTCCTGGCCGGGCGGCCGGGGAACGCCGGGCCGCTCGCCGAGGCCGGACGGCTTTTCGGCCGGCTGGCCCACCTCCTGGACGCGGTGGAGGACCGCGCGTCCGACGCCGCGTCCGGCGCCTGGAACCCGCTCACCGCGACCGGCACCTCCCTCGACGAGGCCCGCAGGCTCGCCGACGACGCGCTGCACGGCATCCGGCTGGCCCTGCGCGATGCCGAGTTCGACGACGGCAAGCTGGCACACCTGCTGCTCGTGCACGAACTGCGCCGCTCGGTGGACCGGGCGTTCGGCACCCAGTCGTGCGGGCACGCCCCCGAGGCCTCCTTCGGGCCGCCGCCCGGGGACCCCGCGACCAAGGCGCCGGGAAGCCCGCACGGCAACCCCTTCGGCGGCGAGCCCCCGCGCCCGGACAAGCGCGGTTTCTGGGCGGGCTGCGCCGCCGCCATCGGGCTGTGCTGCACCTGCAAGATGTGCTGCGCCGACGAGTACGAGGGACCCTGGTCGCGGAAGAAGCGCGAGGGCTGCTGCAGCAACTGGGAGTGCTGCGACTGCTGCGACGCCTGCTCGTGCTGCGAGGTCTGCGAATGCTGCTCCTGCTGCGACTGCGGGCTGTGACGCGCTCTTCGGGTCTCTCGGCTTCCTCGGGTCCGCCGGTTCCTCAGTTCTTCAGTTCCGGCGGGGAGATCCGCGACTTCTCGATCGCCGACCCCGTGGTCCCCCACTTCTTCAGGATCTTCTCGTACGTGCCGTCCGCGATGAGCTTGTTCACCGCCGCCTGGAAGGCCGGCGCCAGCTTCGTGCCCTTCTTGAAGGCGAAGCCGACGTCGAGGCGGTGGTACTCGTTGAGGAACTTCAGGCCCTGCTGGTGGGCGACGGCGTAGCGCAGACCGTTGATCGTGGACATCACGATGTCGCTGCGCCCCTGCTGGAGCGAGGACCAGATGGCACTGGACTCGGCGTAGGTCTGCACCTTGTACGCCTTCTTTCCCGCGTCCGTGCAAACCTTCTTGTTCTCCTCCAGCGTCGCCTCGAAGGTCGTGCCGGCGCCGGTCGCGACGTTCAGGCCGCACAGCTGCTTCAGGTCGGTGACCTTCGACAGCTTGCTGTCCTTGCGGGCGGCGAAGCCCTGGCCGTCGTTGACGTAGGTGACGAAGTCGACGGTCTTGCGGCGTTCGTCGGTGACGCCGAAGTTGCTGGCGCCGAAGTCGTACTTGCCGCTGCCGAGGGCGGGCAGGATGGCGTCGAAGCTCGCCTGCTCCACCTTGAGTTCGATGCCCAGCACCTTCGCCACGGCCTTGGTGAAGTCGACGTCCTGGCCGGTCAGCGTCTTGCCGTCGGCCAGATAGGCGGTGCCGGGCGGGGTGCCGCCGACGCTGACGGCGACGGTGAGGCTCTTCACCCCCGAGGGCAGCAGCCCGGCGGCCGACGCGTCCTTGCCGATACCGGACACGACGTCCGTGGTCGGGATCTTGTCGGCCTGGGCCGCGGCGCCCGCCGGGCCGGCGGGGTCACCCGAACCGGAACCGCATGCCGTGAGGAGCAGCGTTGCCGAGGTGATCAGGACAAAAGGTGCGAAATGCTTTCTACGGGCGCGCGTTGGCGTACGCATCGTGTGCGGTCTCCTGGGGGCGGAAGGCAGGCGGAGCGCGAGGGGAGGGGTACGCGTGTGAAGGCGAAGGGTGATGGCGCGAAGGGGGAGAACGCGAAGGCGCCCGGCCGGATCAGGGGATCAGGGCGCGCAGTGGGTCAGCTCAACAGGAACAGGACCACACGCGACCGAAGTCGATGTGGGAGCGGGTGACCAGCCACTGCTGTGGATGCATGGGCCAAGTGGAACAGGCATCCGGTTTCCCGTCAACCGACTTGAGACGTTCGGCTCATACTGTGGACACCCTTGACAGCGAGGGGAAACCGCCCCGTAGTCTCGGTGGACGGCTCTGCTGAGGGGCTCGGCCGTACGCGCCGCCAGGCGCTCTGTGTGAAGGCACCACCGTTCGACCTCTGTCACGGAGCCTTCGCATGTCTTCCGACACCCTTGCCAAAGTCCCCGCGCCGGACATACCGGAGCAGGTGGACGCCCTTCGGATCGTTCCGCAGCGGCGGCTGGGCCAGTGGACCGCCGCCGTCGTCGTCCTCGCGCTGCTCGCCCTCGCGGTCAACTCCGTCCTGCGCAACCAGGCGTTCCAATGGGACGTCGTCGCGGACTGGTTCACCGCGGCCTCCGTCCTGCGCGGCCTGTGGCTCACCCTGTGGCTGACCGCCGTGGTGATGGTCCTGGGCTTCGTCCTGGGCACCCTGCTCGCCGCGTTCCGGCTCTCCGCCAACCCCGTGCTGCGAGCCGTGAGCTGGGGCTACGTGTGGCTGTTCCGGTCGATCCCGATCCTGGTGCAGCTGCTGCTGTGGTTCAACATCGGGGCGCTGTACCCGCAGGTCCTCGGCGTGAGGACGGTCGACCTGCTCAGCCCGGTCGCCGTCGCGATCGTCGGCCTCACCCTGCACGAGGCCGCGTACGCCGCCGAAGTGGTGCGCGGCGGCATCCTGTCCGTCGACCGCGGTCAGATCGAGGCCGCGCAGGCGCTCGGTCTGAGCCGCCGGCGCCGCTGGTGGCGGATCGTGCTGCCACAGGCCATGCGCTCCATCGTGCCGCCCGCCGGAAACATGCTGATCGGCACCCTCAAGGGCACCTCCATCGTCAGCGTCATCGCCGTCAACGACCTGCTGTTCTCAGCCCAGTTGGTCTACCACCGCACCTACCAGGTCATCCCGCTGCTGATGGTGGCCACGATCTGGTACACCATCGTCACCTCGGTGCTCAGCGCCGGTCAGTACTACGTGGAGAAGCACTACGCGCGCGGTTCGGAACGCACCCGATGAGCGCCGTCGCGACCGCCCGGCCGTCCCTGGTGATCGTCGGGGCCGGGCCGCGGGCGACCGGTCTGCTGGAGCGCATCGCCGCCAACGCGCCCGAGCTGTACACCGGTTCAGGCCTCGACATCCACCTCGTCGACCCGTATCCGCCGGGCGCCGGACGCATCTGGCGGGCGGCGCAGTCCCCGCTGCTGTGGATGAACTCGCACGCCGAGGACGTCACCATGTTCACCGACGAGACGGTGGACATGGCCGGTCCGGTGCGCGAGGGCCCCACCCTGCACGAGTGGGCGGGCCTGGACGGCCGCACGTTCGCGGACCGCCGGATCCAGGGCGACTACCTCCGCTGGGTGTACGAGCGGGCGGTGGCCGACCTGCCACCGGGCGTCACCGTCCACCACCACTCCCGGCGCGCCCTGCGCGTCAGCGGCCCGCGCGACGGCCGGCAGCAGGTGTGGCTGGAGGACGGCCCGCGCCCCCTCGACGCCGACCTCGTCGTCCTGGCACTCGGCCACCTGGACGCCGAACTCGATGCCGACCAGGCCGAGCTGGCCGCCTACGCCCGCGCACACGGCCTCGTCCACCTCCCGCCCGACTACACCGCCGACAGCGACCTCGCAGCGCTGAAGCCCGGTGCCCCCGTCCTCGTCCGCGGCTTCGGGCTCGCCTTCGTCGACCTGATGGTGCTGCTCACCGAGGGACGCGGCGGGCGGTACGAAGGGGACGCCTACCTCCCCTCGGGAAAGGAACCCGTCCTCCACGTCGGCTCGCGGCGCGGAGTCCCGTACCACTCGAAGATCGGCTACGACTGGACCGGCGAACGCCCCCCGCTGCCCCGCTTCTTCGGCCCCGCCGAGGTCGGAGAACTGCTCGCACGGCCCGACGGCTTCGACTTCCGGCGGGACGTGTGGCCGCTGGTGGAGAAGGAACTGGGCTTCGCGCACTACCACCGGCTCTTCACCGCCCACCCCGAGCGGACGGCGATCGCCTGGACCGTCTTCGAGGAGAAGTACGCGTCGGGGGACGCCGGCGACCTGAAGGCCCTCGTCGCCTCCGCCGTGCCCGACCCCGCCGACCGGCTCGACCTCGGCGCACTCGACCACCCCCTGCGCGGGGCGCGGTACACCTCGCACGAGGAGTTCCAGAACGGGCTGCGGGAGTACGTCGAGGGCGACCTGAGCCGGCGGCACGACGCACGGCACAGCCCCGACCTGGCGGTCTTCCTCGGGCTTCTCTCCGTCTACGGGCAGCTGATCCGGCTCGGCTCCATCGGTCCCTGGTGGCACGGGTTCTTCAGCTACCTCGCCTCCGGACCGCCCGGACCCCGGCTGCGCCAGATGCTCGCCCTGTCCCGGGCGGGTCTGCTGAAGTTCGTCGGCGCCGACATGACCGTCACCGCCGAGCACGGGGAGTTCCGGGCGTCCAGCCCCACCGTGCCCGGCTTCTCGGTGGGGGCCCGGGCGCTGGTCGAGGCACGGCTGCCCGAACCCACCGTCGGCCGGGCCCGCGACACGCTACTGCGCGCCCTGCACGCCGATGGCGCCGCCGAGACCCCCGACGGGCTGCTCCGGGTGGACCCCTCCGACGGGCGGATCCTCGACCGGTCCGGCCGGCCGCATCCCCGGCGCTTCGCCCTCGGCCCGTACACCGACGGACGTACCCCCGGCGCCTTCACCCGGCCCCGCACCGGCGGTCCCGCCTTCCGGCAGAACGACGCCACCGCCCGGGCCGCGCTGGCCTTCCTGGGCGGCCTGGCGTTCCGCGCCGCCGCGTGAACCGCCCCCCACCACACTTCCAGTAAGGGATTCACTCGATGAGCGTCATGGTCGACATCAGGTCCGTCCACAAGAGCTTCGGCCCGCTGGAGGTGCTCAAGGGCATCGACCTGCAGGTGCGCGCCGGCGAGGTCACCGTCGTCCTCGGCCCCTCCGGCTCCGGCAAGTCGACGCTGCTGCGCACCATCAACCACCTGGAGAAGGTGGACCGGGGTGTGATCAGCGTGGACGGCGCCCTGATCGGCTACCGGCGATCCGGCGACAGACTGCATGAACTGCCCGAACGCGAGGTGCTCGGACAGCGCACCCGGATCGGTTTCGTCTTCCAGAACTTCAACCTCTTCCCGCACCTCACCGTGCTGGACAACGTCACCGAGGCACCGGTGTCCGTGTTGAAGCGGCCTCGCAGGGAAGCCGCGGAACACGCCCGCGGGCTGCTCGCCCGGGTGGGTCTCGCCGAGAAGGCCGACGCCTACCCCAGGCAGCTCTCCGGCGGTCAGCAACAGCGGGTCGCCATCGCCCGCGCGCTCGCCCTGGAACCGAAACTGCTGCTCTTCGACGAACCGACCTCCGCGCTCGACCCCGAGCTGGTCGGTGAGGTCCTGGACGTCATCAAGGACCTGGCCCGCCAGGGCACCACGATGATCGTCGTCACGCACGAGATCGGCTTCGCCCGCGAGGTCGCCGACACCGTCGTCTTCATGGACGGCGGCCGGATCGTCGAGCAGGGCACACCCGCCGACGTACTCGACCGGCCACGGCACGAGCGGACCCGGGCGTTCCTGTCCAAGGTCCTCTGAGCGACGGCCCCGCACAGCCCGAAGGTCCCCGAGAAAGGGTTGCTCCCCATGAGCTCAACGTCCGGCCGGGCGCTGCTGCACCTGGCCGCCGCCGTCGACCAGCCGTCGGCGTACGACGCCGGCTCCTACGTGGAGCTGGCCCGGCTCGCCGAGAGCGGCGGGCTCGACTTCGTCACGCTCGACGACACCTTCGCCGGTCCCGGGCCCGAGCCGCTCGCCGTGCTGTCCCGGGTGGCGCCCGCCACCCACCGGGTCGGTCTGGTCCCGACCGTCACGACCACGCACACCGAGCCCTCGCACGTGCGGTCCGCCGTCGCCACCCTCGACTGGGTCAGCCGCGGCCGGGCGGGCTGGCGGATCGGCGTCTCCACCACGGAGGGCGAGGCCCGTCTCCTCGGCCGTCGGCAAGCCGCTCCCGCCGACGAGTTGTGGCGGGAGGCGGCCGACGTGGCCGCGAGCCTGTGGGACGGCCGCATCGTGCCCCGGCCCCCGCAGGGCCACCCCGTCCGGGTGGTCGACGCGACCGACGGCCCCACTCGGTCGGTCGCGGCGCGCTACGCCGACGTGGCCCTGGTCCGCGTCGCCGACCCCGCACAGGCCGCCGCCGTACGCGACCGGCTGCGCGACGAGGCCGCCGCGTCCGGGCGGCACCCGGACACCCTTCGGGTCCTGGTCAGCCTGATCGTCGACCTCGGCGACGGCGAGCACGCGGCCGCACCGGGCCACGGCGGGGGCGGCCCCCGGCAGACCGCGCAGGGCCCGCTGTACCGGGGCGGCCCCGTCGACCTCGCGGAGCTGATCGCGACCTGGCACGCGGACGGCGTCGTCGACGGCTTCCACCTCGTCCCCGCCGAGCCGCGCCGTGACCTGGAGCGGCTCGTCAACGGCACCGTCGCGCTGCTCCAGCACCGCGGCCTGTTCCGCACCTTCTACCCGGGCAGCACGCTCCGGGAGCACCTGGGCCTGGCCCGGTCCGCCCACCAGTACGCCGTGACGGGGGGAGTGCGATGACCGTACGGCCCCGAAGACGTATGCACCTGGCGGCGCTCTCCCACCTCGACCCGAGCTCGACGCCGCGGATCGAGTTCTCCGCCTTCGAGCACCTGGCCCGCACCGCCGAGCGGGGCCTGCTCGACTTCCTCTTCCTCGCCGAGGGGCCGGAGCCGCGCGAGCACGACGGCCGTATCCACGACCCGGACGCGGTGGAGCACCCCGAGCCGCTCACCGTGCTGAACGCCCTGGCCGCCGTCACCGAGCGGCTGGGGCTCGCCGCCACCGTCGACGCCGCCCGCGACCACCCGTACGAACTCGCCCGCCGCCTCGCCACCCTGGACCACCTCAGCGCGGGCCGGTCCGCCTGGCACCCGGTGACCTCTTCGGACGCCTTCACCGGGGAGAACGGGGTCGTCGAGTCCGTCGCGGTGGCCCGGCGGTTGTGGGACTCCTGGACCCCGGACGGGCTGTCGGGGCATCCGGTGGTGATCCAGACGGGGGACTCCGACGAGTTCCGGGAGTGCGCCGCGTCCACCGCCGACGTGCTCTTCACCGGGCACGGGACCCCGGAGGCCGGGCGCTCCTTCTACGCCGACGTCAAGCGCCGCCTGGGGAAGCACGGCCGCTCACCGGACGACCTGAAGATCATGCGGGGTGTCACCGTCGTCCTCGGCGACACCGCCGCCGAGGCGCAGGAGCGGGCCGCCGGGAGCGGAGCGCAGCAGACGGACCGTCAGTTCCTCGCCGGCACTCCGGAGGCGGTGGCCACGGAACTGGAGGAGCTCGTACGACGGGGCGCCGCCGACGGCTTCGTCCTCGTCCCCCACGGCATCTCCGGCGGATTGGACGAATTCGTGGACCGTGTCGTGCCGCTGCTGCAGGAGCGCGGTGCGTTCCGCATGCGGTACGAGGGCGCCACGCTGCGCGCCCACCTCGGCCTGCCCGGCCCGGTATGGAATGGCTGAACCCCTATGGAATTGTTGATCAGCATATGGAAGGTTTGATCATATGACGACCGATGCGTCCTCCGACTGGAGGCGGTGGCACGAGGAGCGCGTGGACACGGTGTCCGCGCCCTACGGGCCGCTCGCGCTGACCGGCACGTACTGGATCGAGGACTATCCGGAGGGGCAACTTCCGGACATCCCCGGTCTCTGGGCCGTGGACGGTGACGAAGTGGTGCTCACCGCCACGGCGGCCGACGGCCTGACCGTGGACGGCCGGCCCTTCTCCGGCGGGACGCGCCTGACCGCCGACAGCGGGCCGGAGGAGTCGTCCAGGGTCGCGCTCGGCAAGCGGCGGCTGGTCGTGCTGGTGCGTGAGGGGATCTGGGGAGTCCGGGACTACGACCCGGACGCCGAGGCCCGCCGGGCGTTCCGGGGCATCGACGCCACCCCGTACGACCCGCGCTGGTCGGTACCGGGGCGCTTCACCCCGTACGACGGGACACGCACCGTCCGGGTCGGTACCGCGGACGGGATCGAGCGCGGGCTCGCCCTCACCGGAGAGCTCGCCTTCACCCTGGCCGGGCGAGAACTGACGCTCCAGGTGGCGCGGCAGGCGAGCGGTGTGCTGTGGGCGGTGTTCGCCGACGCCACCAGCGGCGACAGCAGCTATCGGTTCCGGTTCCTGTACCCGGCCGCTCCCGACGCCGACGGCCGGACCACCGTCGACTTCAACCGGGCCCTGCTGCCACCGTGCGCCTTCGCAGACCACTTCATATGCCCCTTCCCGCCACCGGGGAACACGCTGGACGTCGCCGTCGAGGCGGGGGAGCGGGGACTTCTCTGAACCATCCGGCTCCCATGCGGTCCTGACAGGGTGTCAAAGCGCACGAATCACATCGAGAACGCGCACAGTCGGCACAGACCGCACACAGTCGCACGGCCGAAAGGCGCCCTTGCGCCTACCGGCCGTTCGATCGAATACTCCCCCACAGCGCTTGTCAGGGGCACGGTGTGTCCGGATTCCGCACGTTGACACCCCCCTGGCTGCGCCTCACGGGCCCCGACCCCACGCGGGCCCCCGACTTCCCCTGGGAGGGAACGAAACGTGAGGATCAAGCGCAACATCCCCCGCAGCCCCATCGCGAGACGGACCCGGCTGACCGCCGTGGCCGGCGCACTGGTGGCCGCGGCCGCGTTCGCCGTCCCCACCGCGAACGCGAGTGACGCCCAGACCTTCAGCTCCGCCCAGCTCAGCACGGTGAGCAGCTCCGTGCTCAAGGCGGACGTCCCCGGCACGGCCTGGGCGGTCGACAGCAAGAACGACCGGGTCGTCGTCACCGTCGACAGCACCGTGTCGCCGGTCGAGATCGCCAGGATCAAGCGGCAGGCCGGCGCCGGCTCCGGTGCCATCAGCATCAAGCACACCCCCGGCACGTTCAAGAAGCTGATCAGCGGCGGCGACGCCATCTACGGCGGCTCCTACCGCTGCTCCCTCGGTTTCAACGTGCACAAGGGAAGCACCTACTACTTCCTGACCGCCGGGCACTGCGGTGAGGTCGCCTCCACCTGGTACAGCAACTCCAGTCACAGCACGGTGCTGGGCACGAACGTGAGCTACAGCTTCCCGGGCAACGACTACGCGCTGGTCAAGTACACCAACTCCTCGATCGCGCACCCGAGCGCGGTCGGCAGCCAGACCATCTCCAGCGCGGCCACCCCGTCCGTGGGCACCACCGTGTACCGCCGGGGCTCCACCACCGGGACCCACAGCGGCCGGGTCACCGCGCTGAACGCCACCGTGAACTACGGCAGCGGTGACGTCGTGTCCGGCCTGATCCAGACCACGGTCTGCGCCGAGGGTGGCGACAGCGGCGGCCCGCTGTACGGCGGTTCCGTCGCCTACGGTCTGACCTCCGGCGGCAGCGGTGACTGCAGCTCCGGCGGTACGACCTTCTTCCAGCCGGTCACCGAGGCGCTGAGCGCGTACGGCGTGAGCGTCGGCTGACGGTCCCTCCGGGCCGGTTCGGGCCGCCGCGCGCGATCGGCGGATTCCAGTGATCGCCGCACCATGTGATCACTGACGTGTGGCGAGCAGTTCGGACAGACGCTCGGCTGGGGTTTCCCAGCCGAGCGTTTTGCGTGGGCGGCCAACGCCGCGAAGTATGACGTCACCGGTGCCGGTCAAGTGTGTGGTGCCCGCCGCGCACGGGTCGCCAAGCGTGTTCGGGCGCGGACTCCTGCGGCGACCGGTGCGAGCGTAGGTGGTGGCCAGGTACGTCCACGAGGCGGCGGGCGAACGGTACCTCGCAGACACCTGCGAGCAGGTCGTCATCGGGCCCCCGGATCGACACGCTGCGCTCGGCGGACGGGCCTGCTTGGCTGGTTCCCGATCCAGTGGCAGTCTCGGCCTGACCTCCGGGGGCAGCGGTGACTGCGCCCTGGGCGGTGCGACGTTCTTCCATCCGGTCACGGAGGCCCTGTCGGCGACGGGTGCCAGGATCGGCTGATCCGCGGACCCGGCAGCCGGGCGGTTGCGTCCAGAGAGGGCTGGACTGCCGCGTTTGCGCAGGTGGACGTGCCCGAACGCATGTCGCACGCTTGTTCGGGGATGAGGGTATGGTGGGGGTGGGAGTAGGGAACTGATGTTCGAGAGTCGTTCGGGGCTCATGAGAGCGGGAGGTGCGTGTGCCGGGTTTCACGCATCTGCACACCGTCTCCGGGTTCTCCCTGCGCTACGGCGCCTCGCACCCGGAGCGGCTGGCCGAGCGTGCCTCCGAACGCGGCATGGACGCCCTCGCCCTCACCGACCGTGACACTCTCGCCGGTGCGGTCCGCTTCGCCAAGGCCTGTGCCGGAGCCGGCGTCCGTCCGCTGTTCGGGGTGGAGCTGGCGGTGGAGGGACCGGAGGGGCGGGACGGCGCCGCGCGCCGGGACGCGGCCGCCTCGACGGAGCGGCGGCGTACCCCCGTCCGCGGCGGTGCCTTCATCGACGAGTCGACACCCCGAGTGACCTTCCTCGCCCGGGACGGGGCCCGTGGCTGGGCCGGCCTGTGCCGGCTGGTCACCGCCGCCCACACCGCCGAGGGCGTCCCGCTGCTGCCCTGGTCCGACAACCACGGCGACGGCCTGACCGTCCTGCTCGGCCCCGCCTCCGACGTCGGCCGCGCCCTCGCCGCGGGCCGCCCCGACCGGGCCGCGAAGCTCCTCGCGCCCTGGCGCGAGGTCCACGGCGACGCCCTGCGCCTGGAGGCCGTCTGGCACGGCCGCAAGGGCACCGGCCCCGGCTCCCTGCGGCTGGCCGCCCGCACCGTCGGCTTCGCCGCCGAGCAGGGGATCCGGCCGGTGCTCAGCAACGCCGTCCGGTACGCCGACCCGGGCCTCGGCCCGGTCGCCGACGTCCTGGACGCCGCCCGCCGCCTGGTCCCCGTCGACCCCGCCAAGGAGCTGGACTCCGGTGAGGCCTGGCTGAAGGACGCGGAGGCGATGGCGCGGGTGGCCGAACGGGTCGTGGAGGCCGCGGGCTACCGGCGCGACACCGCCCACCGCCTGCTGGAGCAGACCCGGGCGACGGCCGCGGAGTGCCTGGTCGACCCCGAGGACGACCTCGGCATCGGCACCGTCCACTTCCCCGAGGCGCACCTGGTCGGCGCCGGCCGGCGCACCGCCCAGCGGACGCTGGCCTCGCGGGCGGCGGCGGGGATGGTGCTGCGCGGCTACTCCGGCGACCGCGCCTACTGGGAGCGGATGCACCGGGAGCTGGACATCATCGCCCACCACGGCTTCGCCTCGTACTTCCTGACCGTCGCCCAAGTGGTCGACGACGTACGGGAGATGGGCATCCGGGTGGCGGCGCGGGGCTCCGGCGCGGGCAGTCTCGTCAACCATCTGCTCGGCATCGCGCACGCCGACCCGGTCGAGCACGGACTGCTGATGGAGCGCTTCCTGTCGAAGGAGCGGGTCGTGCTGCCCGACATCGACATCGACGTGGAGTCCGCGCGCCGTCTGGAGGTCTACCGGACGATCATCGGCCGGTTCGGCACCGAGCGGGTCGCGACGGTCGCGATGCCGGAGACGTACCGGGTCCGCCACGCGATCCGCGACGTGGGCGCGGCCCTTTCCATGGACCCCGCCGAGATCGACCGCGTCGCCAAGTCCTTCCCGCACATCCGGGCCCGCGACGCCCGCGCGGCCCTGGAGGAACTGCCCGAGCTGAAGGAACTCGCGGGGGAGAAGGAGCGTTACGGCAGACTCTGGGAGCTGGTCGAGGCCCTCGACGCCCTCCCGCGCGGAGTCGCCATGCACCCCTGCGGAGTGCTCCTGTCCGACGCCTCCCTCCTGGCCCGTACGCCGGTCGTGCCGACCAGCGGCGAGGGCTTCCCCATGTCGCAGTTCGACAAGGACGACGTGGAGGACCTCGGCCTGCTCAAGCTGGACGTGCTGGGCGTGCGGATGCAGTCGGCGATGGCGCACGCGGTCGCGGAGGTGAAGCGGGCGGCGGGCACCGAGGTGGACCTCGACGGCCTGCCGCCCGGCGACCCGGCGACGTACCAGCTCATCCGCTCCACCGAGACGCTCGGCTGCTTCCAGATCGAGTCGCCGGGGCAGCGGGACCTGGTGGGGCGCCTGCAGCCGGCCACTTTCCACGATCTCGTCGTCGACATCTCCCTCTTCCGGCCCGGCCCGGTCGCCGCCGACATGGTGCGGCCGTTCATCGAGGCCCGGCACGGGCGGGCGCCGGTCCGGTATCCGCACCCGGATCTGGAGGGGCCGCTGAGGGAGACGTACGGCGTCGTCGTCTTCCACGAGCAGATCATCGACATCGTCGACATCATGACCGGCTGCGGGCGCGGCGAGGCGGACCGGGTGCGGCGCGGGCTGTCGGACCCGGAGTCGCAGGGGCGGATCAGGTTCTGGTTCGCGCAGCACGCGGCGGCGAACGGCTATGACGCGGAAACGATTCAGCGGACCTGGGAGATCATCGAGGCCTTCGGCTCCTACGGCTTCTGCAAGGCGCACGCGGTCGCCTTCGCCGTGCCGACCTACCAGTCGGCGTGGCTGAAGGCGCACCACCCGGCCGCCTTCTACGCGGGGCTGCTCACGCACGACCCCGGGATGTACCCCAAGCGGCTGCTGCTCGCCGACGCCCGGCGGCGCGGGGTTCCGGTGCTGCCGCTGGACGTGAACGTGTCGGGGGTCGCACACAGGATCGAACTGGTGTCTGAATCTGACCCGGTGTCCGCATCTGATGGGGTGTGGGGGCTGCGACTCGCCCTTTCCGACGTGCACGGCATCAGCGAGGCCGAGGCCGGCCGGATCGCCGACGGGCAGCCCTACGCCTCGCTGCTGGACTTCTGGGAGCGGGCCCGGCCCAGCCGCCCGCTCGCCCAGAGGCTGGCCCAGGTCGGTGCGCTGGACGCCTTCGGCGCCAACCGCCGCGACCTGCAGCTGCACCTGTCCGAGCTGCACCGGGGCGCCCGGGGCGCGGGCGGCGGCCAGCTCCCCCTGGCCGGCGGGCGCCGGACCGCCCCGGCCGGGCTGCCCGACCTCACCTCCCAGGAGCGGCTCAGCGCCGAGCTGGGCGTGCTGTCCATGGACGCCTCACGCAATCTGATGGACGACCACCGGGAGTTCCTCGACGAGCTCGGCGTGGTGGCCGCACGCCGGCTGCGTACGGCCCGGCACGGCGAGACGGTCCTGGTCGCGGGCGCCAAGGCGGCCACCCAGACCCCGCCGATCCGGTCCGGCAAGCGGGTCGTCTTCACCACGCTGGACGACGGCACGGGCCTGGTCGACCTGGCCTTCTTCGACGACTCCCACGACGCCTGCGCGCACACCGTCTTCCACTCCTGGCTGCTGCTGGTGCGCGGGGTGGTGCAGCGGCGCGGTCCGCGCAGCCTCAGCGTGGTGGGCTCCGCGGCCTGGAACCTCGCCGAGCTGGTCGAACTGCGCGCCGAGGGCGGCCTCGACGAGGTGGCGGCACGGCTGGCGGAACCCGTTCCCCAGCCGCGGAGAGACGCGGCCGAGAGCCGGACGATCCGCATGCCCACGGGGTACGAGATGCACCCCTGGGCCGATCTGCGTCCCGCGGGCGAGGGCCCGGCGGGTGGGAAGAAGTTGTGGCACCAGAGTCCGGGGAGTGCGGGATGACCATCCTCTGCGTACGTTTCCAGCTGCCGCCGGCGCACGAGGCGGCCCTGCCCGCACTGCTCGGGCTGCTGCAGGACTTCACCCCGGTCGTCGAGGCGCTGCCGCCGGACGGGGCGCTGGCCGATCTGCGGGGCGCGGAACGCTACTTCGGGCGCAGCGCGGTCGAACTGGCGGCGGTGATCCGGGTCCGCGCCCTCGCGCTGCACGGCGTCGACTGCGCGATCGGCGCCGGGCCGGGCCCGCTGCTGGCCCGTATGGCGCTGCGCGAGGCGCGGCCCGGGACGACCTGTGTCGTGCCCGAGGACCCCGACGCCATCAGGGAGTTCCTCGCCGACCGCCCCGTGGCCGCGCTCCCGGGTGTGGGCACCGCCACCGCCCGCACCCTGTGCGACTACGGCCTCGACACCCTGGGCCGGGTCGCCGCGGCCCCCCTGTCCACGCTGCAGCGCCTGGTGGGCGCGAAAACGGGCCGTGAGCTGCACGAGAAGGCGAACGGGACCGACCGCGGCCGGGTCGTCCCGAACGCCGTCTCCCGCTCTCTTGCCGTCGAACGCCCCTTCGGCCGCGACGAACTGGACCCGGACCTTCACCGCAGGGCACTGCTGTCCGCCGCCGAGGAACTGGGCGCCCGGCTGCGCGCCCTGGAGAAGGTCTGCCGCACCCTGACCCTCACCGTGCGCTACGCCGACCGGAGTTCCACCACCCGCACCCGCACCCTCAAGGAGCCGACCGCACACTCCGCGGCGCTGACCAGGACGGCGTACGGCATGTACGAGGCCCTCGGTCTCCAGCGCGCCCGGGTCCGCGCCCTCGCCCTGCGCGCCGAGGGACTCACCCCCGCCGACCAGGCCTCCCACCAGCTCACCTTCGACCCCGTGGACGAGAAGGCCCGCCGCATCGAGGAGGTCGCGGACCGGGCGCGGGCGAAGTTCGGACCGCGAGCGGTGATGCCGGGACGGCTGGCCGCGTAGGCCCCCTCGGTCACCAGCTGACGCGGGCCGCCACCGGACGGTGGTCGCTCCCGGTGGCCGGCAGCACCCATGAACTCCGCGGCTCCACGCCCCGGGTGAGGATCTGGTCGATCCGGCACCGACCACCACTACTGGGGCGGGCTGCGCCGCACCCGCGAACTGGCCGCCCTCTGCGAGGCGTTCGGCATCGCCCTGTCGATGCACTCCAACTCGCACCTGGGCATTCAGGACCGTCTCTCCACTTGCGCGCCTCCCCCCAAAGGCTGTTTCCAGCCGCAAGGTCGGAGCTCTTCCGCGAGGGGTGTTCTACTTGTCATGTCCGCCTGAATGAGGCGGGGATTCCCGTTGCCGCGCGCCCATTGCCTGGTCCTGGCTCGGGGACAGTGGCGAGGGAAGGCAGAATCATGCAGTTACCCAAGCAGCATCCGGATGCTTACCGTCCGCATGCCTGGCGCCGCGCCCCGCGCCGTGGGTCGCCGGACCGGCGGGCCGGCTTGCTGCGGCGCGCCCCGTCCTTCGCCATCGTTCTCGCCATGATGGCCGGGCTGTTGGGGGCCGTCCCGAAGGCCGCCGAGGCCGCCGACCGGCCGCTGGACGTCACGCCGCTGATCAGCTGGAACATGCAGGGGTCGGACAACGGCGCGAAGTGGCGTGACTGCGTTGAGGGAATGGCGCTGCAGGCGCCGATCCTGATGTTGCAAGAGGTGGGCCCGACACCGCCCGCGGGAGCGCAACGTGGCCAGTCGATACAGCGCACCACTACCGACTCCCAAGGGGTGCAGAGAACTTACGAGGTGCTGAGCGCCCAATGGCAGATCGGCAGCACCAGCAGAGGCACCACTCGCTACGTGTATTTCCTGCAGACACAGGACGATCCCAACTTCAACCCGCGAGTCGAGGGCGGCCGGGTGAACATCGCCCTGGTGCTCAGTGAAATACCGGACGAGATCCAGGTGGTGGAGAACCCGGTTGCCGCAGGTCGCACCGCGCTGGGGGCCCGGTACGGTTCGCACTGGTACTTCACGGTGCACGGGCTGTCCGGCGGCGGTGGGGACTCCGCGGTACTGCTGGACGCGATCGACCGCGCCGTCACCGGCTGGCAGCCGCCGGGACAGACCTACACCTGGACCGTCGGTGGCGACTTCAACGTCGACCCCGGCATCCTTCAGACCCGCTACTCACTGCCGGCCGGCGTGATCTTCCACGACACGCCCCAGAACATACCCACGCACCAGAACGGCGGCCGACTGGACTACTTCGTCACCACCCAACGTCCGCAGATCGATCTGGGTCACGCCGACCGCAGGGACGGCCTGAACTCCGATCACTTCCCTGTCGGGCTGGGCCGGATGCAGGCCGCGGCGGAGCCGTTGCCCCTGTCCGACGTGCGGTGGGAGGCGACCGGTGACTCGATCACGTACGCCGACGGTTTCGGCAGCAGTACCGGCGGTGGGTACATCGAAGACCTCGACATCAAGCTCGGCACAGCGACCATCTACAGTCTCCTGGGAATGGGAGCGAGCAACGATCTGCTCATCACCAAGCGTGCGTTCGTGGGTGACCGCAGTGCCGGCGGCTTCGCCAACGAGGCGTGGCCCGGCGAGGAGATCGCCCAGATCGAGCACGACTCCGAGGCGTCCTTCGCCCGTTACCGGCCGAACGTGGTGAGCGTTCTGGCGGGTACCAACGACATGGTCCACAACACCGACGTGGCGCATGCCCCGGACCGGCTGGACGCCTACCTCGGGCAGATCCTGACCGACGACCCGGGCGTGACCATCCTCGTCGCCACCGTGCCGCCTTCGACGAACACCCAGTACCAGGCCAGGATCGACGCCTACAACGACGGTGTGCGCCGGGTGGCAAAGAAACGCCGTGACGACGGACAGCACGTCTTCCTGGTGGAGCTCTCCTCGCTGACCACCGCGGATCTGCACGACGTGGTGCACCCCAATGACGCCGGCTACCAGAAGATCGCCGACTCCTTCTACATGGCACTGCTGACCACCATCTACCTGGGATGGGTGGCCGAGCCGGGAACGCCCACTTCGCCGAACACTCCCGCGGAGTGCAACGAGCGCGGCGGCTGGCAGCCGAAAGGCATCGTCGCCAAGGGAGTGAACGGCAAACCGTCCGACGACCTGCCGCACCGGGTGCGGTTCGCCGATCTCGACGGCGACGGCAAGGCCGACTACCTCATCCTCGGCGACGGCGCCTCCATCGTCGCCTACCTCAACCGGGGCACCGATGCCCCCGGCGGCGCCGGGTGGCAGTACAGGGGCGAGTACGCCGCGGGCGGCAACTTCACCATCGACCAGGTACGGCTGGCCGACGTCAACGGCGATGGCAAGGCCGACTACCTCGTAGTGCACGACGGCGGCGAGGTGGACGCCTGGATCAACCACGGCGGGGACTCCGTGGACCACAACGGGTGGCATCCGACCTGGGAGGCATGGCCGCAGTTCGCCCGGGGCGGCACCGGCGCCACCGTCGACCAGATCCAGTTCGCCGACATAGACGGCGACGGCAAGGCCGACTACCTCAAGGTCGATCCCACCACCGGCGCGCTGACCGAGTGGCGCAACGCCGGGGGCGACCGGCCGGGCGTGAACGGCTGGGAACCACGCGGACAGATCGCCCGCGGCGGCACGAGCCACGACTGGCCCTACCTGCACTTGGCCGACGTCAACTGCGATCACCGCACGGACTACCTGGTGACCAACAACAACGGTGGCGTGACCACCTTCCTCGACCACGGTGGCGACCATGACGGCGTCGACGGCTGGCAGCCGATCGGAGTGACCGCCCCGGGGATCGGCAACCCGCTGGTCCAGTTCGCCGACCTGGACGGCGACGGCAGGGCCGACTACCTCGTGGTGGACTACAACGGATCGGTCACCGAGTACCGCAACAACGGTGGTGATCCGGCGTGACCGGTACGGAACCCTCGCACCACCGGCCCCACCCCGTATTCCGCCCCACGAAGAGGAGGCCGAGGATGGGCGTTCGGTCCAGGAGACAAGTACGACCCGGGAGCATCGCCGTCGTCATGGTGACCGTGCTGTCGACGCTGATCCTGCCCGGACGGGCGGTTGCGGCCGCCTGCGGCACCGAGCGCGGCGGGTGGCGGCCCATCGGTCGGATCGCCGCAGGCCCGCAGGACGGCGTCGTCAGGTACCGCGACAAGATCCGGTTCGCCGACCTCGACGGAGACGGCCGAGCCGACTACATCGTGCTGGACGTCGGTGGCGGTGTGCGGGCGTGGATGAACCGCGGTGGCGACGGCAATGGAGACTGGGCGTACCGCGGTCGGATCGGCAATGGCAATGGAGCGGCACCCAGTCAGATCCGGTTCGCGGACGTCGACGGCGACGGCAGGGACGACTACCTCGTCGTCAACGCCGACGGTGAGGTCGACGCCTGGTTCAACCGCGGCGGCGACACCTACGACAACGACGGCTTCCACCCCGGATGGGAGGAGCACCTGCAGTTCGCACGTGGCGGCGCCGGCATAGACAGCGGCTGGGTCCAATTCGCCGACATCGACGGTGACGGCAAGGCCGACTACCTTGTACAGGACCGCACGACCGGCGCGCTGACCGAGTGGCGCAACGCCGGAGGCGACCGGCCGGGCGTGAACGGCTGGGAACCGCGCGGGCAGATCGCCCGCGGCGGCCTCGACAACTACGGTGACAACCCTCAGTTCACCTCGCTTCGCCTGGCGGACATCACCTGCGACGGGCGGGACGACTATCTCGCCTTGCACAGGAGTTCCGGAGCGGTGAAGGCCTGGGTGAACAACGGGGGCGACCATGACGGCGTCGACGGCTGGGCGCCGTTGGGACAGATCGCTCCGGGAACCGGCACCAGCCTGGTCGAGTTCGCCGACATCAACGGCGACGGTCGCGCGGATTACCTCGTGGTGCCGCCGGACGGCAGCGTAGAGGCGTACCTCAACCAGGGCGGAGACCCGTAACCGTCGAGCTCACCGGCCCAGGTCCTCATGACATCGGCCTTGAGGACCTGGGCGCGGGTGTCGCAGCCGTCCGTGTGGGCGTGGGCTCAGAAAGATACGAGGGTCGCGACGAGGTCGTGACACGGATTGCGGGGCCGTCCACCGCGCCCCTCCCCTACGAGCCGGGGCGCAGGAGACCCCCGGGTCAGGGTGAAGGCCGCGGTGGCTGTGGACAGCAGTGCGTTGATCCTTGCCAGGATGCGTGCTGTTCGGTCCGTGTCCTGGGCGTCCACGGCCGAGGCCAGGTCGTCGGCGTACTCCCGCGCCCGGACCGCCTCGTCGGGTGTGGCCGCGTGGGCGTCTGTGCGCAGGGCTTCGGTCAGCTGCTGGTGCGGGATGTCGGGCCCGTTCGCCCGGTTGCCGTAGCCGCCGTGGGCCACGTCGAGCCAGTGCCGGACCCAGGCGCGCAGTTCGGCGATGTGGACGGGGCTCATGTCATACGTGGCGTACTCGCGGTCGGAGGTGAAGTCGACCGCTTCCAGCCGGCCGTGCAGTTCCTCCAGGTCGAACTCTTCGTTCCCCGATGGTGTACAGCTCGCTGGCGCTGAAGACGTCGATGACGTCGCGGGGGAAGCCTCGGTCGTGCAGGGCACGGACAAGGCCGACCAGGCCCGCAACCGCAAGAAACGTGGCTCGATTGGCGGTCGGCCGCCGAAGTCCGACCCGATTGACTACTGCGAGCGGCATGCTGTCGAGTGCGGGATTGACCGCCTCAAAAGACACCGGGCCGTAGCCACGCGGTATGACAAGTTGGCGGTCCGCTACGAGGTGACCGTCCTTGTCCCGGCCATCAACGAGTGGCTGTGACCAGCACATTCGATCCACGCGCTAATTGGGGGGTGACTCGTCGGCGAGCTGATTGCTGCGGTCGATCTCCGGCATGTGCGTCTCGGCCCAGACCCGCAGGGCGGAGAGCGGTCTTTCGAGGGACAGGCCGAGCTCGGTGAGCCGGTAGTGGACGGCGGGCGGCACGGTCGGTTCCACGCGGCGCGCGACCAGGCCGTCGCGGGCCAGGCTCTGCAGGGTGACGGACAGCATCTTCTGTGAGATGCCGGGGATACGGCGTCGCAATTCCGCGAAGCGGAGCTCGCCCGGGGCCTCCTCGGCCAGCACCTTGACCACCATCGACGTCCACTTGGTGCCGATACGGTCGAGCAACCGGCGGGTCGGGCAGCGCGGATCCAGCAGATCACCCCGCTCGCCGGCCCGCTGACCGGGCTCGCCGGACCTCGACGTGGTCACCCGGGGCTCACCACCTGAAGGAGAAGTGCCGTCTTGGACGGACCAGGATAGTTCCTTAGCGTGAGCAGGTCACCACCGCTCACCACACACCTGGAGCCCTCCGTGCCCGACCTGCGACGCGTCCTCGCCAACGGTGTCGAACTGAACGTCGCCCTCAGCGGATCGGGCCCGGCGGTCCTGCTGCTGCACGGCTTCCCGCACACCTGGGAGCTGTGGACCGACGTCATGGCCGATCTGTCCGGCCGCTACCGCGTCATCGCGCCGGACCTGCGCGGGTTCGGCGCGAGCAGCCGGGCCGCCTCCGGGTACGACGCGGGCACCCTGGCCGAGGACGCTGCGGCGCTTCTCACCACGCTCGGCGTGTCCTCGGCCGCGGTGGTGGGCATCGACGCGGGCACCGCCCCGGCCTTCCTCCTCGCCCTGCGCCGTCCCGGTCTCGTCCGGCGCCTGGTCGTCATGGAGTCCGTTCTGGGCAGGCTGCCCGGCGCCGAGGACTTCCTCGCCGACGGGCCGCCGTGGTGGTTCGGCTTCCATTCCGCCGCGCCCGGCCTCGCCGAGACCGTGCTGGAGGGCCACGAGGCCGCCTACGTCGACTGGTTTCTGAGCGCCGGCACACTCGGCGACGGGGTGCGCCCCGCCCTCCGGGACGCCTTCGTCCGCGCATACACCGGCCGCCAGGCATTGAGCTGCGCGTTCTCGTACTACCGGGCCCTTCCCGAGAGCGCGGTACAGATCGAGCAGGCGGTCGCCACCGCCCGCCTGACGGTGCCAACGATGGCGCTGGGCGCCCGGCCCGTCGGTGCTGCGCTGGAACGCCAACTCCGCCCGGTCACCGACGATCTCACCGGACACGTCATCGAAGACTGCGGCCACATCATCCCGCTGCACCGGCCGCACGCGCTGCTCGCGCTGCTGCATCCGTTCCTGGCCGGTGAAGACGCGAAAGCAGCGTGACCGGGGCGGGGCTGACATTCGATACACGCCCTTAGAGTTCCTAACAGAAGCCGTTGATCATGTGAGCGCGCACGGCCGGGCAGCAAGCACCACGTCCTCACCGACGGCCAGGGCATCCCTCTCGCGGTGTCGCTGACCGGCGGAAACCGCAACGACGTCACTCAGTTGCCGCCCCTGCTCGACAAGATCCCGGCGGTTGCCGGCGTTGTCGGCCGGCCCAGACATCGGCCTGACGCCCTGCTTGCCGACCGCGGCTACGACCACGACAAATGCCGACGCCTACTGTGGCAGCGCGGTATCCGCCCTGTCATCGCGGAGCGAGGCGTGGAACACCGCTCTGGCCTGGGCATTTTCCGCTGGTCGTAGAGCGCACCATTGCCTGGCTGCACGGATTCCGCCGCCTGCGGATCCGCTGGGAGCGACGCGACGACATCCACGAGGCCTTCCTCGGTCTCGCCCCCTGCCTGATCACTCACCGACACATCCAACGCCTTTGTTAGGACCTCTAAGACTCACGCGAACGGATCCCAGATGGGCCACATACACGGCCAGTGGCCAGTGGCCCGTGGCCACCGTCGCACGCAGCGCCCGGCTGTCGGCCAGCTTGACGTCGGCCGGCTTGGAGTCCCCCAGCGGCCCGACGTCCTGCTCCACAGCCCCACCGTGCCCAGCACGGAGTGGTACCGGCACGCCTTCGCCAGCTCCTACTCGTACACCGGCTTCGCCTGTGCGGCGATCTCCTCCAGGGCCAGCAGGTCCGCGCCGGAGGCGGCCAGGGGGCAGAGCCGAGCGCGAACCCGGTGGCCTTGTCGTCGAGACGGTCGGCAGCGGTGAGGATGAGGATCGGCATGCCACTGCCGGAGGCGACGACGCTCTTGGCGACCTAGGTGTCGCCGTCACCCGCGATGTCCGCCGCGATGGCTTCCAGGCGCAGGCCATGGCAGATGGCCTCTGCCATATAGGGCTCGTCCTCGACGATCAGCACACGCATGTTCCGAGGCTACGAGCCCGGACATGTCGCCGTCGTACCGAAAACCGCGCCCGTGGGCCGTCGACGGACCCCCGGTTATCACTGGAAGTTTTTACTGACGCGTAACTTCACATAAGTGCTACTCATCCGTAACTTGACGAATGAACAGCATCCCGTGATCCGGATCACAGGGCGTATGGCCGTCGAACTCCCTTGAGCCGCGAGGAGATCACCCGATGCTGCCCTGGAAGAGAGTGCTCAGACCCCTGGCCGCGCTGCTGCTGACCGCCGCCGTCGCCGCCGTCCCCGCCGCAACCGCCCATGCCTCCACCACGAGTTCCAGCGGATGGAACGACTACTCCTGCAAGCCCTCCGCCGCCCATCCCCGCCCCGTCGTCCTCGTCCACGGCACGCTGGGCAACTCCGTCGACAACTGGCTGTCCCTCGCGCCGTACCTGAAGGACCGCGGGTACTGCGTCTACTCCCTCGACTACGGCCAGCTGTCCGGCGTCCCCGTCTTCTACGGTCTCGGACCCATCGACAAGTCGGCGCAGCAGCTGTCCGATTTCGTCGACAAGGTGCTCGCCGCCACCGGCGCCGCCAAGGCCGACCTGGTCGGGCACTCGCAGGGCGGCCTGATGCCCCGCTACTACCTGAGGTTCCTCGGCGGGGCCGCCAAGGTGAACGCCCTCGTCGGTATCGCCCCCGACAACCACGGCACCACGCTGAGCGGTCTGACCAACCTGCTGCCGTACTTCCCCGGCGCCGCGGACCTGCTCAAGGCCACCACCCCCGGCCTTGCCGACCAGATCGCCGGATCCGACTTCCTCACCAAGCTCAACGCGGGCGGCGACACCGTCCCCGGGGTGCGGTACACGGTGCTCGCCACCAAGTACGACGAGGTGGCCACTCCTTGGCGCACCCAGTATCTGAGCGGGTCGGACGTCACCAACGTCCTGCTGCAGGACCTGTGCCCGCTCGACCTCTCCGAACACGTGGCGATCGGGCTCTTCGACCGCATCGCCTTCCACGAGGTGGCCAACGCCCTCGACCCGGCCCACGCCACCGCCACCACCTGCGCGTCGGCGTTCAGCTGACCGTCGCCGGAGCCTGTCCGGCCTGAGCCGCCGGACAGGCCCCGTCGGGGACCTGACCGGCACCAGCAAACCGTGGAACCGCCGGCTCGGGGCGGTTCACGGGGATCTTTATGGTGGCGTTAAGGGAGGGATCAGACCGGGATCAGGTATCCGGCGTGCGCACGCCGGTCAGCCGTTCGGCCACCATGTCCGCGCGATGTCCTTGCGCACCTCCGGGCGGCCCGCGGGGAGCTCCTCGGTCTCCTCGCGGACGCGGCGGGCGTCCGTCCTCTTCAGGGGCTTGTGCACGGTTACGCGGCGCATGGCTGCCTCCTTCAGTGCCTACCGGGTTCCCTGATGCCAGGGAGGCAGACGCTTTCGGCGAGAGTTCCTCATCGATTCGGGTCTGTCAGTGGCGGTTGTCACGATTCGGATGTCAGTGGCGGGTGTCACTCTTTGCGGCATGACAAACAACAGTGGTCGGGCGATCGCGGTGAGTGTCGACTGGGACGCCGAGGCCGCGGGTTTCGACGAGGAACCGGACCACGGTCTGCGCGACCCGGAGGTGCGTGCGGCCTGGGCGGCCCGGCTCGGGACCTGGCTGCCCGACCGTCCCGCCGACGTCCTGGATCTCGGCTGCGGCACCGGCAGCCTGGCCCTTCTCGCCGCCGAGCGGGGGCACCGCGTCACCGGAGTCGACCTGTCCCCGCCGATGGTGGAACTGGCCCGGGCCAAACTCGCCGGCCGCGACGCGGTCTTCCTGGTGGGCGACGCGGCGGCACCCCCGGTAGGGGAGCGGCGTTTCGACGTCGTGCTGGTACGGCACGTGCTGTGGACGCTGCCCGACCCGGCCCGCGTCCTGCGCCGCTGGCGCGGACTGCTGCGGCCGGGAGGGCGCTTCGTGCTGGTGGAGGGCGTGTGGGGGACGGTCTCGCCGGTGGGCATACCCGCGGACCGGCTCGCCGGCCTCCTGGAGGCGGTCGCCGGGGAGGTGCGCGTGGAGCGGCTGTCGGACGACACGGCGCTGTGGGGCAAGACCGTGGGCGACGAGCGGTATGCGGTGGTGGCGAGGGTCTGAGTCAGGCACGCGTCAGGTCAGCAGGGTGCCGAAGCCGTCACCGCGGGCCAGGGCCTCCAGTTCGTCGAGCGCCGCCAAGGCCGCCGCGGCGGCCTGCGGGTCGCTCTCCGCCAGGCCGCTCTCGGCGAACTCGTCCTCGTCCAGCCGTCGTACGTCGCTGCCGTCGGCGGAGCGCCACAGGTCCAGGTCGAGGTCCTCGACGACCAGCTCGGTGCCGGTCAGGACCGCCGGGCGGGTGATGTCGCAGTACCAGCCCTTCAGGGTGCCGTCGGCGGCACGGACCTCCTTCACGGAGTACCACCGGTCGCGCCAGTAGTGCTCGGTGAAGAGGTCACCCGGCTCGAAGCGTACGAAGCCGAAGTCGCGGACCCCGGCGCCGGCCCACGGGGCCCTCACGGTGACCCGGGTGCCGTCGTCCCCCATGAGCGCGCTGTCGTAACGGATCTTCGTCCGGCCGCCCTTGACCAGGACGACCTCCACCACGGTCGCCCCGTCAGCCGAGTTCGCGGACATGGCGCACCTCCGTCGCGCAGACCTCGTACCCGAACCACTTGTTGATCGCCAGCATCGGGCCGTTACCCGTGTCATTGCCGGTGAACGCCTCGGTGAACCCGGCCGCGCGGGCCCGGTGCAGGGAGTCGTTCTTGGCCAGCTTGGCCAGGCCCCGGCCGCGCAAGGCACGCGCGGTGCCGGTCATGACGGTGCCGTAGCGGGTGCCGCCGTCCATGCGGGCCACGCTGAAGGCGGCGGGGCGGCCGTCCACCACGGCCACCGAGGTCAGTTCATGGCTGACCAGCGGGTGGTTCCAGCTCTCGGCGAGCCAGGCCTCGTAGTCCGTGAACTCGTAGGCGATGTCGCTCGGCTCGTCGGACATCGTCTCCGCGTCCAGCTCGAACAGCGGGCGCGGATCGGCCGCGAAGTCGGCTCCGGTACGCAGCTCCACGCCGGGCGGGAGCTCCCCGAGCGGCGGCAGGGTGCCGTTCGCCAGGTCCAGCCGGAGGAAGTGCGCGGAGCGACTGGACCGGTAGCCGTGCCGCTCGGCGAAGAGGCGGTTGCCGGGCTCGTCCAGCACCCAGGCGAACACCTTCTTCGCCCCGTGCGCGGCCAGATGCTGCTCGGCGGCGCGGACCAGGAGCGAACCGGCACCGCGGCGGGTCCGCTCGGGGTGGATGTACACGTTCAGGTAGCCCATGCCGGGGTCCGCGCTGTCGTGGACGATGCCGAGCTGGGCCGAGCCGATGATCTCGCCGCCCTCCTCGGCGACGAGGGGCCGGTAATGGCTCTCCGGGTGCGCGTGGGTGAGGTCATGGACCAGGGAGTCGGGGGTGATCAGGAAGAACGGGAGTGCGAGCATCCGGACGCGGGCGAAGCCCTCCACGTCGGTCCGGACGTCTGGACGCAGGTCGCGCACGATCACTGTCATGGAGCCGCACGGTATGCGGCCACCGTGCCCGGATGCCTCTTATTTTCCGGCGGGTACGGGACAATCGGCCCGTGACCTTGAAGATCCACATCGACGACAGCGCGCCGCCGTACGAGCAGGTGCGGGCGCAGATCTCCGAGCAGGCCCGGTCCGGTGAACTGCCGGTGGGATACCGGCTGCCGACCGTGCGCGGACTGGCCGAGTCGCTGGGGCTCGCGGTGAACACGGTGGCCAAGGCGTACCGGGCGCTGGAGACGGACGGGGTGATCGAGACGCGGGGCCGCAACGGGACGTTCGTCGCTGCCGCGGGCTCGGCGGCGGTGCGTGAGGCGGCGGCTGCGGCTCAGGCCTACGCCGAGCGGGTGCGGCGGCTCGGGCTGGACGAGGGCGCGGCGCTCGACGCCGTGCGGGACGCACTGCGTGCGGCATACGGGCAGGGGTGAGGGGAGGGGGCCCCGATTCCGGGTACCGGCCGCCGTTCACTGCCCGCTGAGCGCCGGCCGGCCGGGCGTGCGGGTCACCGTCAGGCCCGCTCTCGTCGCCGCCCTGCCGAAGGCCGTCGCGTCGGCCACCGCCGCGCCGCCCGGGTCGTTGTTGAAGTAGGCGTAGACGTCGAGGACATCGGGCCAGGTGGTCGCGATGCGGTCGACCCATGTCTCCAGCGAGCGCCGGCCGTAGCGCGGCCACGGCCGGGCGCGGCCCTGGTGGAAGCGGACGTACCCCCAGTCGGCGGTGCGCCAGAGCGGGGCCACCGGGCGGGCCAGGACGTCCGCCCAGCACAGGGCGGCACCCCGGGACTCCAGCACCTTGCGCGTCTCGGGCGTCCACCAGGAGTCGTGGCGCGGCTCGACCGCGACCCTCGTGGTGGACGGGAAGCAGGCCAGACAGGCGTCGAGCAGCGGCGGGTCCGCGCGCAGGGTCGGCGGGAGCTGGAGCAGCACCGGGCCCAGACGGCCGCCGAGGCCCGCCGCGTGGGTCATCAGACGGTGGACCGGTTCCTCCGGGTCCTTGAGGCGCTTGATGTGGGTCAGGTAGCGGCTGGCCTTGACCGCCACCACGAAGTCCGGCGGGACCCTCACCCGCCAGGAGGCGAAGGTGTCGTACGACGGCAACCGGTAGAACGCGTTGTTGATCTCCACCGTGGCGAAGAGCCGTGTGTACTCCTCGAGCCACAGCCGCGCCGGCACCCCGGCCGGGTACACGAGCTCCCGCCAGTCCTTGTACTGCCATCCCGAGGTGCCGACGAACAGGGTCATAACCTCATCAAAGCACTACAGGTAGAGCCCCGCGTCCGCCCCGTCCCGCGCCCCCGGCACCGACGTCGGCGACGTGCCCCGGCGCAGCGCGTACAGCTCCGCCAGTGTCGCCCCGTCCCGGCCCACCCCCTCCTCGGTGCCCAGCCAGGCCACCGCCTCCGGACGGGTCAGCCTGCCGACCTCGATACGGGCCAGGCAGCGGCCGGGCCGGACCACCGCGGGGTGCAGTCGCTCCAGGTCCTCGTTGGTGGTGACGCCGACCAGGACGTTGCGGCCCTGGCCGAGCAGGCCGTCGGTCAGGTTCAGCAGACGGGACAGGGCCTGGCCGGCGGTGTGCTTGGCCTCGCCGCGGATCAGTTCGTCGCAGTCCTCCAGCAGGAGCAGCCGCCAGCGGCCCTTGCCCGCCGCGTCCTCCTCACCGATCGCGATGTCCATCAGATAGCCGACGTCGGAGAACAGCCGCTCGGGGTCGAGCACGCAGTCCACCTGGCACCAGTCCCGCCAGGAGCGGGCGAGTGTGCGCAGCGCCGAGGTCTTCCCGGTCCCGGGCGGGCCGTGGAGCAGCAGCAGGCGGCCCGAGATGTCCTCGGGGGTGGTCTTCATCAGGCGGTCCATGGCCTCCGCCACCGGTGCGGTGTAGTTGACGCGGACCTCCTCCCAGGTGCCCGCGGAGATCTGACGGGTGGTGCGGTGCGGGCCCCGCCTCGGGGAGACGTACCAGAAGCCCATCGTCACGTTCTCCGGCTGCGGCTCGGGCTCGTCGGCCGCGCCGTCCGTCGCCTCGTTCAGCACCTGCGCGGCCAGTTCCGCCGTGGTCGCGGTGACGGTGACGTCCGCGCCCCGGTTCCAGCGGGAGACCAGCAGGGTCCAGCCGTCGCCCTCGGCGAGGGTCGCGCTGCGGTCGTCGTCCCGGGCGACGCGCAGGACCCGGGCGCCGCACGGCAGCAGGCTCACGCCGGAGCGGACCCGGTCGATGTTGGCCGCGTGCGCGTACGGCTGCTCGCCCGTCGCGAAGCGGCCGAGGAACAGCGCGTCGACGACGTCGGACGGCGAGTCGGAGTCGTCGACGTTGAGCCGGATCGGCAGAGCGTCGTGTGGGTTCGCAGACATGCCGCCATGATCCGGCACGGGACCGTCCGGCGCACCCGGTTTCCGCCGTGCCGCCCTGTTCCGCACAAGAGGTGACGGCCAGTCATCGAGATGGGCATGCGCATGAAAGGCGAACGAATTTTTGGCATGGACACTTCCCGTCAACACGCCTAGTTGCTACGACAGTTACGGCAGAGATCCTGCTAAAGGGAGGTTCCATGAGACGTTCCCGATTCACGGCATTCGCGACCTCACTCCTCCTCGCCACCGGCCTCGCCCTCACCGGGGCCGCCACGGCGCAGGCGTCCCCCCTCGCCGCGACCGGCGGCTACGTGGCGCTCGGCGACTCCTACTCCTCCGGGGTGGGTTCGGGCAGCTACATCAGTTCCAGCGGCAGTTGCGACCGCAGCACCAAGGCGTACCCGTACCTGTGGAACGCCGCGCACGCCCCGTCCTCGTTCGCCTTCAACGCCTGTTCGGGTGCCAAGACGGGCGACGTCCTGAACAACCAGCTGGGCTCGCTCAACTCCTCCACCAGCCTGGTCACCATCACCATCGGCGGCAACGACGCGGGTTTCGCCGACGTCATGACGACCTGTGTGACAGGTTCCGACAGCACCTGTCTGGCCAAGCTCGACGCCGCGAAGGCGTACGTCGACTCGACGCTGCCCGGCAAGCTCGACAGCGTCTACTCCGCGATCAGCGCCAAGGCCCCGTCCGCCCATGTGGTCGTGCTCGGCTACCCGCGCTTCTACAAGCTCGGGACGACGTGCGTCGGCCTCTCCGACACCAAGCGCGCCGCGATCAACGACGCGTCCGACTACCTGAACAGCGCCGTCCAGAAGCGCGCCCTGGACCACGGCTTCGTCTTCGGCGACGTCCGCACCCCGTTCACCGGCCACGAGATCTGCTCCGGCAGCTCCTGGCTGCACAGCCTCGACTGGCTGAACATCGGTGAGTCGTACCACCCGACCGCGTCCGGCCAGTCCGGCGGTTACCTGCCCGTCCTCACGGGTGCCGCCTGACCGTCAGGGAGAGGCCGAAGGCGAGGAGGAGGCCCCGTCCGACGGGGTCTCCGTCGTCGCGCAGGTCACCGAGAACGGCACCTGGTCGGACGTCGTACGCACCGGGCTGCGCACCTCGACGCCGATCGCGTTCTCGACCGTCCCGCTCTCCTTGTAGGTCGTCACGACGACCCTGTCCTGCTTGGACTTCTCCCCGCCCGCCGGGAACGACAGCGTCTTCCAGCCCGAGTCGGAGACCGAGCCGCTCTTCACCACCCACCGGTACTCGACCTGCGCGGGCAGCCGGCCCACCGTGAACGTCGCCGTGAACGCGGGCGCCTGCGCACTCGGCGGCGGACAGCTCCCGGAGTACTCCGTGTGCGCCCCCGTCAGGGTGACGTGCACGGACTGGGCCGGGGCCGAACTCGCCGGGCTGCTGCCCCGCGAGGGCGGCGGTGCGCCCGTGTGCGAGCCGGTGCTGCGAGTCGGAGCCGGCGAACTGAGGCTGCTCGCCCGGTCGGTGCTCGCGCCGCCGCTGCTCTCGTCCTTCGCGGTGTGGTGGTTGAGCAGTACGTACGTCAGCCCGGCCAGCGCGAGCGCCACGACGACCAGGCCGGCCACCAGGACGACGCCGGCACGCCGATTGCGGTCCGGCTCCGGCTGCGGTGCCGTGGCGGTCGGCGAGGGCATGGCCATCGGCGGCGTCGGGGACGCCGGCCGCTGCGGACGGGTCGGGGCCGTCGGCGCGTACGACCCCATGGCCACGGAGTCCGCACGCGGCGTACCGCCCGCCGCGACCAGCCGCAGGTCCTGCTCGGCCGGTTCGGCGGCCAGACGCTCGGCCGGATCCTTGCGCAGCAGCCCCTCGATGACCGGGGCGAGCGGCCCGGCCCGGCGCGGTGGCGGCAACTCCTCGTCGACGACCGCGCGCAGGGTGCTCAGCGGCGTGTCCTGACGGAACGGCGAACCGCCCTCGACCGCCGCGTACAGCAGTACGCCCAGGGACCACAGGTCCGACTCGGGGCCGGGCGTCCGCCCGAGCGCCCGCTCGGGGGCGAGGTACTCGGGCGAGCCGATCACCTCGCCGGTCATGGTCAGCGCGGAGCTCCCCTCGACCGTGGCGATGCCGAAGTCGGTGAGCACCACCCGGCCGTCGTTCGCCAGCAGCACGTTGGCCGGCTTCACGTCCCGGTGCAGCACCCCGGCCGCGTGGGCGGCGCGCAGCGCGGCCAGCACCTCGGCGCCGATGTGCGCGGCGCGCTGCGGGGGCAGCGGTCCCTCCGCCTCCAACTGGTCGGCGAGGGACAGCCCGCGCACCAGCTCCATGACGATCCAGGGCCGGCCGCCCTCCACGGCCACGTCGTACACCGTGACCACATTGCGGTTCGCGACCCGCGCCGCCGCCCAGGCCTCGCGTTCCAGGCGGGCGTACAGCCGCTCGACGTCCGCACCGGGCAGCCCGGCCGGGGCCCGCACCTCCTTGACGGCGACCTCGCGGTTCAGCACCTCGTCGAGGGCCCGCCACACGGTTCCCATGCCGCCCTCGCCGAGCGGCGACAGCAGACGGTAGCGGCCGGCGATCACACGTTCACTGCCCGGCTGTTCGGACACGGGTGCCCCCCATGGCATCTCGCGTGATTTCTCCACAAAAGTAGCTCAGCCGAGTGCGGATGCCGCCCCCTTGAGCACCAATCCGGCGCCCAGGACCAGCACGACGAACGCGGATGCCAGGGGCGTGGTCCTGCGCACCAGGGCGGCCACGGGGCCGGCCGTCCACCGGGGGCGACGGTTCAGCACCCGGTTCATTCCGCTACCCAGCTTGACGACGGCGAATCCGGCCGCGGTGAGCGTGAGCGCCAGCCCCACGCCGTACGCGACGACCAGCAGCAGACCGAACCACGCCTGCCCGAGGGCGGCCGCACCCACCAGCACGACGACCGCGGAGGGACTGGGCACCAGCCCGCCCGCGAAGCCGAGCAGGATCGTGCCGCGCAGGGTGGGGGCGGTGGCGTGGGTGTGGGTGAAGCCGCCATGGGTGTGCTCGACGGCGCCGTCGTGATGGTGGTGGTCGTGGTCGTGCGGGTGGCCGTGCTGATGGTCGTGACTGTGGTCGTGCTGATGGTCGTGGTCGTGGTCGTGCTCATGGGTGTGGTCGTGGTCGTGAGCGTGGCCGTGAGCGTGGTCGTGCTTGTGCCCCTGTGGCCGGTTGCGCAGTGCCCGGCGTACGAGGTTCGCCCCCGCGCCGGTCACCAGCAGGCCGCTCGCGATGCCCAGCCAGGCGATCACCGAGGGGGTCGCGGCCGAACCGGCGGTGACGAGGAGTCCGAGGGCCACCACGCCCAGGGTGTGGGTGACCGTGACCGAGGCGGCCAGCGGGAGCACGTCCCGCATACGGGCCCGGCCGCCCCGGGCCGCCGCCGTCGCGGCCATCAGGGTCTTGCCGTGGCCCGGGGCGAGGGCGTGCATCGCGCCGAGCCCGATCGCGATGAGCAGGGCGAGGGCGGCGAAGCCGACGGTGAGGTCGTGCTGGGCGACGAGGTCGTCCAGGGCGCGGGTCCACCGGTCGGCGCCGCGGGGCAGGATGGCGGAGGCCGGGGCGTCCTGGCGCTCCTCCGAGAGGGCCGGTCCGCCGGGCCGCGCGTGCACGGAGGCGGTGACGGTGTCGGCCGGGGAGGAGAGCAGGTCCTTCGGGTACGCCGTGAGTTCGTGGGAGACCGAGGTCTTCGGCACGTCCGAGGCGGTGAGCGTCATCCGGTCACCGCGCCCGGTGATCTCCCGCCAGCCGGGTCCCGTGGTGACGCCCGCGCTGTGGAAGCCGAGGGCCACGGTGTCGCCCTTGGGGAGCGGGGCGGTGAACCGGCATTCCACGCGCAGGGTGTTGAGCCCGGCCTGGCCGGGGCGCAGCTTCGCGTGCGCGGTGCCGGCCGACAGGGCGGTCCTGTGGCCGTCGACGGTCAGCCTGCTGCCCTCGGCGGCCGTGGCGCACCGCTGCCGCGCCCACTCGGTCAGGCCCAGCTTCCTGATGTCGGGCTTGGCCTGGGTGGCCGGGATCTCGGCGAGGTCCTCGACGTGGTCGACGCGGAGCTGTCCGGGGGCGGCGACGAGACCGTCGTAGCGGTTGACGGTGAAGTTGCCCAGCGGGTGGGCGCTCGCGGCCGTGGCGGGCAGGAGCACGAGTGCGCCGGCGGCCAGGGCGGCGGCGAGGAGGCGGCGGGACTTCACTTGGCCGCCTCCAGGGCCTTGCGGGCCTCACGGGCACCGAGCGGGGAGAAGCCGGGGTTGAGCTTCAGGGCGGCGGTCAGGGAGGCGCGGCCGTCCTTCCGGTGGCCGGTGGCCAGTTCGATCATGCCCCGGTGGTAGAGGAAGGAGGCGTTGCGGTAGCCCGTGGCGGTGGCCTGGCGGGCGTGGGCGAGGGCCTCCTGGTCCTTGCCGTTGACGTGCAGGGCCCAGGCGAGGGCGTCCGCGGTGTGCACGGTGTGGCGGCGGGCCCACTCGGCGCGGGCGGCCCGCAGGGCGGCGGCCTTGTCGCCGTGGTCCGCGGCGGCCAGCGCGGTGTCGAGGTCGGCGTTGACGCCGTTGGCCTTCGCCAGGGCGATCCAGGCGTCGACAAGGGAGTACTGGTCCCGGGCCTTCGCCTTGTCGCCGTCCTTGCCGCGCGCCTCGTACAGCTCGCCGAGCTCGACGAGGGGGCCGGGCAGCGGGTACCGCGAGACGACGAGCTCCATGCCCTTGATCGCGCCGGCCCGGTCACCGCTCGCCGCCTGGGCGCGGGCGCGGCCCTCCAGCGCGGGGAGGTAGTTCTCGTCGGCGGCCAGGGCGCGGGCGTAGTGATGGAGCGCGCTCTTGTAGTCGCCCTGGTTCCAGGCGAGTTGGCCGAGCTGGGCGGAGACGTACGCGATGTCGCCCCGGGAGGTGGCGGTGGACAGCGCCTGCTGGAGCACCCGGCGGGCCGTCTTCACGTCACCGCGCAGCTCGTGCACGTACGCGTACCGGGTGAACACGGGGACACCGGGCTTGCGTGCGTCGGCCGTGTCGGCGGCCTTCGACGCCTCGTCGTACCGGCCGAGTTCGACCAGGGCGTCGATACGGGAGGACAGGGCGCGCTCGCTGTACGGATTCTCCTTCAGGGCCCGGTCGGCGTAGGTGAGGGCCTGCGCGAACTGGTGCCTCGCGGCGGCGAGCGCCGCGAGGCCGGCGAGGGCCTGGTCGTTGTCCGGGGACAGCCGCAGCGAGCGCTTCAGGGCCTTCTCGGCCTGCGGGTACCGGGACGGGTCGCCCTTGGTCCGCGCCTGCTCGTCGTAGGCCAGCCCCAGGGTGGCCCAGCTGCCGTAGTCCTTCGGCTGGGCGCGCAGATGGGCCTGGAGGGCGGTGATGGTCGAGTCGAGGTCACCGCTCGCCAGCAGCCCCGGGGAGACCGCCGTGGAGCTGGCGGCCACGGTCGCGGGCGAGCCGTCCCGCGCGGCACCCAAGGCGATCGCCCCGCCGGTCAGCGCGACCGCCAGCAGCGCCGCACACCCTGCGAGCCGGGCCGCCCGCCACTTCCGCCCGGCGGCCCCGACCCGCCGCACGGCGACGACACGCTCGTCGTTCTGGGAGGCGGCCTCCGTGGCCGGGGGCCGCGCCGCGGCGGTGGTGGGTTCCGTTGCGGCGGCAGCGGAGTCGGCGACAGCGGGGGCGCTGTCGGGCACGTCGCCCTCGGGTGCGTCCACCGGCCGGCCGGCGGGCTCGTTGTCGTTCGTGCGCGGGGACATGCCCTCTCCTGGGTCGCCTGGTCGTCTTGCGGAAAAGTCATGGGGCGGCGCGGCCCGCGCCGTGGGGGAATGGTTACGCGGGCCGCGCCAGTCGGTGGGGGCGTGGGATCAGTACCCGCGCGACATGCGCCGGCGCCACCATGAGAAGCCGGTGCCGAGCACCAGGACTCCGGCCGCGCCCGCGGCCGCCGACCCGGCGATCAGGGTCGTGTTGTCGCTGCCGCCGGAGGTGCCCGCCGGCTGGAGCGCGTCACTGAGCTGGCTGCGCACGTCGGCGCCGCTGGTCGTGCCCTTGGCGAGCTTGCCGCGCGAACCCGGGGTCGGCTCCGCCACGTACGGGAAGTACTTCTCGAACTTCTTGTCGTTCTCGTTGACCGCGTCGCTCAGGTCGTTCTTCGAACCGACCAGCTCGCCCTCCATGACCTGGAGCGCCTCGTCGACCACGTCGTCGGTGAGGCGACGGCCGTTGGGGAAGCCGGCGTTGTCACCGTCGAGGACGCCGAGCCGCTTGGGGTGCATGGCCGGCTTGATCGAGGTGTTGAGGCGCAGCTCCTCCGAAGGCTTCACGTACGGCGGCTGGTTGAGCCCCTTGACGCCCTTCAGGAACACGTCGACCAGGTCGTTGCGCGGCTCGCTCGGAGCCTTGATCTTGTAGATCGACTCGATGAGCTTCGGCAGCTCGGGGTTGGTCACGTTCTTCAGGAACTGCCCGTCGTACGCCGGCGAGGACGCGTTGAACCTGTCCTTGTCCTTCAGCGGGTTGACGACCTCGTTGACCAGCGGGTTGCCCAGGCGCGAGACCTGCGAGTAGTAGCCCTGCGCGTTCCTGCGCTGCGTCGTCGACCAGATGCCGACGATCGGCTGCTTGGAGGACTCGCGGATCAGGTCGTTGGGCACCTGCAGGGCGATCGTGTTGACGTTGTAGCCCTTGAGCGTGTCATTGCCGACCTCGGAGAGGTTGCCGCCGTACAGCAGGTCGAAGACGCGCAGGTCCAGGAAGAACGGGTCGTCCGCCTGCCCGGCGAAGGTCGCGCCGCCGTTCGCCGTCTTGTAGATCGCCTGCGAGCGCAGCTTGGCGTAGTCCGGCATCGACGCCTTGCCGACGTCCGACGGGGCCACCGGGACGCCGCTCGCGACCCTCGTCTTGTACACCTGCTTGCCGTGCTTCATACGGATCAGGTCGATGTTGTACGACTGCGTGACGTTGAGGTCGGGGTCGTTCAGGCTGTCGACCACACCGGTGTTGTAGAGGAACGTGTTCTCGTTCTTCCGATGTGTCCTGAAGGTGTAGCGGAAGAGCAGGTCGTCCTGCGCGTCACCGTTGTTGTCGATGTGGAGGTCGTACTGGGCGTCGTCCGCGAACGTGAAGAAGTTCGGGCCGCCGGCCGGGTCCTCCATCGGGATCCAGTTCGCGACGATCGTCGTCGTGTCGGGCTTGTCGGGGCTGACGAACGCGTACACGTCGGTGTTGTCGTACTGCGGAGTGCCCGAGATGAGCGGGGCCTCCCGGTGGCTGGAGGCGAAGGCCGCCCCGGGTGCCAGTGCGGCGGCGCCGGCGGCTGCGAGCCCACCGGCGGCCAGCGCACCACAGACGAGAGTGACAAGGCCCTTGCGCCCCGCACCGCTCCTGGAAAAGTGAGGTGTCATGCCGTCCGTCCTCAGTCCCAACTTGCTTGACGGACGGGTATACGGAGCGGAAGGCGGGTTCGGATTGGTCTGGAGGAAAAAAACTTTTTCGAGTTTGAGACCCGCGTTTTCGGCTCCCGCATCCGTAAGCCCTGCTGGAGGTGTGTCCGTTGGGCAGAACCGGTGCGACGGGAGCTGGCGTGGCGGGATGGGGGCGGTGCGGCCGCTCGGAGGGGGACCGGTCGGAGGCGGACCAACTCCTGGTGCGCGTGGCGGGCGGTGACCAGATGGCGTTCGAGCGGCTGTACGGCATGGTGTCCGGGCCGCTGTACGGGCTCGTACGCCGCGTCCTGCGCGATCCCGCCCAGTCGGAGGAGGTGGCCCAGGAGGTGCTGCTCGAACTCTGGCGCTCCGCCGCCCGGTTCGATCCCTCCCGGGGCAGCGCCCTGTCCTGGGTGCTCACCCTCGCCCACCGCCGCGCCGTCGACCGGGTGCGCAGCGCCCGCGCGGCCGGGGAACGCGAGCAGCGCGAGGCACTGCGGGCCACCGAGCCCGCCTTCGACCATGTCGCCGAGGAGGTCGAGGTGGGACTGGAGCGCGAGTCGGTACGGCGCTGCCTGGGCCGCCTCACCACCCTTCAGCGGCAGTCCGTCACCCTCGCCTACTACGACGGCTACACCTACCGGGAGGTGGCCGAGCGGCTCTCGCTGCCGCTGGGTACGGTGAAGACGCGGATGCGTGACGGACTCACCCGGCTGCGCCAGTGCCTCGGAGGTGCCGCATGAGTGTGCTCGACCGTCTCCTCGGCCGCGAGGCACTCCACTCGCTGGCCGCGCCGTATGCCCTCGATGCCCTGGAGCCGGCCGAGCGCGTCCGCTTCGAGAAGCACCTGCGCACCTGTGACCGCTGCGGCGCCGAGGTCCGCCAACTGGCCGAGGACGCGGTGCGTCTGGCCTGGTCCGCCGCCGCCCCACCGCCGGCCGCGATGCGCGACCGGGTGTTGGCGGCCGTCCGAACCACGCCGCAGGACCCGGCCCCCGCCCGGGAGCGCGCCGCTCAGCTCCCGCCGCACGTCTGGGGCGGTCAGCCTCCTCCGGCCCGCACCCGCACGCCTCGCCCGCGCCCCCTGTTCGTCCCGTTCGCCACGGCCACGGCCGCCGCGGCGCTCGTCGTCGCCGGGCTCTTCGCCGTCCAGGCCGACCGGACCCAGGGCCAACTGGACGCCGCGCGCGCCCAGTCACGTGAGATCGCCCACGTTCTCTCCGCCTCCGACACCCGTGCGACCACTGGCAAGGACGAAGAGGGCCGCACCATCGGAGTGATTGCTTCCGCTTCCGAGGGCCAGGTCGTCGTCACGCTCAGCGGATACGGCACCCCGCCCAGCGGACGGGTGCGTCAGCTCTGGCTCATGCGCCCCGGCGCGCAGCCGCGTTCCCTCGGGCTCTTCGACGGCGACACGCCCTTGATCGCATCGGGTCTGGCCAAATCGGCGGCATCACTCGCCGTAACCGTGGAACCCGACGGGGGGTCGGCGCAGCCCACCACCCAGCCGATTGCCCAACTCGCGTTGAATTCGGTCGGATTCGGAGAGTAATCGTCAACCTCCTTGCGGGGTAGGTGAATACTGCGACCGAGATACACGAGTGCCTCGTCGGGGCGATAGGGTTACCCTGCCCGGGCCGGGTGGACTCGTACGGGTGGGGAGTGACATGGATCAGATAACAGTGCGAAGCAGGGCGCGGGTCCCTGCGATCACCTGCGGCAGCAGTGCGACCAGCTCGCGTCTGGACCGCCATCTGTCGGTGCTGGGTGGTCCCGCCATACCGCAGCGGGAGACGGTCGAGGCGACATCGCTGATGCGTGAGCTGACCGCACGTGAACCCGCCCACAAGCGCAGCGGCAGGGGCGCCCGGGTCAGCCGGGTCTCGCTCTTCGCGCCGCTGCGCCGACTGCGCCGTTCACTCTTCGGCGGCAACAAGCACTGAGCCCGGCCCGCGCTCAGGGCAGGCCCTAGGCCACCACGCCGTCCCGGCGCAACGCTGCGATCTCGTCGTCCGTCATCCCCACGGCACGCAGCAGCGCGCCGGTGTGCTGCCCGAGCGCGGGCACCTCACCCATCCGTGCCTCGTCCCCGCCCGGCAGCGTGATGGGCGGCAGCAGCGCCCGCAACGGTCCGGCCGGCGAATCCACCTCGCGCCAGCGGTCCCGGGCCGCCAGCTGCGGATGCTCCGCGACCTCCCACAGGTCCCTCAGCCGTGCACAGGCGATGCCCGCCGCCTCCAGCCGTGCCACGGCCTCGTCCGCCGTCAGCGCGCCCAGCGCCTTCCCGACCAGCTCGTCGGTACGGGCCCGGTCGGCCACCCGGGCCGCGTTCGTCGCGAGCCCGGGGTCCGTGCCCAACTCGGGTCGCCCGAGCACGTGTTCCGCCAGTCGTCGCCACTCCCGGTCGTTCTGCACCGAGAGCAGCACCCGCCCGCCGTCCGCCGTCGGGTAGGCGTCGTACGGGGCGATGACGGCGTGTGCGAGCCCGGTGCGCGCCGGGGGAGTGCCGCCGTGCATCGAGTGGTGCAGCGGGTGCCCCATCCACTCGGCGAGCGCGTCCAGCATGGACACCTGCACCGGACCGCCGCGCCCGGTCGTCCCCCGCCGTACCAGCGCCGCCAGCACTCCCGAGAAGGCGTACATGGCCGCCGCGATGTCCGCGGCCGGGATTCCCGCCTTCACCGGCTGCTCCGGTGTCCCCGTCACCGACACCAGCCCCGCCTCGCACTGCACGAGCATGTCGTACGCCCGCTTGTCCGCGTACGGCCCCGAAGCCCCGTACCCCGAGATGTCGACCGCGACCAGCCGCGGGTGCGCCGCGCACAGGGTGGCCGCGTCGAGGCCGAGCCGGGCCGCCGCGCCCTGGGCGAGGTTCTGCACGAACACGTCCGCGTCCGCGACGAGCCGCCGTACGAGGTCCAGGCCGCGCGGGTCCTTCAGGTCCAGCGCGATGGACTCCTTGCCGCGGTTGCACCACACGAAGTGCGAGGCCAGTCCGTGTGCCGCGGTGTCGTAGCCGCGCGCGAAGTCGCCGCCGTCGACCCGCTCCACCTTGATGACCCGGGCGCCCAGGTCGGCGAGCTGCCGGGTCGCGAAGGGCGCGGCCACGGCCTGTTCGACGGCGACGACGGTGATGCCCTCCAGGGGCAGGGGGAGACGGTCCATGACTGGATCATCGCCCCTGACCGGCGGCTTGTCAGCCGTGCGCGTAGCGGCGGACCGCGAGCGGCGCGAAGAGAGCGAGCAGCACGGCGCACCACGCGAGCGACCCCGCGACCGGGTGCGCCACGGGCCAGGCCGCGCCGCCGGGCACGGGCGCATTGCCGAACAGGTCCCGCAGCGCCGTGGTCACCGCGCTGATCGGGTTCCACTCGGCGAGCGCGCGCAGCCAGCCGGGCAGGTTGCCGGTCGGGATGTAGGCGTTGGACAGCAACGGCAGCATGAAGGTGGCGCCGCCGAGCTGGCCGGCCGCCTCCTCGCTGCCGGTCAGCAGCCCGAGGAAGATCCCCACCCAGGTGCAGGCGAACCGGAACAGCAGCAACAGCCCCACCGCCTCCACCGCGTCGAGCGCCGAACCCTCGATCCGCCACCCCATGGCCAGCCCGACCAGCAGGAACGGCACCGTTCCGGCGGCCGTGGTCACGAGGTCGGCCAGCGCCTGCCCCAGCGGGACGGCGGCCCGGCTCATCGGCAGTGTGCGCAAGCGGTCCCGCACGCCCCGGTGGGTGTCCTGGGCCGCCTGGAACATACCCGTCATGATGCCGCCCGCGGCGGTCGCCACCAGCAGCCCGGGCACGAGGAAGGAGCGGTACTCCCGGCCGGGCATCGCCAGCGCGCTGCCGAAGACGTAGCCGAAGAACAGCAGCATGCTGATCGGCATGCTCTGGGAGAGGATCAGCAGCCCCGGGTTGTTGCGGACCCGGCGCAGCTGGCGCCCCAGCATCGCGGTGCCGTCGTACGCCAACATGCTCATGCCGCGGGCTCCTTGGTGTGGGTGCCGTCGACGTCCCCGGTGCTGCCGGTCAGCCGCAGGAACACGTCGTCGAGGGTCGGTGGCCGCAGACTCGCGTCGAGCAACGGCAGGCCGGCCGCGTCCATTTCGCGGACCAGGCGGGGGAGGGTGAGCGTCGGGTCGGTGGTGACCGCGCCGACGCTGTGCCGCTCGTGGTCGCTCACCGGCTGCCCGCCGGTGAGCCGGCCGAGCACGGCCGCGGCCTTCTCCAGGCTGTCGGCGTCCGCGACGACGACCTCCGCGAGCGTTCCGACGAGCGCCTTGAGCTGGGCCGGTGAGCCGCGGTGGGCGACCTGTCCCCGGTCCACCAGGGCGATGTCGTCGGCCAGTTGGTCGGCCTCCTCCAGATACTGGGTGGTGAGCAGCACGGTGGTGCCGTCCGCCTTGAGCTCGCGCACGGCGTCCCAGATGTGGGCGCGGCTGGCCGGGTCGAGCCCGGTCGTCGGCTCGTCGAGGAACAGCACGTCCGGGCGGCGTATCAGGCTCGCGGCGAGGTCCAGGCGCCTGCGCATCCCGCCGGAATAGGTGGACGAGGGCCGGTCGGCGGCCTCGGTCAGGCCGAAGCGCTCCAGGAGTTCCGCGGCCCGGTCGGCGGGCCCGCGCACCCGGTGCAGCCGGGCGAACAGCCGCAGGTTCTGCCGCCCGGTGAGGTCGCCGTCGACCGAGGCGTACTGCCCGGTGACACCGATCCGCTTCCGCACGGCCGCCGCCTCCCGGACGAGGTCGTGCCCCGCGACCCGGGCCGAGCCCGCGTCGGGCCTGAGCAGCGTGGTCAGCAGCCGGACGGCCGTCGTCTTCCCCGCCCCGTTGGGGCCGAGCAGCCCGCAGACGGTGCCCTCCGCCACGGCCAGATCCAGCCCCCGCAGGGCGTGCACGGTGCCGAAGCGCTTCCCCAGACCCTCACTGAGTACAGCGTACGTAGTAGCCATGGGAGGACCATAGCGCACTACGTACGCTGTACGTAACTAGGATGGTGGGCGAGGTGATGACCGATGCCAGGCCAAGGGGGCCGAGGGGCCGTGCCCGAAGTGATCTGGGCGCGCCCCGAGCGCGCCGGACGGGGCCCACGGCCCGCGTACACCCGCGCCGACATCGCGGCCGCCGCCGTACGGATCGCCGACGACCGGGGGCTGGACGCGGTGTCGATGCGGAACGTCGCGGCCGAACTGGGCTGCGGCACGATGTCGCTGTACAACTACGTCCCCCGAAAAGAGGACCTGTACGAGCTGATGGTGGACGCGGTCAGCGCCGAGCACGAGCTGTGGGAGCCGGTCGGCGACTGGCGGGCCGACATGCTCCGGGTCGCCCACCAGACCCGCGGCCTGCTGCACCGCCACCCCTGGATGCCGCGCCTGATGTCCCCCGTCTACGGCTTCAGCCCGAACGCCCTGCGCTACATCGAGCACTGCCTGGCCTGCCTCGACCCGCTGGAGGCCTCCTCCGGCACGAAGATCGAGCTCATCGCCATGCTGAACGGCGTGGTGACCACGTACGTCCGCAACGAACTCGACACCGCCGAGCGGGTCCGCTCCCTGCCCTGGTCCGAGGACGAGGAGAACGCGGCCCGCATCGCCTACCTCAGCGGCCGGATCGCCTCCGGCGCCTATCCGCGCATGGCGGCGGCGTTCGGGGCGGACCCGGGGCCGATCGACCTGGAGGCGGTGTTCCAGCGGGCGCTGGAGCGGGTGCTGGACGCGTTCACGCCGCGCTAGCTCGGGGAGTTCGGCAGGTGAGGGATCGTCGTGGCTGGGCGCGCAGTTCCCCGCGCCCCTTGGGGGCTCCGCCTAAAGCAGCGCGAACTGGCCCTCCGGGCCCTCCTCGTGGTGGTCGAGGACGGAGGCGGGACGGCGGGAGGCTTCCGGGGGCGGGAGCACGCCGGCCTTGCGGAGGTCGGTGGCCGTGACGGGTGCCGTCGGCTGCAACTCCTGCTGCTGCGGCTTCAGTTCCGCCAGCAGCGCGAGCACCGTGATCAGTTCCAGCAGCTCCGACGTCCAGGTCTGCGGCCAGGTGCGGGGGCGGATCGCGGACAGGGTGCCGGGCTCGGCGGGTACGGTCCGGGCCGCGAACCACCCCTCGACGACTCGGACCCCGGACACCTCGAAGCCCCAGGCGTCCGGGGGCACCGGCGCGATGCGGCCCTCGTCGAGGTGGAGGGTCTCCTCCTCGCGGTCGTAGTGGAGGGTGAGCGGGAGCGGGGGCAGGGGAGCGCGGACGTAGGGGCGGCGGCCACCGGGGAGTTTGGGCCGTTCGCCGTCGCGGCGCATCAGCCAGAGCATGCGGTGGCCCAGTCGCACGCCCCGGGACCAGAGTTCGGCGTCGCCAGTGAGCGGGACGGTGAGGTCCGGGCGGGCCGAGGCCAGGATCCAGGCGAGGACGTCCAGCGGGGTGGGGGACAGGCCCAGGCGGCCGGCCAGGAAGTCCCGCAGGCCCGGCGCGAGGTTGGGCTCCTCGCCGCCCGGACGCCGGTACAGGGGACGGATCCGGCCGGGGCGCAGGAGCGGCAGATACGAGGTCGCCAGGAGGGGCGAGCCCAGGGCGGGGGAGTCCCCGGCCGTCTCCACCGTGAACACCTGCTGGGCGTCCGCCACCCGCCACAGCTCGGGGCGGGCCGTGTCCAGCAGGCGGTGGTCGGGGATCAGCCACTGCTCGTCGAAGGGGGCCGCCAGCACCCGCACCGGCTCCGGGCAGGGGCCCGAGGCCCGCACCAGCTTCTCCGTGCCGCTGGACTGGCCCGGCAACTGCCCCACCGCCGAGTACGGCGTCCGCGAGCGCGTCGGCTCGAACAAGCCCTCCCGGTCCGGGCCCTCGGCCTTCAGCAGGGCCTCCCAGCGGGCCTTCAAGGAGGCCGCGTCGGGCGCCACCGGCCAGGCGCGGCCCGGCCGCAGCGGTGCGACGGACCACGGCATGAGGTCCGCCAGCAGCGGAGCGTCGTCGTGCGTCACGCTGGGCATCGTACGGCAGCACACCAAAGGGCCGCGGGCCTCCGCTCGACATGCGGGGCCCGGCCCTCGCGTCCCCGCGACACGGGCGGGCCGGCCCCGACGAGCGGGCAGGCGGCCGACGGTCCACCGCGCCCCCGCGACGCGGGTGGCCCTGTCGGGCGGCCGTCGGCCCCTGGTGTTCGCGTCCGGCGGACGGGCTGCCACGATGATCCGCAGATGACCGGCGGCCTGTCGCAGCCCTGCTCGGCAAGCGCGGCCCGGATGTGCGGGAGCCGGCAGGCGGGCCCCGGTCTCCCGGGCGGCCCGGTGGGCGGCGTGCTCCCACGACGGCGCCCTGCCCGGCGGGCGGGCCGACCGTGGTGTGTCCGCAGGCGTCCTGCGGCCGGCCGGCCGGCGACTCGCTCCCATCACGGCGCCCTGCCCGGCGGGTCGGTCAGCGGCGGCGAAGGGGCAGGCGATCGGCGCCCGTCGCGGCCTTGCCCTGCGGGCGGGCGGCTACGGCGAACGGGCAGGCGGTCGACGGTCCGTCGCGTCTCCGCCACGCGGGCGTTCCCGCCCCGCGGAATCCGCAGGCGGCCGCCGCCCCGTCGTGCCCCCTCGGCGGAGCCGCTACGCGTCCAGGGTGACCGTGAAGGAGAAGCGGTCGCCGCGGTAGTGGATGACCGCGACGTCCAGCACCCGGCCCGCGGCGTCGTAGGTCACGCCCGTGTAGTGCAGTATCGGGCTGAGCAGCGGTACTTGGAGCAGACGTGCCGTCTCGGGGTCGGCCAGCCGGGCCTCGACCGTGTCCGTGATGCGGCTGATGTCCGCCCCGACCACGTCCCGCAGCACCTTCGTCATCGGCCAGCGGAGCAGGTCCTCCGGGTCGATGCGGCGGGCCAGTTCGGGGCGGACGTGGTTGTAGGCGTGGTTCGTCGGCTCGCCGGTCTTCTCGTCGCCGCGCAGCCGGTGGTACGTCGCCACCTCCGCCAGGTCGGGGAAGTACGGGGCGAGTTCGCTCGGCACGGGCGCGCGGCCGTGGTCCAGCAGCTCGGTCGTCATGCCGGACTGCTGGGCCACGATCGCGTCCACCGAGCCCAGCAGCCGCACCGGAGCACTCCGCCTCGCGTCCGGCTCGATGAACGTGCCGCGCCGGCGATGCCGGGTGATCAGCCCCTCGTCCTCCAGCTCCTTCAGCGCCTGCCGCATGGTCAGCACGCTCACCCCGTAGTGCTCCGCCAGCCGTTCCTCGGTGGGCAGCCGCAGCGGGTCCCGGGCCGAGCGGCCGAGGATCGAGGCGCGCAGCGACTGCGACACCTGGTACCACAGCGGCAGCTTGCGGTTCAGGACGATGGAGTCCGGGGCGAAGGAGGTCACGGGGCTATCCGTACCGGTCGGGGGCCGTTCAGCGCAACGGACGGAAGTGCCGCTCCAGGCCCCGCCAGACGTCGTCGTAGCCCTGCTGGAGATGGCCGGCCCGCGCCGCGTGCGGGGCGAGCGTCACCGGCCAGCGCGTCTCGAACATGAACGCCAGCCCGTCGTCGACCTTCCGCGGCTCCAGCTCGGCCGCGCTCGCCCGGTCGAACGTCTCCCGGTCCGGGCCGTGCGCCGACATCATGTTGTGCAGCGAGCCGCCGCCCGGCACGAATCCCCCCTCCCCGGCCGTCTTCGCGTCGTACGCGCCCTCGATCAGGCCCATGTACTCGCTCATCACGTTCCGGTGGAAGTACGGCGGCCGGAAGGTGTCCTCGCCCACCAGCCAGCGCGGCGCGAAGACCACGAAGTCGACGCCCGCGAGACCCGCCGTGTCGGACGGCGAGGTGAGCACCGTGAAGACGGACGGGTCGGGGTGGTCGTACGAGATCGAGCCGATCACGTTGAAGCGGCGCAGGTCGTACACGTAGGGCACGTGGTTGCCGTGCCAGGCGACCACGTCCAGCGGCGAGTGGTCGTACGTCGCCCGCCACAGGTTGCCGCAGAACTTGTTCACCACCTCCACCGGTCCCTCCACGTCCTCGAACGCGGCGACCGGCGCCCGGAAGTCCCGGGGGTTGGCAAGGCCGTTCGCGCCGATCGGGCCGAGGTCGGGCAGGCGGAAGGGGGCGCCGTAGTTCTCGCACACGTACCCCCGGGCGGAGGCGTCCAGCAGCTCCACCCGGAAGCGCACGCCACGCGGCACCAGCGCCACATGACCCGGCTCCGCGTGCAGCAGCCCGAACTCCGTGCGCAGCAGCAGCCCGCCCCGTTCCGGCACGATCAGCAACTCCCCGTCGGCGTCGCTGAAGACACGGTCCATCGAGGAGTCGGCGTGATACAGGTGCACCGCCATACCGGTGCGCTGGGTCGCGTCCCCGTTGCCGCCGAGCGTCCACAGACCCGCCAGGAAGTCCGTCCCGGCGGGCGGCTCGGGCAGCGGGTTCCAGCGCAGCCGGTTCGGGTCCGGCACGGTCTCGGTGAAGGGCGCCGTGCGGAGCGCGCCGTTGCCGGTCCGGGTGAAGGGGGGATGCGCGGCCGAGGGGCGGATGCGGTACAGCCAGGAGCGGCGGTTGTGCGCCCTGGGCTCGGTGAACGCCGTGCCGCTGAGCTGCTCCGCGTAGAGCCCGAGCGGCGCGCGCTGCGGTGAGTTGCGGCCCTCGGGCAGGGCGCCCGGCACCGCCTCCGAGACGTGCTCGTTGCCGAATCCGGACAGGTAGGCCAGTGCTTCCGCGGTCTTCCGCGCGTCCCCGCTCATGATCGCTCCCTTGCGGACCATATTCCTATGCACCACCGTAGGATTGCGTTTTCCCGGGCGCAAGAGGGACCGGTCTCCTACGGGAGAGGTAGGGGCGGAACCAGACTTCAGAAGGATTCGTACGCCGGTGCGGTTGTTCTACAGTCCCGGACATGTCGTGGAAGCGGGGACTGCTCGCCACGCTCGTCGTCTGCGTTCCGCTGCTGCTCGGACCGGCGGGCTGCGGCACGAGCGGCTCGAACGAACGCAAGGACGGGGAATCGCCCTCACCGGTGGGGAAGGTCCTCGACGAGACGGACCGGGAAGGACGGCACTACCGTGAGGTCGGCAAGGGCGGGGCCCCCGACGTCGGCGTCGAGGTGGCCCCCGACGCCGGCGGGAGCTGGGACGTACGGCTGACCCTCCACCACTTCCGTTTCTCCGCGCCCGGCGTGCGGCCGCACGCGGTCGCCGGCCGGGGCCTCGCCTACCTCTTCGTCGACGGCGGCCAGGTCACCCGGCTGCGCAGCCCCGAGTACCGCCTCGCCGCCCGCCTCGTCCCCCGCGGCACCCACCACGTCACCGCCCGCCTGTACGCGGACGACGGCACGGTGTGGGCGGTGCACGGCAAGCCGGTCGAGAGCACGGCCGACATCACGGTGTCCGCGACCGAGGCGAAGGCGGTGCCGGAGTCGACGCCGAAGCCGAGGCCGAGGGTGACGCCGAGGACGACGCCGGAGTCGGCGCCGTCCGCGAGCCCCACCCGCACGACGGGCACCGCGCCCACGGCGGAGTGACCCGGGCGAGGTGAGTGTAGTGGCCATCCGTCTCCGTACCCGGGGGTGAGGTTCACCGGACTCCCATGGAGAGGCATCATGAAGCCCGTGCCCCACGACGCGACACCGCTGCGCCGTGCGCCCGTGCAGCGGCGCAGCGCCGAACGGCTGACCAGGATCCTCGACGCCTGCGCCGACCTCCTCGACGAGGTCGGCTACGACGCGCTCAGCACCCGGGCCGTGGCGCAGCGGGCCGGTGTGCCGATCGGCTCGGTCTACCGCTTCTTCGGCAACAAGCGGCAGATGGCCGACGCACTCGCGCAGCGCAACCTCGAGCGGTACTCCGAACGTGTCACCGAGCGCCTGAAGGACGCGCGGGTGGGGGACTGGCGGGCGGCCATGGACGCCGTCCTGGACGAGTACCTCGCCATGAAGCGCACCGCCCCCGGCTTCTCCCTCGTGGACTTCGGCAACCAGATCCCGGTCGGCGCCCGCCACGCCGAACCCAACCGCCGCGTCGCCGACCGGCTCACCGACCTCCTCTCCGGCTACCTCGACCGCGAGCCCGACGACGATCTGCGCCGCGCCTTCCTGGTGGCCGTCGAGGCCTCGGACACCCTGGTCCAACTGGCCTTCCGGGTCGACCCGGAAGGCGACGAGGCGATCATCGGCGAGACCCGGGAGCTGCTCAGGGCGTATCTGGGTCGAGTGCTCGACTGACGGTTCCCGGCTTTGCGGACCGCGGGCGCGGTGACCCCTCCCGCTCGTGCATACCGGTCGGTATGCTCGGGCCAGCCGCCGCCACCCCACCGGGAGGACCCGTGTCCCGCACCGCCCTGCGAATCTGCCCCCTGTGCGAGGCCACCTGCGGCCTGACACTCACCATCGACGGGAGCCGGGTCACCGGCGCCCGGGGCGACCGCGACGACGTGTTCAGCAAGGGATTCATCTGCCCGAAGGGCGCCTCCTTCGGGGCCGTCGACGGCGACCCGGACCGGCTGCGCGCACCGCTGGTACGCAGGGACGGCGAACTGCGCGAGGCGAGCTGGGAGGAGGCCTTCGACGCCGTCGCCGCAGGGATCCGACCCGTCGTCGAGCGGTACGGGGCGGACTCCGTCGGCGTGGTCCTCGGCAACCCGAACGTGCACACCATGGCCGGCGCCCTCTACCCGCCCGTCCTGCTCGCCGCGCTGCGCACCCGCAGCGTGTTCACCGCCTCGACGGTCGACCAGATGCCCAAGCACGTCTCCAGCGGGCTGCTGTTCGGCGACGCCAACGCCATCCCCGTACCGGACCTCGACCACACCGACCACCTGCTGCTGATAGGCGCCAACCCGCTGGAGTCGAACGGCAGCCTGTGCACGGCCCCCGACTTCCCCGGCAAGCTGAAGGCGCTCAAGGCCCGCGGCGGCACCCTCACCGTCATCGACCCGCGCCGCACCCGCACCGCCAAGCTCGCCGACCGGCACATCGCGATCCGCCCCGGCACCGACGCGTTGCTGCTGGCGGCCATGGCGTACGTCCTCTTCGAGGAAAAGCTGGTCGACCTGGGCGAGTTGTCGCCGCACGTCCAAGGGGTCGGCGAAGTGGAGGCCGCCGTCGCGGAGTTCAGCCCGGACACGGTGGCCGGCGCCTGTGACGTGCCGGCCACCGAGATCCGCACCCTCGCCCGGGAACTCGCCGCCGCCCCCACCGCCGCCGTCTACGGCCGCATCGGCAGCTGCACCGTCCCGCACGGCACCCTCGCGAGCTGGCTCGTGGACGTCCTCAACGTCCTCACCGGCAACCTCGACCGCCCCGGCGGCGCACTCTTCCCGCAGGCGGCCACCGACAAGAATCCCCGGCCCGCCGGACCCGGGCGCGGGTTCGCGCTCGGCCGCTGGTCGTCGCGGGTGCGCCGGCACCCGGAGGCGAAGGGCGAGTTGCCGCTCTCCGCGCTCGCCGAGGAGATCGACACCGCCACCGAGGAAGGGGAGCCGATCCGCGCCCTCGTCGCCGTCGCCGCCAACCCGGTGCTGTCGGCCCCGGACGGCGACCGGCTCGACAAGGCCCTGGACTCCCTCGACTTCATGGTCAGCGTCGACCCCTACCTGAACGAGACCTCGCGCCACGCGCACGTCGTGCTGCCCCCGCCGCCGCCCTCGCAGAGCCCGCACCACGACTTCGCCTTCAACACCCTCGCCGTGCGCAACCAGGTCCGCTACACCCGCCCCGCCGTCTCCCTCGAGCCCGGCCGGATGGCCGAGACCGAGATCCTCGCCCGGCTGATCCTCGCCGCGACCGGCATGCACGGCGCCGACCCGGCGGCCGTCGACGCCATGGTGATCGACCAGACCCTGGGCAAGGCCGTGCGGGACCCGCACTCCCCGGTGCACGGCCGCGACCCGAAGGAACTCGCCGCACAGCTCACCGGCGTGAGCGGCCCGGAGCGGCGACTGGACATGATGCTGCGCCTCGGCCCCTACGGCGACGGCTTCGGCGTACGTCCGGACGGGCTGAGCCTGGCCCGGCTCCTCGAGCACCCGCACGGCATCGACCTCGGCCCGCTCCGCCGGCGCCTGCCGCAGCCGCTGAAGACCACGAGCGGCAAGGTCGAACTCCTGCCGAGGCCCATCGCGGACGATCTGCCCCGCCTGCGCGCGGCCCTCCATGAGCGCGCCGACGGACTGGTCCTGGTCGGCCGCCGCCATCTGCGGTCCAACAACAGCTGGATGCACAACGTGCCCGCCCTGACCGGTGGCACCAACCGCTGCACGCTCCACATCCACCCCGAGGACGCCGAACGCCTCGGCGTGCGGGACGGGGCGGTGGTCCGCGTCAAGGGCGCCGGGGGAGAGGTGACCGCCCCGGCCGAGGTCACCGAGGGGGTGCGGCCGGGCGTGGTGAGCCTGCCGCACGGCTGGGGCCACGACCGGCCCGGCACCCGGCTCAGCCACGCCGCCACCGACCCCGGCGTCAACGTCAACCAGCTCCTCGACGGCAGCCTGCTCGACCCGTTGTCCGGCAACGCGGTCCTGAACGGCGTGCCCGTGGAGGTCGCCGCCGTGACCGAAAACCTGGAGCCTGTGACCTGAGCAAAGCCGTGACCTGGACTTTCGCGCTTATTGCTCGCAGGTCAACGTCTTGTTAACGCCGTTTGAACGGACCTAACGTCGTCGCACCGCCTGCCCGGTGGAATGTTCAAGGGCGAACGTTAGGTATCCACTCATGCTGACCATCCTCGGCTTCGCCATGATCGCGACCTTCCTGGTCCTGATCATGCTGAAGAAGATGTCGCCGATCGCGGCGCTCGTGCTGATCCCCGCGCTGTTCTGCGTGTTCGTCGGCAAGGGAGCCAAGCTCGGCGACTACGTCCTCGACGGCGTCACCAGCCTCGCGCCCACCGCGGCGATGCTCATGTTCGCGATCGTCTACTTCGGTGTGATGATCGACGTCGGGCTCTTCGACCCGATCGTCCGCGGCATCCTGAAGTTCTGCAAGGCCGACCCGCTGCGGATCGTCGTCGGCACCGCCGTCCTCGCCGCGATCGTGTCGCTCGACGGCGACGGCTCGACCACCTTCATGATCACGGTCTCGGCGATGTACCCGCTGTACAAGCGCCTGAAGATGAGCCTGGTCGTGATGACGGGTGTGGCCGCCATGGCGAACGGCGTGATGAACACCCTGCCCTGGGGCGGGCCGACCGCCCGCGCCGCGACCGCGCTGAAGCTGGACGCCAGTGACATCTTCGTGCCGATGATCCCGGCCCTCGCCGTGGGCCTGCTGTTCGTCCTCGCCCTCTCGTACGTCCTCGGCCGCCGCGAGCGCAAGCGGCTCGGTGTGCTGACGCTGGACGAGGCGCTGGTGGAGGAGCCGGAGACGGAGACCGTCCTGGTGGGCGCCGGTTCCGGCAAGGGCACCGGTTCCGGCAAGGCCCCGGCGCGCACCGGCGGTGCGGGCTCCGGTACCGACGCGGACGCCCCCGAGGACGAGGACGACGGCCTGCAGGGCCTCGACCCGAACCGGCCCACCCTGCGCCCCAGGCTCTACTGGTTCAACGCGCTCCTCACGGTCGCCCTGCTCACCGCCATGATCATGGAGTGGCTGCCGATTCCGGTGCTGTTCCTGATCGGCGCGGCCCTCGCGCTGACCGTCAACTTCCCGCACATGCCGGACCAGAAGGCCCGCCTCGGCGCGCACGCCGAGAACGTCCTCAACGTCTCCGGCATGGTCTTCGCCGCCGCCGTCTTCACCGGCGTCCTGCAGGGCACCGGCATGGTCGACCACATGGCCGAGTGGCTGGTCGCCAACGTCCCCGACGGCATGGGCCCGCACATGGCCTTCGTCACCGGTGTGCTGAGCATCCCGCTCACGTACTTCATGTCCAACGACGGCTTCTACTTCGGCATCCTCCCGGTGCTCGCCGAGGCCGGCCACGCGCACGGCGTCTCCTCCCTGGAGATCGCCCGCGCCTCCCTCGTCGGCCAGCCGCTGCACATGTCCAGCCCGCTCGTCCCGGCCGTGTACGTGCTCGTCGGCATGGCCAAGGTCGAGTTCGGCGACCACACCCGGTTCGTGGTCAAGTGGGCGGCCCTGACCTCGCTGGTGGTACTCGGCGCGGGAATCCTGTTCGGCATCATCTGACCTCCACGGAAGGGAACGTCCATGGGGCCCGGTGGGAACCGCGGCTGGCTGCTCCGTCTCGTCATCGCCTTCGGCTTCGCGCAGGGGGCGGTGTCGATGGCCCGGCCCGCCGTCTCCTACCGGGCCCTCGCGCTGGGCGCGGACGAGCGGGCGGTCGGTGTGATCGCGGGTGTGTACGCCCTGCTCCCGCTCTTCGCGGCCGTACCGCTCGGCCGCCGCACCGACCACGGCCGCTGCGCGCCCCTGCTGCCGGTCGGAGTGGTGCTGATATCCGGCGGCTGCGTGCTCAGCGGCCTCGTCGGCTCGCTGTGGGCGATGGCGCTGTGGAGCGGGGTGATGGGTCTCGGCCACCTCTGCTTCGTGATCGGCGCCCAGTCGCTGGTGGCCCGGCAGTCGGCGCTGCACGAACAGGACCGCAACTTCGGCCACTTCACCATCGGCGCCTCGCTCGGCCAGCTGATCGGCCCGGTGGCGGCGGGCACGCTGATCGGCGGGCCCGACATGGCGGGCTCCAGTGCGCTGGCCCTCGTGGTGGCCGGTGCGGGCGCGGCCGTGGCCTGCACGTCGCTGTGGCGCATCGAGGACCGCACGGCGGTCAGGTCCGGCGGTGGACAGGGCGAGCGCGTCGCGGTCGGCCGCATCCTGCGCGCCCGGGGCGTCCCCGCGGGGATGCTCATCAGTCTGTCCGTACTGTCGGCCACCGACATCCTCACCGCCTATCTGCCGGTGGTCGGCGAGCACCGGGGCATCGCGCCGTCGGTGGTCGGCGTCCTGCTCAGCCTGCGCGCCGGGGCCACCATCGCCTGCCGGCTGGTGCTCACACCGCTGCTGCGGCTGCTCGGCCGCTCCCTGCTGCTCACCGTGACCTGCCTGCTGGCGGCGGTGCTGTGCGCGGGGGTCGCGCTGCCGGTGCCGGTGTGGGCGCTCGGCCTGATGCTGACCGCGCTCGGCTTCTGCCTCGGCGTCGGCCAGCCGCTGTCCATGACGACCGTCGTCCAGGCCGCACCCGACGGAGCCCGTTCGACGGCCCTCGCGCTGCGCCTGACCGGAAACCGCCTCGGCCAGGTCGCCGCGCCCGCCGCCGCGGGCCTGGTCGCCGGGCTCACCGGGGTGGCGGCGCCCTTCGTGATGCTCGGGGCGCTCCTGCTGCTGTCGGCGGGCTGTGCCCTGCGGGCGCCGGGGGACCCGGCGCAGGCGCGGGACGCGGCCGAGCCCGGCGTGCACGAGCGGCGCGGGGGGCCCGCGTTGCGCCGGTCGGGCGACACCTGACGGCGCGTCGGGCGCGGTTGCCGCGAGGCCAGGGGTGGGTGTGAAAGAGAGTCAGGTGAAAGGTCGATTTGTATGAAAATCGTCTGACTCGGAGGAGTACGCATGCCCACCTTGACACTCCCACCCGCCCTCGGCACCCGGCTCGGCGCCGCCGCCCTCACCGTCCTCTCCGCGGCGGGGGCCACCTGGCTGGCGACGCCGACCGCCATGGCGCAAGGGGAAGCGGGCGACATCAGGATCCACCGGGTGGGCGTGCCCTTCGGCGTCTCGAAGGACGACCCCGTGGTCTGCCGGTTCTACCTCGACGCCGTCAACTTCGACTCCCTGCCGAGCGTCGCCTACCTCATCCAGGCCCAGCCGCCGCTGCCCACCAGCGCGACCGTGACGGGCACCATCGCGCTCGGTCCCGGCTCCGGCGCCGGCCACACCGACCCGCTGGGACTGGCCGACGGCCAGTACCGGCTCACCTGGACCGCGGGCAACACGCCCAGGGAGAAGATCTTCCGCGTCGACTGCCACGACGGCCGGGACGCCGGCCGGCCCGGGGCACCGGCCGACCCGGGCGGCAACGGGGCCGCCGCCAACGGGGCGGGCGGCAACGGGTTCGCGGGCAACCAGGGCGCCGACGGCAACGGTGACCCCGGCCGCATCGAGGACCACGGCGGCAACGACGAACACGGCGGCGACGACCACGGTCGCGACGCGGCAGCGGGAGCCGGCGGGCACGAGGACGGCGGGCCGAAGGGCGGCGTCCACGCCGGCGGCGGCGGCCTCGTCGACACGGCCGCGGCCTACACCCCGCTGACCGCCGCGGCGGCCGTGGGGCTGGTCGTGGTCAGCGGAGCCGTGTACCTCCGGCTGATCCGCCGGCGCCCCCATGGTGCCGCGTAGGCGCAGACGCAGGCCCTGGCACCGGACCCGGGCGTACCGCCTCACCAGGACGGCCGTGCTCGTGACCGTCCTGGTGGCCGCGGTCCGGTGCGGCGGGCACGAGCAGCCGGAAGGAACGGGCCCGGCGGCCCACGGGCGGGCCGCACCCCCGCCCCGGCCCCTGCCGCGGTCCCCGGCGACCAGCCTGCGGGTCCCCTCCCTGGGAGTCGACGCGCCGGTCGTCGGTGTACGGCTCGGCGCGGACCGCCAGTTGGAGACGCCGCCGCTGGACAAGCCCAAGCTCGTCGGCTGGTACCAGGACGGGCCCACCCCGGGCGAGACGGGCACGGCCGTGGCCGTCGGCCACCGCGACACCAGGACCGGCCCCGCGGTGTTCGCCGCCCTCGCGCAGGTGCCGCCGGGCAGCCGCATCGAGGCCCGCCGAGTCGACGGCCGCACCGCCGTCTACACGGTGGACCGCGTCCGCGTCTTCGACAAGGACGACTTCCCCGACAAGGAGGTGTACGGCCCGAGCAGCCGTCCCGAACTGCGGGTCCTCACCTGCGGCGGCCTCTACAACCGGAGAACGGGCTACACCAGCAACGTGGTCGTCTTCGCCCATCTGACCGCGACACGGTGAGCGCCGGGCCGCCCCCGTCCGGCGCACATCCCGTCCGGTATCTCACCTGTCGGACGGGGACGCCCTGATCTCGCCCGATCCCTTCCGCCGGACGCGCACATTCCGTTAGCTTCTGCTCGGGCCGTCCGGGTGCGGCAAGTCCACCGTGCTGAGGATGATCGCCGGGCTGGAGGAGATCGACGAGGGGCAGCTGCTCCTCGACGGCGAGTACGCCAACCACCTCACCCCGTCCGAGCGGAACATCGCGATGGTCTTCCAGAACTTCGCCCTGTATCCGAACATGACCAGCCGGGACAACATGAGTTTCCCGCTGCGCATCGAGGCCCCCGGCGAGGATCCCGGCCCCCGGGTGGACGCCACCGCGCGCATGCTCGGCATCGAGGACCTCCTCGACCGCTTCCCCGGACAGCTGTCCGGGGTGAACGCCAGCGCGTGGCCATGGGGCGGGCCATCGCCCGCCACCACGGAATGCAGATCCCCCTCCTCGTCGACCTCGCCCATCTCTTCGTCTTCGACGACCGGGGCGAGCGCATCTCCCCGTCCCCCGCCCGGGTTCCGGACCTGGGAGAGTGAGCCCATGGCAGGACGTGCTGGCGCGCGAAAACTATCGCCGCTAGTTTGTGAGTCGTACGGCGGCCCATGAGCCATACGGCGGCCCACGAGCCGGACGAAACGCCCGCCGGGAGGAAGCAGCAATGAAGCCACACGACGGCCTCTACATCGACGGTGCCTGGCGCCCCGCCGCCGGCGGCGATCTGATCCAGGTCGTGAACCCGGCCGACGAGCAGGTCATCGGTCAGGTCCCGGCGGCCGGCGCCGAGGACGTGGACACCGCCGTACGGGCCGCCCGCGCCGCCCTCCCCGCCTGGGCCGCCACACCCCCCGCCGAGCGGGCGGCCCGGCTGACCGCGCTGCGGGACGTGCTCGTGGCCCGCCAGGAGGAGATCGCCGAGACGGTCACCGCGGAACTCGGCGCGCCGACGAAGCTCTCGCAGGTGGTGCACGCCGCTCTGCCGATCGCGGTCGCGGGCTCGTACGCCGAGCTGGCCGCCACCCACCCCTTCGAGGAGAAGGTCGGCAACTCCACCGTCCACCTCGAACCGATCGGCGTGGTCGGCGCGATCACCCCCTGGAACTACCCCCTGCACCAGATCGTCGCCAAGGCCGCCCCCGCGCTGGCCGCGGGCTGCACGATCGTGGTGAAGCCCGCGGAGGACACCCCGCTCACCGCCCAGCTCTTCGCGGAGGCCGTGCACGAGGCAGGGGTACCCGCCGGGGTCTTCAACCTGGTCACCGGTCTCGGTCCGGTCGCGGGCCAGGCCCTCGCCGAGCACCCGGACGTCGACCTGGTCTCCTTCACCGGCTCCACGGCCGTCGGCAGGAGGATCGGCGCGGTGGCCGGCGGCGCGCTGAAGAAGGTCGCCCTCGAACTCGGCGGCAAGTCCGCCAACGTGATCCTGCCGAGCGCCGACCTCGCCAAGGCCGTCAACGTCGGTGTGGCCAACGTGATGAGCAACTCCGGCCAGACGTGCAGCGCCTGGACCCGCATGCTGGTGCACGCCGACCAGTACGACGAGGCCGTGGAGCTGGCCCGGGCCGCCGCCGCCAAGTACGGAGACCGCATCGGCCCGGTCGTCAACGCGGGGCAGCGCGACCGCGTGCGCGGCTACATCGAGAAGGGCCTGGCCGAAGGGGCCCGCCTGGTGGCCGGCGGCCCCGACGCCCCGCGCGAACGCGGCTACTACGTCAGCCCCACCGTCTTCGCCGACGTCACCCCGGAGATGACCATCGCCCAGGAGGAGATCTTCGGCCCGGTCCTCACCGTCCTGAAATACGTGGACGAGGAGGACGCCCTGCGCATCGCCAACGGCACGGTGTACGGCCTCGCCGGTGCCGTCTGGGCGGGTGACGAGGCGGAGGCGGTGGCCTTCGCCCGCCGCATGGACACCGGCCAGGTCGACATCAACGGCGGCCGCTTCAACCCCCGCGCGCCCTTCGGCGGCTACAAGCAGTCCGGGGTCGGCCGGGAACTCGGCGTCCACGGACTCACCGAGTACCTCCAGACCAAGTCCCTCCAGTTCTAAGGGAGTCCGCGAGTCATGGCCGTACGAGCCGCAGTCCTGCCCGCCATCGGCGCACCCCTGGAGATCACCGGCGTCGAACTCCCGGATCCGGGCCCCGGGCAGGTCCGCGTCCGCCTCGCCGCCGCCGGCGTCTGCCACTCCGACCTGTCCCTGTCCGACGGCACGATGCGGGTGCCGGTCCCGGCGGTCCTCGGCCACGAGGGCGCGGGCACGGTGGTGGCCGTCGGGGAGGGCGTCACCCACGTCGTCCCCGGCGCACCCGTGGTCCTCAACTGGGCTCCCTCCTGCGGCCGTTGCCACGCCTGCACCTTGGGCGAGGTCTGGCTGTGCGCCAACGCCCTGAACGGCGCCGCCGACGTGTACGCACGTACCGTCGACGGCACCGACCTCCACCCCGGACTGAATGTCGCCGCCTTCGCCGAGGAGACGGTCGTCCGCGCGTCCTGCGTGCTCCCCCTCCCGGACGGCGTCCCGCTCACCGACGCGGCCCTCCTCGGCTGCGCCGTCCTCACCGGCTACGGCGCCGTCCACCACTCGGCGCGGGTCCAGCCGGGCGAGACCGTCGCGGTGTTCGGAGTGGGCGGCGTCGGCCTGGCCACCCTCCAGGCGGCCCGGATCGCCGGGGCCGCGCGGATCGTCGCCGTCGACGTCTCCCCCGGGAAGGAGGAGCTGGCCCGGGGCGCGGGCGCCACCGACTACGTCCTCGCCTCCGAGAACACCCCCCGGGAGATCCGCGCCCTCACCGGCAAGCAGGGCGTCGACGTCTCCGTGGAGTGCGTGGGCCGCGCGGTCAGCATCCGCGCCGCCTGGGAGTCCACCCGCCGTGGCGGCCGTACGACGGTGGTCGGCATCGGCGGCAAGGACGAGCAGGTCACCTTCAACGCACTGGAGATCTTCCACTGGGGCCGCACCCTGTCCGGCTGCGTCTACGGCAACTGCGACCCGGCCCGCGACCTGCCGGTGCTCGCCGAGCACGTACGGGCGGGCCGGCTGGACCTCGGCGCGCTGGTCACCGAGCGGATCGCCCTCGACGGCATCCCGGCCGCCTTCGAGAACATGCTCGCCGGCAAGGGCGGCCGGGCCCTGGTGGTCTTCTGACCGGTCAGGACACCCGCGCGGAGCGCGGCTCCGGCTCGGGGGCCGCGGCCCGGGCCGTCCGCGCCCGGGACCGGGACACCGCCACACCCGCCAGGCACAGCACCCCGCCCGCAAGCGTCAGCGAGCCCGGGACCTCACCGAGCGCCAGCCAGGACATCAGGACGACCAGCGCGGGCACCGCGTAGGTGGTCGCGCCCATACGGCTGGCGGTGGTACGGGCGAGGGCGTACGCCCAGGTCGTGAAGGCCAGTGCGGTCGGGAAGACGCCCAGGTAGACCATGTTGAGCGTGGCGGAGAGCGGGGCGTGGGCGGCGTCCCGGACCAACTGCCCGGCGAAGGGCAGGCAGCACACCGCGCCCACCAGACACCCGAAGGTCGTCACCTGCAGGGCGCTCGCCGCACCCAGCGCCGGCTTCTGCGCCACCACCCCGGCGGCGTACGTCATCGCGGCGAGCAGGCACAGCGCCACTCCGAGCACCGAGGAACCGCCGCCCCCGGACATCGACAACCCCACGGTCACGGCACCGGCGAAGGACACCGCCATGCCCGCCAGCAGCCGCGGCGGCATCGGGTCCCCCAGCAGCCGGGAGCCGAGCAGCGCGATGAGCAGGGGGCCGATGTTCACCACCAGGGCGGCCGTACCGGCGTCGACCCGCTGTTCGCCCCAGTTGAGCACCACCATGTAGACGCCGAACCACAGCAGCCCGGATATCGCGATGCCGCGCCAGGCGGGCCTCGGCGGAACCCCCTCCCGCCGGACGAGGCAGATCAGCCCGAGCACCAGCGCTGCGGACAGCAGCCGTCCGAGCGCCAGCGCGCCCGGCGAGTACGCCGCGCCCGCGCTGCGGATGGACACGAACGCGGAGGCCCAGCACACGACGGTGACGACGGCCGCACCGGCGGCGAGCACCCCGGGGCGGCGGCGGGTGGTCGGGGAAGGGGCGGGGTTCATCATGCTCCTCAGGCTAGGGACGGGCGGGGCGGAGGACCGGCGGAAAACGGACGGGGGCGGGCTCGCTCGGGCCGGGGGTGTGTGCACCTGCCAGGGGCGCGGGGAACCGCGCGGCCGGCCCCCGCGCACCCGCGCCCGGGACGGTGCACGGCCGCGCTCCCGGCATGGTCAGCACAGTGCCGCCGCCGGGATGCCGAGCAGCGCGCTGAGCGCGTGCTCGCCCCGGGCCGTCAGCTTCACCGCCCGCTCGGAGCCGATGCGCACGCACCAGCCCGCCTCCAGGGCGTGCCGGCACAGGGCCGCGCCTGCGACCCCCGCGAGGTGAGGGCGGCGCTCCGTCCAGTCGAGGCAGGCCCGGGCGAGCGGCCGGCGCCCCGCGCGCTCCAGGGCGATACCGGCCGAACCGAACCAGGCCAGCCCGGCGTCCGTCAGCGCGAACCCCATGTCCTGGCGGAGCAGCCCGCGCTCGGTCAGCGCGTCCGTGACCGTGATGCCGAGCCGCCCGGCGAGGTGGTCGTAGCAGGTGCGGCCACGGGCCATCGCGGACCCGGCGCTCGACTCGCGCAGGGTGCGCGGGCGCCGGGCCGCGGCGGGCGTGACCTGGGCGGTGAGGTCCTCCACCAGCTGGGCCACCCGCGCGTCGGCCAGCCGGACGTACCGGTGCCGGCCCTGTCGTTCCTCGAAGAGCAGCCCGCCCGCGACGAGCTTGCCCAGGTGCTCGCTCACCGTGGAGGCGGCGACCCCCGCGTGCCGGGCCAGCTCACCCGCCGTCCAGGCCCGCCCGTCCAGCAGCGCGAGCAGACACGCGGCCCGCGTCTCGTCCGCGATCAGCCCGGCGAGGCCGGCGAGCCCCGCCGCCTGGGGGTCCTTGGTGGTCATGCCCTCCAGCATGGGGTACGGACGGTTCGGTGGCCGCCGAAGTGTCCGTGCGGTCCGCTACCCGGCCCGGCCGAGCCGCTCGTACTGCCGCACCAGCCCGTCCAGCAGCGCCGTGAGGCCCGTCTCGAAGGCCCGCTCGTCGATCTTCTCCGGCTGGTCGGCGAGGAGGTGGGCCTGGCCGAGGTGGGGGTAGTCGGCGGGGTCGTACGCGCTCTCGTCGTCGACGAAACCCCCGGCGAAGGAGCCGAGCGCGGAGCCCATGATGAAGTACCGCATCAGCGCGCCGATCGAGGTGGCCTGGGCCGGCGGCCAGCCCGCCTCGACCATCGCGCCGTAGACGGCGTCGGCGAGGCGCAGCGCGGCCGGGCGGCGGCCGGGGCCGCGGGCCAGCACCGGGACGATGTTGGGGTGGTCGCGCAGGGCCGCCCGGTAGGAGACGGCCCAGTCGTGCAGGGCGGTCCGCCAGTCCCTGCCGTCCTCGAACATCGTCAGGTCGACCTGCGCGCTCACCGAGTCGGCGACCGCCTCCAGGATCTCGTCCTTCGTGCGGAAGTGGTTGTACAGCGAGGGTCCGCTCACGCCCAGTTCGGCCGCGAGCCGGCGGGTGGAGACGGCCGCGAGCCCCTCGGCGTCCACCAGTTCCCGTGCCGTCGTGACGATCCGGTCGGTGCTGAGGAGGGGCTTGCGCGGTCGGGCCATGGCGCACATAGTAGGGCTGTGACCAGAAACTAGCAGTGCTAATTTAAATGTACGGCTTTCAAGATCCGTCGATTGTGGGGTGGCCTCGTCGTGAACCTGGAGCTCAGTGAGGAGCAGGGCGCCGTCCGGCAGCTGGCCCGGGACTTCGTGGAGCGTGACATCGCCCCCCACGTCGTCGCCTGGGACCGGGCCGAGGAGGTCGACCGGGGCATCGTGAAGAAGCTCGGCGAGGTCGGCTTCCTGGGGCTGACCATCGACGAGGAGTACGGCGGCTCGGGCGGCGACCACCTGGAGTACTGCCTGGTCACGGAGGAGCTGGGCCGCGGCGACTCGTCCGTGCGCGGCATCGTCTCCGTCTCGCTCGGCCTGGTCGCCAAGTCGATCGCCGTCTGGGGGAGCGAGGAGCAGAAGCGGCGCTGGCTGCCGGGACTCACCTCCGGTGAGCACGTCGGCTGCTTCGGCCTGACCGAACCGGGCACCGGGTCCGACGCGGGCAACCTCACCACCCGTGCGGTCCGTGACGGCGACGACTATGTCGTGAGCGGCACCAAGATGTTCATCACCAACGGCACCTGGGCCGATGTCGTGCTGCTCTTCGCCCGCTCCACGGACGCCCCCGGTCACAAGGGTGTCTCCGCCTTCCTCGTGCCCGCGGACACCCCCGGACTGACCCGCCGCGCCGTCCACGGCAAGCTCGGCCTGCGCGGGCAGGCGACCGCCGAGCTGGTCCTGGAGGACGTGCGGGTGCCCGCCTCGGCGATGCTGGGCGAGGAGGGGAGGGGTTTCTCCGTCGCCATGTCCGCCCTCGCCAAGGGCCGGATGTCGGTCGCGGCGGGCTGTGTGGGCATCGCCCAGGCGGCGCTGGACGCGGCGGTCCGCTACGCCGGGGAGCGCGAGCAGTTCGGCAGGAGCATCGCCCACCACCAGCTCGTGCAGGAGCTGATCAGCGACATCGCCGTCGACGTGGACGCGGCCCGGCTGCTGACCTGGCGGGTCGCCGACCTCGTGGACCGCGGCCTGCCCTTCGCCGTGGAGTCCTCCAAGGCCAAACTCTTCGCCTCGGAGGCGGCCGTCCGCGCCGCCAACAACGCCCTGCAGGTCTTCGGCGGCTACGGCTACATCGACGAGTACCCGGCGGGCAAACTGCTGCGAGACGCCCGGGTGATGACCCTCTACGAGGGCACCAGCCAGATACAGAAGCTGCTCATCGGGCGCGCGCTGACCGGGGTCTCGGCGTTCTGAGGCCGTGTCTTCGAGCACGTGTCTTCGAGCACGTGTCGTTGAGTACGTGTCGTTGAGTACGCGTCTGAGTACGCGGACGGATGTGGCGCGGGCCACCCCCGCCGAAGCTTGTCCCCATGAGCGACACACCGGTCAAGCAGCAGAGTACGGCCGCCTTCTACGGCCAGGCCGTCGCGTCCTTCGCCATCGCCATGGCGGCGACCGCCATCGGCATCTTCCGGCTGAACGCCGACGCCTGGGTGCGCGGCTTCCTCGGGATCGCCGTCCTCTACCTCGTCACCTCTGCCTTCACCCTCGCCAAGGTGATCCGGGACCGCCAGGAGGCCGGGCAGATCGTGAGCCGGGTCGACCAGGCCCGGCTGGACAGGCTGCTCGCCGAGCACGACCCCTTCGAGAAGCTCTGAGCGGACCGCGACGGCCCCGGGAAAGCTGTGACCGGGCACGCTAAGCGCTCGCTCAGCTTCGGCGGTATGGTAGAGCTCCGGTACCGAGAGGGGCGAGTGAACGATGAGTACGGCGGAGGAGACGGCCGGCGGCGAGGTCGAGCCGTGGGAAGAGGTCACCCCTGACGCGGCCCGGCGACTGCTCGTCGCCGCCGTGGAGGCCTTCGCCGAGCGCGGCTACCACGCGACGACGACCCGCGACATCGCGGGCCGCGCGGGTATGAGCCCGGCCGCGCTCTACATCCACTACAAGACGAAGGAGGAGCTCCTCCACCGGATCAGCCGGATCGGCCACGACAAGGCCCTGGACATCCTGCGCACGGCGGCCCGGGGCGAGGGCGGCGCCACGGAGCGGCTCGCCGACGCGGTCAGCTCCTTCGTCCGCTGGCACGCCGGGCGGCGGACGACCGCCCGGGTGGTGCAGTACGAACTGGACGCGCTCGGGCCGGACGCCCGGGCCGAGATCCTCGCGCTGCGCCGGCAGGTCGACGCGGAGGTGCGCGGGATCGTCGAGGACGGCGTCGCGTCCGGCGAGTTCCAGGTGCTCGACGTGCACGGCACCACCCTCGCGGTGCTGTCCCTGTGCATCGACGTCGCCCGCTGGTTCAACGTGAACGGCCCGCGCACACCCGAGGAGGTCGGCGCCCTGTATGCCGACCTCGTCCTGCGGATGGTCGGCGCGAAGCAGGTCCCGGACGCGGCCCAGGAAGACACCCCCTAGAGGTAGTAACGGGACACCGACTCCGCGACGCAGACCGGCTTGTCGCCGCCCTCGCGCTCCACCGTGAAGGCGACGGTGACCTGGACGCCGCCCGTGACGTCCTCGACACCGGTGATCGTGGCGGTCGCGCGCAGGCGGGAGCCGACCGGGACGGGAGCGGGGAAGCGGACCTTGTTCGTCCCGTAGTTGACACCCATCTTCACCCCCTCCACCTTGATCAGCTGCGGGCCGAAGAGCGGCAGCAGCGACAGGGTCAGGTATCCGTGCGCAATGGTCGTCCCGAACGGGCCCGCGGCGGCCTTCTCCGGATCGACGTGGATCCACTGGTGGTCGCCGGTGGCCTCCGCGAAGAGGTCGATCCGCTTCTGGTCGACCTCGAGCCAGTCGGTGTGGCCGAGCTGCTCGCCCACGGCCGCCTTCAGCTCGTCGGGGGAGGTGAAGATCCTCGGTTCTGCCATGTCCAGGCCTCTCACGTCACGGAGTCGCGGTTCCCTAAGCGACTGCTTAGCATGGTCGCTGGCGGAACCGATGTCAACGACAGGGGAGCGGGCCGGGGTGGGTAGGCTCTCAGGAGTGCCCAAGATCCCTGAGAAGATCCACGAGCTGACCGTCGGACAGGTGTCCGCGCGCAGTGGCGCCGCCGTCTCCGCCCTGCACTACTACGAGTCCAAGGGCCTCATCCGCAGCCACCGCACGTCGGGCAACCAGCGCCGCTACACCCGCGACACCCTGCGCCGCGTCGCCTTCGTCCGCGCCGCGCAGCGCGTCGGCATCCCGCTGGCCACCATCCGCGAGGCCCTCGCCGAACTCCCCGAGGAACGCACCCCCACCCGCGAGGACTGGGCGCGCCTCTCCGAGACCTGGCGCTCCGAACTGGACGAGCGCATCCGCCGGCTGAACCGGCTGCGGGACCACCTCACGGACTGCATCGGCTGCGGATGTCTGTCACTGGACACCTGCGTACTGTCCAACCCGGACGACCAGTACGGTGAACGGCGCGTGGGTTCCAGCCTGCTGGCCGAGCCGCCCCGGCGCTGACGCGGCCGGACGGCCTCAGCCCCGACTCCCCGAGGGGATCCGCAGTGCCGCGGTCACCAACTCGGCGTTGTCCGAGGCCCGTCGACCGTCGGGCAGCACCAGTGTGTCCTCCAGCCCGATACGTGTCGCCAGCCCCAGCCGTCTCGCCAGCCGAAGCACCGGCCACGCCCCGCCCTCCTCGCCGTGCAGCAGCACCGGGCGGTCGTGGGCCTCGCCCAGGCCGGACAGCAGGGAACGCGCCGACGCCTCGGCGGTGTCCGGGGCCGGGTCCGTCACCTCGGCCAGTACCCGCAGCACCTTCGGGCCGAGCGGTGACACCGCGAACCGGGCCGCGCCGTCCGTCCCGGACCAGATGCCCGCCTCGACACCGATCCCCATGTCGATCAGCTGTGCCGCGATCTCCTCCGCGCCCGGCTCGTGCCAGTTGACCGAGGCGAAGTCGGGCGGCACCGACCAGCCGCGCACCCGCGCGAGCCGCTCCGCCGGCTCCGGCGCGGCCCATGCTCCCGTGGTCACTCCGACCGGCACCGGCACACGCGCCCGTATCGCCTCGAGCGTCGCCGCGACCACGCGCGGGGACAGACTGTCCTGCCCGCATGGCGTCTTGGGGTGGACGTGCACCTCCGTGGCCCCGGCCGCTACGGCCTCGGCCGCGGCCTCCGCCATCGCCTCCGGCGACAAGGGCACGCCCGCGCCGTCGGCGCCCCCTCGGGGTCCGTTGAGACATACCTGCACCATGCCTCCATGGTGCGGCACGCCACTGACAACCACCCCACCGTACAAGGGGGGTACGGCATCCCCTGCGCACCCCCGCTCGGTCAGGCCGACATCAGCAACCGCCCGCGCCTGGTGTACGCCAGGGCCTCGGGTGTGAGCACGGGGCGGGGCACGAGGATCCCGCAGTCCGTGCAGACGGGACCCGACGACGGTTCGTGGTCCAGGTCGTACTTCCAGAGGAGGCGCTCCCCGTCGCACACCGGGCAGCACGAGCCCGGTTCGCGCTCCAGGGCGGCGATCAGCCGTCGCAGCACCTCCGCGAGGGGTTCATCGGGGTGGACACGGGGGTCGTCGCACCAGGCGACACCGAAGCCGCCCCAGGTCAGCCGGTGCCAGTCGTCCACGCTGCCCGGCCGGCGCAACCCGTCGTACTTCTCCTTCTTCCGGCGCTCGGCGAACTCGACCTCGTAGGCGAGCCAGACCGCCCGTGCCTCCTCCAGCTCCTCCAACGCGGCCACGAGCCGCGCCGGATCGGGGGAGCGGTCCTCGGGGCCGAACCCGGACCGGGAGCACAGATGGTCCCAGGTCGCCCGGTGACCGTAGGGAGCGAACCGCTCCAGGCACTTGCGCAGCGAGTAGCGCCGCAGTGCCAGATCGCACCGCGGGTCCCGCACCTGTCTCGCCAGACTCCGGAAACCGGCCATCGCCCTGCACCTCCGTCACATCTGCACCTGCACTTCGGTCACTTCGGCGTCGTCATACGGAGTCCTCGTACCGACGTCGACGAGTAGACGTATCGACTCCCGATCCGGCTCCATACGTTTTCCGATGCCCTCCCATAAGGCGTCCCGGGTTGACCTCTCCAGGAGAAACCCGAAGGTGACTCCAAAAAGTGACGCATGTTCATCTTCACTCTCGGGGATACCGGCGGTAACGTCTGCGCACCCCCACTCCCCAGGAGCTGCCATGGCCCGGCGCGTCCCACGCCCGACACTCGACAGACTGAGAACTCCCCGCAGGTTCAACGGGTTCCTGAAGTCGGCCTCCATATGCGTCCTCATCGCCGGTCTTCTGTCCCCGCTGACCCAGGTGACCGCCAGCGCGGCCACGGCCTCCAACGACTACTGCGGCGGTCAGTGTTCCGACATCCTGCCGCCCGGCGAGAACGGCAACGCCACCCTCGCCCAGGTCCTGCTCAACCAGGCGTTCGGCACCCAGCCGGGTCACGCTGAGGACCAGCTGGGCCCTTACGCCAACCTGGCCTCCGGTTACCCGGCTCTCACCGACTCCACCATCAATACGTTCTTCAACGACGCTTCGTTCGGCGTGCCCTCCGACCAGGTCGCCTCCACCGAGAAGCCGGCCGGCCGCGGCGACGTGACGATCGTCCGCGACAAGAAGACCGGTGTGCCGCACATCACCGGCACCACCAGGTACGGCACCGAGTTCGGCGCCGGGTACGCCGCCGCCGAGGACCGGCTGTGGCTCATGGACGTCTTCCGGCACGTCGGCCGCGGCCAGTTGACCACCTTCGCGGGCGGCGCCGCCGCCAACCAGGGCCTGGAGCAGGAGTTCTACCGCAACGCGCCCTACACCGAGGCCGACCTGCAGGCCCAGATCGACAACGCCGTCGCGAAGAACGGCGCCCGCGGACAGCAGGCCCTCGCCGACGCGGGCGCCTACCTCGCCGGCATCAACTCCTACATCGACGCCTCCGACAGCGGCCGCTACTTCCCCGGCGAGTACGTCCTGACCGGTCACAAGGACTCGATCACCAACGCCGGCACGATCGACCACTTCAAGATCACCGACCTGGTGGCGCTGGCCTCGGTCGTCGGCTCGCTGTTCGGATCGGGCGGCGGCGGCGAGGTCGACAACGCCCTGTCCCTGATCGCCGCCCAGTCCAAGTACGGCGTGGCGGAGGGCACCAAGGTCTGGGAGTCGTTCCGTGAGCGCAACGACCCCGAGGCCGTCCTCACCGTCCACAACGGCGAGAGCTTCCCGTACGCGGCCAAGCCGGACGACGCCCAGGGCGAGGCCCTGCCCGACGCCGGCTCGGTGACCCAGGAACCGCTGGTCTACGACCGGACCGGCAGCGCGGCCACCTCCAGCGCCACCAGCGCCTCGGCCACGGCGGCGAAGACGACGCTGAGCTCCGCCAAGCGCGGCATGTCCAACGCCCTGGTGGTCAGCGGCAAGTACACCAAGAGCGGCCACCCCATCGCCGTGTTCGGCCCGCAGACCGGCTACTTCGCCCCGCAGCTCCTCATGCTCCAGGAGATCCAGGGCCCGGGCATCAGCGCCCGCGGCGCCTCCTTCGCGGGCTTGAGCATGTACGTCGAGCTCGGCCGCGGCCAGGACTACTCCTGGAGCGCGACGACCTCCGGCCAGGACATCATCGACACCTACGCGGTCGAGCTCTGCCAGGACGACTACCACTACCTGTACCACGGCACCTGCACGGCCATGGACAAGGTGGAGCAGGCGAACGCCTGGAAGCCGACGACCGCCGACGGCACCGCGGCGGGCTCCTACACGATGCGGGTGTGGCGCACCAAGTACGGGCCGGTGCAGTACCGGGCCACGGTCGGCGGAAAGAAGGTCGCCTACACCACCCTGCGCTCCTCCTACCTGCACGAGGCCGACTCGATCATCGGCTTCCAGATGCTGAACGACCCCGACTTCGTCAAGGGCCCGGCGGACTTCCAGAGCGCGGCCCAGCACATCAACTACACCTTCAACTGGTTCTACGCCGACTCCCAGCACACCGCGTACTACAACAGCGGCGACAACCCGGTGCGGGCGAGCGGCGTCGACGCCGAGTTCCCGGTGTGGGGACAGGCGGCGTACGAGTGGAAGAACTGGGACCCGACGACCAACACGGCCTCCTACACCCCGGCTTCCGCCCACCCCAACTCGATCGACCAGGACTACTACGTCTCCTGGAACAACAAGCAGGCCAAGGACTACGCCGCCGCCCCCTGGGGTGAAGGGTCCGTACACCGCGGCAACCTGCTCGAGGACCGGGTGAAGAAGCTGGTCGCGGCCGGCGGGGTGACCCGCAGCGCGCTGGTGAAGGCGATGGCGGACGCCGCACTCGCCGACCTGCGGGCCGAGGACGTGCTGCCGAAGCTGCTCAAGGTCATCAACAGCAGCACGGTCACGGACTCCACGGCCGCGGCGGCCGTCGGCAAGCTCCAGGCCTGGATGACCGCGGGCGCCAAGCGCACCGAGACCTCGGCGGGGTCGAAGACCTACGCCAACGCCGACGCGATCCGGATCCTGGACGCCTGGTGGCCGCTGCTGGCGAAGGCGGAGTTCGAACCCGGCTTCGGCAGCGACCTGTACACCGCGTTCGGCAACAACCTGCCCGTCGACGAGGCCCCGTCCGCCGGACACGGCCCGACCGGCTCGCACGCCGGAAGCTCCTTCCAGTACGGCTGGTGGAGCTATGTCGACAAGGACATCCGGGCGGTGCTCGGTGAGTCCGTGCAGGGCGGCCTCGCGCAGAAGTACTGCGGCGGCGGCGACCTCGGGTCCTGCCGGGACATCCTGATCAGCACCCTGAAGGAGGCGGCAGGCAAGACCGCGGCCCAGGTCTACCCCGGCGACGACCAGTGCTCGGCGGGCGACCAGTGGTGTGCCGACTCCATCGTCCAGCGCACCCTGGGCGGCATCAAGCACGGCAAGATCAGCTGGCAGAACCGCCCGACCTTCCAGCAGGTCGTGGAGTACACCTCCCACCGGTGACGCCGGAGTGCCGGCGGCGGGGTCAGGCGATGCGCCCCGCCGCCAGCACCACCCGGGCCAGCTCCGGGTGCACGATGTCGCTGTGCGCGCCGGCCGGCGGCCCGCCGCGGCACACCACCGCCGCCGCGTCGACGTTCACGCACCCCGAGCCGGGCAGCGGCCCGGCCAGCGCCTCGGCCAGGGTCAGCGCCCGTGTTCCCGGCACCGCCTGCACGCCGTCATGCCCCATCGCACCCCACTTGGGGCCGAGCACCCGCCCGATGTCGAAGCACGCCACCGATTGCGCGTCGTCCGCCATGCGCGAGGCCAGCGGGTAGAAGGTGCCGAGCGCCCCGTCGTAGTGGGAGTAGCAGCACACCAGCGGTCCGTCGATGCGCCCCTGCAGGTTCCGCAGCGCCCCGCCGGCCTGCGGGTCGTGCGGCAGTTCGACCGCGAAGGCGTAGTGCGAGAAGGCTCCCTGGAGCAGTGTCACGGACTTCACCGCGCTCACCCCGTCGGGCAGCCCGCGCAGTGCGAAGGACACCAGACGGCCGCCGAAACTGTGCCCCACCAGGTGCACCCGCACCCCGGGCGCCGCACCGGCCAGCCGCCCGATCACCGGACCCAGCCCGTGCTCCCCGACGGTCCCGGCCCGTCGCTTCATCGCGTAGTACGTCGCCTGGCGCAGCAGTTCCCGCGCGCCGTCCCACGGATTGGGCAGCGAGAACCCCTCCGTCCCGCCCGGGGAGTCGAGCCCCGCCAGCGCCTGCGCGAACTCCTCGCACGCCGCCGCCGTGTCCCCGCAGAGCATGCCGGGTTCGCCGTCCGCCGCCGTGTCCGTCGCGCACCGCGACTGCGGGCAGTCCGGGGCCACCTCGACCAGGAGCCGCACCAGCCGCCCGAACTCCTCCAGCGCGGCCTCCCCGGGGGGCTGCCGGTCCAGCAGCGCGGCGATCCGGTCGATCACCGTGGTCCGGTCGGGGAAGGTGCGCAGCAGTGCCTGCCGGGTGTCCTTGTCGAGGGCCGGGCGCGGTGCCGCCTCGGCCTCGGTGGCCGCCACGGACTTGGGGAAGTCGGGGATCGGCTCGTCCGAGAACCGCATCGAGGGCCACACCACGCCCACGTACCCGATCCGGGCCTTCGGGGCGAGCCGCGGGATCGGTGCGAAGAAGCGGTGGTAGAGCGCGGTCGCGCCCGAACGGTCGTTGTTCCAGCCGTGCGAGAAGACGATCAGGTCGCGGACGCCGTGGCTCCCGGCCTCCGCGAGCAGCCGGTCCCGTTCGGGGCCGTCCACATCCCCGTCGGCGTCGAAGGTCAGCTCCCAGTAGGGAGTCACGGTCGTCCCAGGATCCGCCATGGCAGGCCCCCTCGTCCCCCGAAGTGGTGCGATGTGGGCGCATCGTCCTACCGGAGGACAGAATTGGCCATACCCGGCGGCTCAGTTGTAGCAGAGGTATTCCTCGCGCACCCGCCGGAACGCGGTCAGCTCCTCCTGCCAGGCGCCGGCCACCTCGTCCGTGCCCGCGCCCGCGTCGATCATCGTGCGCACCCGCGCGGAGCCCGTCAGCCTGTCGATCCAGTTGTCGGACCGCCAGCCGAAGCCACTCCAGACCCGCTTCGCGGTCACCAGGAGCGCGATCCCGGTACGCACCGGGTCGTACGCGGCCCGGTCGTGGACGTGGATCTGCACGCCCCCGACGGTCCTGCCCTGGAACTTGGAGAACGTCGGAGCGAAGTACGCCTCCCTGAAGCGCACGCCCGGCAGCCCCAGTTCGTTCGCCGCGGCCGCCCACCGTCCGTCGACGCCCTCCGCGCCCAGCAGTTCGAAGGGCCGGGTCGTGCCGCGCCCCTCCGACAGGTTCGTCCCCTCGAACAGGCAGGTTCCCGAGTAGACCAGCGCCGTGTCCGGCGTCGGCATGTTCGGGCTCGGCGGCACCCAGGGCAGTCCGGTGGCGTCGTGGAACTCCGACCGCCGCCAGCCCGTCATGGGTACGGTCTCCAGGTCGACCCGGCCGCCCAGGAACTCCGCGTCGAACAGCCGCGCGAGCTCGGCCACCGTCATCCCGTGCGCCTGTGCGATCGGCTGCCGGCCCACGAAACTGGCGAACTCCCGGTGCAGCACCGGCCCCAGCGCCGACCGCCCGGTCACCGGGTTCGGCCGGTCCAGCACCACGAACCGTTTGCCCGCGAGGGCGGCGGCCTCCATGCAGTCGTACAGGGTCCAGATGTAGGTGTAGAAGCGAGCCCCCACGTCCTGGATGTCGAAGACGACGGTGTCCACGCCGGACGCGGTGAAGACGTCGGCGAGCGGCTGCCCGCTCTTGAGGTAGGTGTCGTAGACCGGCAGTCCGGTCGCCGGGTCGTCGTAGCGGCCCTCGGAGCCACCCGCCTGCGCGGTGCCCCGGAAGCCGTGCTCGGGGCCGAAGACCGCCGTCAGCCTGACGCGCGGGTCGGCGTGCATGACGTCGACGATGTGGCGGGTGTCCCGGGTGATGCCGGTCGGGTTGGTGACGATGCCGGCCTTCTGGCCGGAAAGGAGGGCGTAGCCGTCGGCCGAGAGACGCTCGAATCCGGTTCGTACCGGTTTGCGGGGTACGGTCGTGACGGGTGCCGCGGGTACCGCTGCCATCGTGGCGGATGCGAGAAGGCTCCGTCTGGCCAGGCGCATGGGTGACCTCCGTGCAGGGGGAAGGCGCATGCCGAGTGTGACCGGACCGGCCTTCCTTTTACACATACCGACTGGTTAGTCTGGCGCGGCAGAGCCGATTCGCGTCGTGTCGAAGGAGACCGATGGTGGAAGCCGTGCAGGATGCGGGAGTGGTCGTCACCGGAGCGGGTGGTGGCATCGGGGCCGCGCTGGCCCGCAGGTTCGCCGCCGAGGGCGCCCGGGTCGTGGTCAACGACCTGGACCCGGAGCGGGCCAAGGCCGTCGCCGCGGAGATCGGCGGGATCCCGGTGCCGGGCGACGCCTCCGCCGTCGTCACCGAGGCCAAGGAGGCGCTCGGCGGCACGGTCGACGTGTACTGCGCCAACGCGGGCGTCGCCTTCGAGGGCGGCGAGGCTTCCGGACCCCTCGACGAGACGGCCTGGGCGGCCTCCTGGGACGTCAACGTCATGGCCCACGTCCGCGCGGCCCACACGCTGCTCCCGGACTGGCTGGAGCGCGGCAGCGGCCGTTTCGTGTCCACCGTCTCGGCCGCCGGCCTGCTCACCATGATCGGCGCGGCCCCCTACGCCGTCACCAAGCACGGCGCGTACGCCTTCGCCGAGTGGCTGTCGCTGACCTACCGGCACCGGGGCCTGAAGGTCCACGCGATCTGTCCGCAGGGCGTCCGCACCGACATGCTCGCCGCGACCGGCAGTGCCGGCGACATCGTCCTGCAGTCCACCGCGATCGAGCCGGAGGACGTCGCGGACGCCCTGTTCCGGGGCATCGAGGAGGACCGTTTCCTGATCCTGCCGCACCCCGAGGTCGCCGAGTACTACCGTGCGCGGGCCACCGACCCCGACCGCTGGCTCGGCGGAATGAACCACCTCCAGCGCAAGTGGGAGGAGGTCCGATGACCGGGTCCCGTTACGCCGCCAAGCCCTGGCTGGCCCTTCTCGACGAGGCCCAGCGCGCCCCGGTCGAACCGGCCGACTCCCTCGTGCACGCCCTGCGCCGCGCGGTCGCCGGGACCCCGGACCGCACCTTCCTCGCCTACTTCGACGCCCGGCTGACCTACCGTGAGGTGGACGAGCTCAGTGACTCCGTCGCCGGTCACCTCGCCGCCCGCGGCCTCGGGCGCGGTGACCGGGTGGCCGTCCTGCTCCAGAACTCCCCGCACTTCGTGCTCGCCGTGCTCGGCGCCTGGAAGGCCGGCGCGACCGTCGTCCCCGTCAACCCGATGTACAAGGCGGGCGAGGTGTCCCACGTCCTGCGGGACGCCGAGGTGACCGCGCTGGTCTGCGCCGACCGGGCCTGGGAGTCGTACCTGCGCGCCACGGCCGCCGACTCGACCGTACGGATCGTGCTCACCGCCTGCGAGCTGGACTTCCAGACCCGGGACGACGCGCGCGTGCTCACCTTCGAGCGGTTGCCCCAGGCCCCGGACGCCGACGACCTGGTGGCCGCGGCGCGGCAGGGCCACAGGGCACCCGAGGACCGCGACCCGGCCCCCGGTGACATCGCCCTGATCAGCTACACCTCGGGCACCAGCGGCACCCCGAAGGGGGCCACCAACACGCACGGCAACATCATGTACAACGCCGAGCGGCAGAGCACCGGTCTCGGCCTGCCCGAGGCGCCGACATACTTCGCGATGGCACCCCTGTTCCACATCACCGGCATGGTCTGCCAGCTCGGCGCCTGCCTGAACAGCGCGGGCACGCTGGTGCTGGCCTACCGCTTCGAGCCCGGGGCCGTCCTGGACGCGTTCGCCGAGCACCGGCCGCACTACACCGTGGGCCCCTCCACCGCCTTCATGGCGCTGGCCGCCCACCCGGCCGCCACCCCGGACCACTTCTCCTCCTTCCGGGTCATCTCCTCGGGCGGCGCGCCCCTGCCGCCCGCGCTGGTGGAGAAGTTCCGGGCGGGCTTCGGGCCGTACATCCGCAACGGCTACGGGCTGACCGAGTGCACCGCGCCCTGCGCCAGCGTGCCGCCCGGCCGGGAGGCACCCGTCGACCCGGTCTCCGGGACCCTGGCCGTGGGTGTGCCCGGCCCCGACACGGTCGTACGGATCGTCGACGACCAGGGCGCGGAGGTGCCCTTCGGCGAGCAGGGCGAGATCGTGGTCCGCGGACCGCAGGTCGTGCCCGGATACTGGCGGCGGCCCGACGCCACCGCCGAGACCTTCCCCGGCGGCGAACTGCGCACCGGCGACATCGGCTTCATGGACGAGCAGGGCTGGCTCTACGTCGTCGACCGCAAGAAGGACATGATCAACGCGTCCGGTTTCAAGGTGTGGCCACGCGAGGTCGAGGACGTCCTCTACACCCATCCCGGAGTGCGGGAGGCGGCCGTCGTCGGGGTTCCCGACGGCTATCGTGGCGAAACCGTCAAGGCGTACATCAGCCTCCGTCCCGGCGCGGAGACGGACCCCGACGCACTGGCCGCCTACTGCAAGGAGAGACTGGCGGCCTACAAATACCCGCGTCAGGTGGAGATCCTGCCCGACCTGCCCAAGACGGCAAGTGGGAAGATCCTCCGTCGGGAACTGCGCTCCCGGGCGCACGACAGTCAGTAGAACTACAGAAAGGCAGGTGGCGGCAGTGCCCAGGACGACGGACGGAGACGGAACCCCCGTCCCGCAGCGGTTGCTCGCCGCCGCCACCCGGCTCTTCGCCGAGCAGGGCTACGACCGCACCTCCGTGCAGGAGATCGTGGAAGCCGCAGGCGTCACCAAGGGGGCGCTGTACCACTACTTCGGCTCCAAGGACGACCTTCTGCACGAGGTGTACTCGCGGGTGCTGCGCCTCCAGCAGGAGCGCCTGGACGCCTTCGCGAACGCCGACGAGCCGATCGAGAAACGGCTGCGGGGCGCCGCGGCCGACGTCGTGGTCACCACCATCGAGAACCTCGACGACGCGATGATCTTCTTCCGCTCCATGCACCACCTGAGCCCGGAGAAGAACAAGCAGGTGCGCGCCGAGCGGCGGCGCTACCACGAACGCTTCCGTGCGCTGATCGAGGAGGGCCAGCGCGAGGGCGTCTTCTCCACCGCGACCCCGGCCGACCTCGTGGTGGACTACCACTTCGGCTCCGTCCACCACCTGTCCACCTGGTACCGCCCCGACGGCCCGCTCACCCCGCAGCAGGTCGCCGACCACCTCGCGGACCTGCTGCTGCGGGCGTTGCGGCCCTGACCGCGGCAGGGCAGAGGTGAGGGGCGGCCGCCCACGGCGACCGCCCCTCACCCGTGCCTCACAGGTACTTCTTCAGCTCCCGCCGTGCCAGCGACCGCTGGTGGACCTCGTCCGGGCCGTCCGCGATCATCAGGGTGCGGGCCCCCGCGTACAGCTCGGCCAGCGGGAAGTCCTGGCTCACACCGCCCGCGCCGTGCAGCTGGATCGCGCGGTCGATGATGTCGACGACCGCCCGCGGCGTGGCGATCTTGATGGCCTGGATCTCCGTGTGGGCGCCCCGGTTGCCGACCGTGTCCATCAGCCAGGCGGTCTTCAGCACCAGCAGCCTCAGCTGCTCGACCGTCACCCGGGCGTCCGCGATCCAGTTGTGGACCACGCCCTGCTGGGCCAGCGCCTTGCCGAAGGCGGTGCGGGAGACGGCCCGCCGGCACATCAGCTCGATCGCCCGCTCGGCCATGCCGATCAGCCGCATGCAGTGGTGGATGCGGCCGGGACCGAGCCGGGCCTGGGCGATGGCGAAGCCGCCGCCCTCCTCACCGATCAGGTTCGACACCGGCACGCGCGCGTGGTCGAAGATCACCTCGGCGTGGCCGCCGTGGTAGTGGTCCTCGTACCCGAACACCCGCATGGCCCGCTTGACCGTGACACCCGGGGTGTCCCGGGGGACCAGCACCATGGACTGCTGGCGGCGGATGTCCGGCCCGTCCGGGTCGGTCTTGCCCATCACGATGAAGATCCTGCAGTCCGGGTTCATCGCCCCGGAGATGTACCACTTGCGGCCGGTGATGACGTACTCGTCCGTACCGTCGGAGGCTCGCTCGATGTGCGTGGTGATGTTCGTGGCGTCCGAGGAGGCCACCTCCGGCTCGGTCATCGCGAACGCCGAGCGGATCTCACCCGCCAGCAGCGGCTCCAGCCACTGCTTCTTCTGCTGCTCGTCGCCGAACTGCGTGAGCACCTCCATGTTGCCCGTGTCGGGCGCGGCGCAGTTCAGCACGGTGGGCGCGAGCTGCGGGGAGCGGCCGGTGATCTCGGCGAGCGGCGCGTACTGGAGGTTCGTCAGCCCCGCTCCGTACTCGGCGTCGGGCAGGAAGAGGTTCCACAGACCCTGCCTGCGCGCCTCGGCCTTGAGCTCCTCGACGACGGCCGGGGTGTCCCATGGCGAGGCCAGCGCGGCCCGCTGCTCCTCCGCGACCGGCTCGGCCGGGTAGACGTACTCGTCCATGAAGGCGAGGAGCTTGGCGCGCAGTTCCTCCGTGCGCGCGTCGAACGCGAAGTCCATGGCCGTCAGCCTTCCTGAAGAGTGGTCAGTCCGTGGTCGATGAAGACGGGGACGAGCTCGCCGATGCGGTCGAAGCCGTGCCCGACCGTCTGGCCCAGCGTGTACCGGTAGTGGATGCCCTCCAGGATCACGGCCAGCTTGAACCAGGCGAACGCCGTGTACCAGGAGACGGCCGAGACGTCCCGGCCCGAACGCACGGCGTACCGTTCGATCAGCTCGGCGGGGGAGGGGTGCCCGGGGGCCTCGGCCGTGGTGGAGACCGGCGAGTCGGGCATGCCCAGCGGCCGGCTGTACATCACCAGCAGGCCCAGGTCGGTCAGCGGGTCGCCGAGGGTGGACATCTCCCAGTCGAGGATCGCCCTGATCCGGTCGTCCGGCCCGATCAGCACGTTGTCGAGGCGGTAGTCGCCGTGCACGACGGCGGGCGCGGGGGAGGTGGGGAGCTGCCGCCCGAGGGAGGCGTGCAGCTCGTCGATGCCGGCCAGTTCACGGTTGCGGGAGGCGTCCAGCTGCTTGCCCCAGCGGCGCAGCTGCCGGTCCAGGAAGCCCTCCGGGCGGCCGAAGTCGGCCAGGCCCACCTCGGCGGGGTCCACGGCGTGCAGCCCGACCAGCGTGTCCACCAGGGACAGCACCGCGTCGCGGGTGCGCTCCTCGCCCAGCGGGGCGAGCTGGTCGGCGGTGCGGTACGGGGTGCCCTCGACGAACTCCATCACGTAGAACGGCGCCCCGAGCACCTGCTCGTCCTCGCACAGCAGCACCGGGCGCGGCACCGGTACGTCCGTCGGGTGCAGGGCGCTGATCACGCGGTGCTCGCGCTTCATGTCGTGCGCGGTGGCCAGTACATGGCCCAGCGGGGGCCGGCGGACCACCCACTTGGCGGTGCCGTCGGAGACCGCGTAGGTGAGGTTCGACCGTCCGCCCTCGATCAGCCGGCCGGTCAGGGGTCCGGTCACCAGGCCGGGCCGCTCACGGTCGAGGAGGCCGCGCAGCCGGTCGAGATCGAGTCCTGGCGGGTGGTCGGGGCTCATGCATCGCTCCTACGGGCGGACGAACTGGATGGAACTCATGATGCCGACCGGTCGGTATGCCGTCCAGTGGCCGGGCCGAACGTGACCGGTGCCACGATAGGCCGACCACCTCCGAGGAGTCGTCATGCCGCACACCTTCCGGGGTACGGGGTGACCGTGACGACGCACAGCTGCCACGCGAACACCCCGTATCGGGGCATCCCGCTTGCGTGGCGTACGAGTAGCGCGGAGGGTCTGTGACATGAAGGGCATCCACTACAGCCGCTACGGCGGACCCGAGGTACTCGAGTACGGCGAGGTGCGCGATCCCAAGGTCGGCCCCGACTCGGTGCTGGTGAAGGTGCGCGCGGCGGCCGTCAACCCGGTCGACTGGAAGTGCCGCGAGGGCTACCTGGACTCCCTCCTGGACACCGTCTTCCCCGTCGTCCCCGGCTGGGACGTCTCCGGGGTGGTCGTGCAGCCCGGGGCCTCGGTCACCGAGTTCTCCGTAGGCGACGAGGTCATCGGCTACGTCCGTGAGGACTTCCTCTCCCGGGGCACCTTCGCCGAGTACGTCGCCGCCCCCGTGCGCACCCTGGCCCGCAAGCCGCGCAACCTCACCTACGAGGAGGCGGCCGGACTGCCGCTGGCCGGGCTCACCGCCTACCAGGTGATCGTCAAGGCGCTGGAGGTCAAGCAGGGCGAGACCGTCCTGGTGCACGCGGCCGCCGGCGGCGTCGGCTCGATCGCCGTCCAGCTCGCCACCCACTTCGGCGCCCGGGTCATCGGCACGGCGAGCGAGCACAACCACGACTACGTACGCGAACTGGGCGGCGAACCGGTCACGTACGGCGACGGCCTCGCCGAACGGGTACGGGCCCTCGCCCCGCAGGGCGTGGACGCGGTGTTCGACACCATCGGCGGCGACACCCTGAAAACCTCGGCGAACCTGCTTGCCCCCGAGGGTCGCATGGCGTCGATCGCGGACCCGGACGTGGTGGGCTACGGCGGCCGTTACTGCTTCGTACGCCCCGACGCGGAGGACCTGGGCCGGCTGTCCGAACTCGCCGAGCAGGGCGTGGTGTCGGTGCACGTGTCCGAGACCTTCCCGCTGGAGCGGGCGGCGGACGCGCACCGGCTGAACCAGGAGGGCAGGACCCGGGGCAAGATCGTGGTGACCGTCGACTGGTCCGAGGAACCCGAAGCCGGCTCGGGCGGATGAAAACCTAGACGACGAGTGCGACGGCGCACACCGCCGTCGCCACCGTGCACAGCGCCGCCGCCACGGCGTGGCGCGGGGCGAGTGCGACGGTGCGGCCGCCCGTGGTCGCGAGCGCGCGGATACGGCGGTGCGCGACCAGCAGGAAGCCCACCCAGAGCGCGCCGCACAGGGCACACGCGAGGAGCCCGCCGGCCGTCGCCCCGCCGTGCAGCGCGGCCCTCAGCGCCAGCACGGAGGCCACGGCGTACGACAGCGTGGTGCGCCGCCAGGCGAGCCGGGTCCGCTCCGGCTGCAGCCCGGGGTCCCGCCCGGCCGTCACCCCGCCCACCCGGCCAGCACGACCAGGACCATGGCGACGGCCACCACCGCGACGACCAGGCTCAGCACCGCCGGGAACCGGGAGGCCGGCAGGTCCTCGCCCCGGCGCATGGCCCGCTCGCAGCGCACCCAGTGGTTCACCGCCCTCAGCGAGCACAGCACCCCCGCACCCAGCAGCCCCAGCGCCAGCCCGACGCGCCAGCCCCAGCGCAGGTCGGGCAGGAACTGGTCCACCGCGAAGCCCCCGCCGATCAACGCCAGCGCCGTGCGCAGCCAGGCCAGGAAGGTCCGCTCGTTCGCCAGCGAGAACCGGTAGTCGGGGGTACTGCCCTCCTCCCGCACCTGCTCCGGCGCGAACCACAACCGGACGTTCCGTACGAACTCGATCACGCCGACGACCCTACCCGGGTGTCACCGGGCCGACCGGAACGCCCTCAGCCGCTCGTACGCGGCCAGCCCGTCCGGCACCCACTCCCACTGACCGAGCCGCCGCTCCACCTCCGCCTCGGGCAGGAAGTCGTGCCAGGCCACCTCCTCCACCTGCGGCCGGACCGGAGCCTCGCAGCGGACCTCGTACACCGCCGACCACCAACTCCGCCCGGCCCCGTCGTCGTAGAGGAACTTGAACAGGAACGACGGCCGGGGCAGCCCGCCGACCCCCAGTTCCTCCTCCGCCTCCCGCAGCGCCGCGTCGTCGTAGGACTCGCCCGCCCCGACGACACCCCCGACGAACATGTCGTACAGGGACGGGAACACCAGCTTGGTCGGGGGCCTCCGGTGGACGAAGAGCCGGCCGTCGCGGTCCCGGGCCTGGACGAACACGCAGCGGTGGCGCAGCCCGCGCGCGTACACCTCCCCGCGCGGGTACTGCCCGATGACCCGGTCGTTCTCGTCGACGATGTCGAGGATCTCGTCAGCGCTCATGAACCCCATGAAAGCAGGGCGGCACCGATGGGCGGCCGGGCCGGGTCAGTGCCGCTGCAGATCCCGCGCCGGCTCCTGCTCCGCCGTGCCGCGCGGCATCGCCGGATGCAGCCCCAGCAGCAGGATCCCCACCACGATCGCCGCGAGCCCCGCAGCCTCCCAGGCCAGCGCCCCCGTGTCGGTGCGCAGCCGGTCCCCGAGGAAGCCCACCCCGCACAGGATCCCGGCCAGCGGCTGGGTCGCGGTGAGCGCGGGCAGCGACATGCGCAGCGGAGCGGTCTCGAACGCGCTCTGCACCAGCAGCAACCCGGTCACACCGAGCACCAGCACCCCGTACGGCTGCCAGCCGGTGAACAGCTCGGCGAAACCGCCCGAGGAGAAGCGCTCCCCGCTCACCCGGGTCAGCGCGTCCTGCACGCCGTACAGAAGCCCGGCCGCGCAAGCCAGCAGGACCGGGCCCCAGCTCAGTCGTGAGCGTTTGGCGTACGTCGTCAGCAGGAGGGCGACACCGACCATGACGCCGATGATCAGCCAGTGCCGGAACGGGTCGGCGACCGCGGTCCCGCCGCGCGGCTGACCGGCGACGATGAACGCGGTGACGCCCCCCGCGAGCAACCCGAGGCCCGCCCAGCCCTGATGACCCAGCACCTGTCTGGTCCGGTGCCGGGACAGGGCGAGGGCGAACAGGAGGTTGGTGGCGAGCAGCGGCTCCACCAGGGAGATCTCACCCCGGCCCAGGGCGATCGCGCCGAGGACCATGCCCGCCACCATCAGCCCTATGCCGCCCAGCCAGGTCGGCACTCTCATCAGGTCGAGCAGCAGCCGGAACGACAGGAAGTCGCTGAGCGGTGCCTTCTGGGCGGCGTCCTGCTGGAGCACGAACCCGAAGCCCAGGCAACAGGCCGCGCTCACCGCGAGAATCAGAACCAGAACCGACACGCTGCGTACCTCGATCAATCCGGCCGGGCCACGGAGTGCGTAGTCGCCGACTGTAGCGCTCCCGGGCCGACGTTGCCCTGGGAGTACCCGGAACCGGGCAGTTGACTCGGTCCCGGTGGCCGGGCCGGAGTGGGGCGACGACGGGACCGTACCGCCATGGTCCGTTGACCGGATCGGTCCCGCCATGGCGCACGCCACAGCGACGACCTGCGCCACGCTGCCCGCAAGCGGTTGCCGGACCTCGAGCGGCTCACAACTTCCGCTTGAGAAAAGGTTGTTGAAGTGAGTAACAGCTCGCCGTCGCTTGACGGAAACCACTGGCTGGGGGTTTGCTGTGAGTGATCGGTCGATGGCGGCCCGCATTTGGCCGCCCGCACCCCGCCCGTCCGCCGGCGAAGAGCCACGCCCCCGAGGAAGGCCCCCGCTGTCCCCGCTCCCGTCGCCCCCAGGCCGTGCCCGCACGCGCCGGGGCACCACCCACACCGCCGTCCTGCACCGCGGGCCCGCCGGAGCGCGACCCGGCGACAGGCAGGACACCGCACCGGAGCGCGCACCGGCCCCGGTCACCGCCCTCGCCTTCGATCCCGCCCACGACGACACCGAACTGGCCGCCGCCCGCGCCGCCCTGGCGCAGGGCCGCCGCCAGGCCGCCCGCGCGCTGCTGCTGCGCACCGGGGACGACTGGGACCGCCGGGGCCACCGGCTCACCGTTCTCGCCGAGGACCCCTACGGCGCCGCCTGGGCCCGCGACTGGCTGACCGCCGAACCCCGTTCCGCCGACGCCGCCACGCTGCTCGCCCTGGCCCTCGTCCAACGGGCCCTGCGCGGCAAGGAGTCGTCCGGCCCGGCCCGTGCGGCCTGCCGTGCCGCGGCGGCCCTGGCTCCCGACGACCCCACACCGTGGCTCGGGCTGCTCTCACTGGAGCGGTCCGTCGGCAGCGACGCGGCGGTGGCCCGGGTCTTCGACGAGGTGCGCGACCGGCACCCCGAGCACCACCACGCCCACCACCTGATGGTCGCCCGGCTCGCCGAGCGCGGCACCGACCGCGGCCCCGACCCGCTGCACGACACACACGAGGTGTACGACTTCGCCGACCGGGCCGCCGCCCTGGCACCCGCCGACTCCCCGCTCGCCCTCCTGCCCGTCGTCGCCCGCGCCGAGCGCCACCGCGTACTGGCCGCGGCCGCCCGGCAGCCCGCCGGCCCGGCCGCCGGCCACCACTGGACGAGCGGGCCGGCCCTGCGGGCGACGCGGGCCGCGTTCGACTGGTGGCTGGAGTGGGAGCACGACGATCACCCCCGCCGGCACGTCGACCTGAACTTCCTCGCGCACGCCATGGTCTGCCAGAGCCGCACCGCCGAGGCCGCGGCCCTGTTCCGGCGGATCGGCCGGCACGCCACCCGAGCGCCCTGGTGCTACCCGGACCGCGACCCGGACACCGCGTTCCGCGCGGCCCGCGTCCGGGTGCTCGGCTTCTGAGAGGTGGGTGAGAAGTGATTACGGAACCCTGACGGGAATCCGCGATCACTGGCCGCGCGGGCGCCGACAGTGCTCGAATGAGTACGTGAACCCCGAACAACCCGAGGACCCGGGCCGCCCCGTCGGCCGCCGTGTCTTCCTCGGCACCCTCGGCCTGGGCGCTCTCGGCGTGCTCGCCGCCCCCACCCTGCAGCGCGGCATGGAGTCCGTGCTCGGCGCGGTGTCCGGCAAGGACCCGACGGGCCTGACCGGACTCCTGCCGAACGGCGGCGGATTCCGCTACTACTCGGTGACCGCCTCCGTCCCGCACAAGGGCCCCGCGGACTACCGCCTCAAGGTCGACGGCCTCGTCGACCACCCCGGCACCTACACCCTGGCCGACCTGCGCGCCCTGCCGCAGACCCGGCTGGTCAAGGACGTGCAGTGCGTCACCGGCTGGCGCGTCCCGGACACCCCCTTCGAGGGCGTCCGCCTCGCCCACCTGCTGGACACCGCGGGCGTGCGCGAGGGCGCGAAGGCGATCCGGTTCACCTGCTTCGACGGCGCGTACACCGAGAGCCTCACCCTGGCCCAGGCCCGCCGCCCCGACGTCCTGGTCGCCCTGCGCATGCAGGACAAGGACATCGGCCACGACCACGGCGGCCCGGTCCGTCTGTACGTGGCGCCCATGTATTTCTACAAGTCCGCCAAATGGCTCTCCGGCATCACGGTCACCGACCGCGTCGAGCCGGGCTACTGGGAGAAATCGGGCTACGACGTGGACGCCTGGGTGGGCCGCTCGAACGGACGGACCGATGAGCCTACGAGCTGAGACCCCCGCCCCGCCGAGCGCGCGGCTCCACCGCTTCAGCCGGGCCGAGCGCTGGGTGCACCGGGCGACGGCCGGGCTGATGGGCGTGTGCGTCCTCACCGCGGCCTGCCTCTACATCCCCGCGCTGGCCGTCCTCGTCGGCCGCCGCGAGCTGGTCGTCCGCGTCCACGAGTGGGTCGGGCTCACCCTGCCCGCACCGGTCCTGCTCGGCCTGGCCTCCCGCGCCTTCCGCACCGACCTCGGCTTCCTCAACCGCTTCGGCCCGCACGACCGGGTCTGGCTGCGCGCGGCCCTGCACCGCGACCGGCGGCCCGAGGCCCGCCCGGCGGGCAAGTTCAACGCCGGGCAGAAGATCTACGCCGCCTGGATCGCCGGGGCGACGCTGGTGATGCTCGGCACCGGCCTGCTGATGTGGTTCACCCACCTCACCCCGCTGGTGTGGCGTACCAGTGCCACCTTCGTGCACGACTGGCTGGCTCTGACCATCGGCATCGTCCTCGGCGGCCACATCGGGATGGCGCTGGGCGACCCCGAGGCCCGCCGGGGACTGCGCACCGGAACGGTGAGCCGTCAGTGGGCGGAGCGCGAGCATCCGCTCTGGCGCCCCTGACCCACCCGTACCGAGGCCGCCGCGAGGCCTCCCGGATCGCGCCGGCTCTCAGTCGGCTCTCGCTAGATCACGAGGGACAGCAGCAGGATCAGCCCGCCGGCGACCACGGAGATGATCGTCTCCATGACCGACCAGGTCTTGACCGTCTGGCCGACGCCGAGCCCGAAGTACTCCTTGACCAGCCAGAAACCGGCGTCGTTGACATGGCTGAAAAACAGCGAACCGGCACCGATGGCGAGGACGAGCAGGGCGGTGTGCGTGGTCGACATGTCGGCCGCCAGCGGAGCGACCAGACCGGCCGCCGAGACCGTCGCCACCGTCGCCGAGCCGGTCGCCAGCCGGATCGCCACCGCGATCAGCCAGGCCAGGAGCAGTGCTGGGACCGACCAGTCCTTGGACATGTCCAGGATCATCTGGCCCACGCCGCAGTCGATCAGCGTCTGCTTGAAGCCACCGCCCGCGCCGACGATCAGCAGGATGCCGGCGATGGGCATCAGGCTTTTGTCGACTGTCTGCGATATTCGTTCCTTGGTGAACCCGGCCGGCCGGCCAAGCGTGAACATGCCGACGACGACGGCAGCGAGCAGGGCGATCAGCGGGGAGCCGACGACGTCGAAGACCCGCTGCGTGGTGTTCGCCGGATCGTCCACGACGAGGTCGACCAGCGCCTTGAGGAGCATCAGGACGACCGGCAGGAGCACGGTGGCCAGCGTCGGGCCGAAGCCGGGGCGGCGCTCGAGTTCCTCGGACGCGCGCGGCGGGACCATCCGGTCCGGGACCGGCACGTCGACCCAGCGGGCCGCGACCCTCGAGAACACCGGGCCGGCGATGATCACCGTGGGGACGGCGACGAGGATGCCCAGCGCCAGCGTCACCCCCAGGTTGGCCTTCACCGCTTCGATCGCCACCAGCGGTCCGGGGTGCGGCGGCACCAGCCCGTGCATCACGGACAGGCCGGCCAGGGCCGGGATACCGATCCGCATCAGCGAGTGGTTGCCGCGCTTGGCGACCATCAGCACCACCGGGATCAGCAGCACGATGCCGACCTCGAAGAACAGCGGCAGACCGATCACGGAGGCGATCAGCACCATCGCCCACGGCATCGCCCGGCCCCCGGCCCTGGCGAGGATCGTGTCGACGACCTGGTCCGCGCCGCCGGAGTCGGCGAGCAGCTTGCCGAGGATCGCGCCGAGGGCGATCAGCACCCCGACGCCGGCCACCGTGGTGCCCAGACCGGTGGTGAAACTGGTGATGGCCTTGTCCAGCGGCGCGCCGGCGACCGCCCCGAGCGCCAGTGACCCGATGGTCAGTGCGAGGAAGGCATGGAGCTTGAACTGGGTGATGAGCAGGACGATGACGGCGATGCCCACCAGGACGGCGATTCCGAGCTGGGCGTGGCCGGCCGAGGTGATCGGCGCGGGCGCGTCCGCTGCCAGCATCTCGACGCTGAGTCTGGTCACGGGGGTCCTATGCGGTTACGGGGGATGGAGAGGGTGAGCGTGGGGGGTTGCCGGGCGGCAGGCCGGGTTGCCGCCAGGCCGGATCGGGCCGGGCTACCGGGCGGCAGGGCCGGGGAGCTCCTCGAGCGCCCTCACGGCCCGATCGGTGATGGCCTCCGGGCTGCCGGAGACGTCGACGACGACGCCCGCCTCGTCCGCCTGGAGCGGTTCCAGGGTGGCGAACTGGGAGTCGAGCAGCGCGGTGGGCATGAAGTGGCCCTGGCGGTGCGCCATCCGGTCCTCGATCAGCGACCGGTCGCCCGCCAGGTGCACGAACACCACGCCGGGAGCGGCGGCCCTGAGCCGGTCACGGTAGGACCGCTTCAGCGCCGAGCAGCTGACCACCCCGCCGAGCCCGGCCCGCCCGTCGGCCCAGGCGCCTATGGCGTCGAGCCACGGCCACCTGTCGGCGTCGTCGAGCGGGGTGCCGGCCGCCATCTTGGCGATGTTGGCCTCCGGGTGGAAGTCGTCGCCCTCGGCGTACGGAACGCCGAGCCGGGCGGCGAGCAGCGGACCGATCGTGGTCTTGCCCGTGCCGGCGACGCCCATCACCACGACGACGTGGGGGGTGCGCATCTCTGCCTCGCTGTCCTCATCGACATCCGACGCCAACGGCGTCGACCGACACTGAAACCGATTAGGTAAGACGAATCAAGGGTCTGTGACAAATAAGTCTGACTTTTTGACTGCGTGATCCACCCCGTACGCTGAGTGCATGAGCACACCGGGCCGGGGGCTGCACGGCCGCGTACTGGACACCCTCGGCCCCGCCATCACCGCGGGCGAGTACCCGCCGGGCAGCGTCCTGCGCACGGACGAGCTGGCACAGCGCTTCGATGTGTCACGCTCCGTGATGCGCGAGGCGGTGCGGGTGCTGGAGTCCATGCACCTGGTCGAGTCCCGCCGCCGGGTGGGCGTGACGGTCCGCCCCAAGCACGAGTGGAACGTCTACGACCCACAGGTCATCCGCTGGCGTCTGGCGGGCGCCGACCGCCCCCACCAACTGCGCTCACTGACCGTCCTGCGCTCCGCGGTCGAACCGGTGGCCGCCGGCCTCGCCGCGCGGAACGCCACGGCCGAGCAGTGCGCCGAACTCACCGAGTGCGCCCTCGGCATGGTCGCCAACTCCCGCGGGCAGCGGCTGGAGGGCTACCTGGTCCACGACGTCGCCTTCCACCGGGTGATCCTCACCGCCTCCGGCAACGAGATGTTCGCCCGCCTCGGCGACGTCGTCGCCGAGGTCCTCACCGGCCGCACCCACCACGAGGTCATGTTCGAGGACCCCGACCCGGCCGCCGTCACCCTCCACGTCCAGCTCGCCGAGGCGGTCCGCGCCGGCGACGCGACCCGCGCCGAGCAACTGACCAGGGAGATCACCGCGGGCGCCCTGCAGGAACTGGACATCCTGGCGCCCTGACGGCCCTACTCGCCGGGAAACTCCCCGTCGACATACACCCACGCCCCGTCCACCCGCTCGAACCGGCTCCGCTCCAGCAGGGAACCGCCCCGGTAGGACGCCCGGAAGGTCACCGTCCCGGTGGAGTGGAAAGCCGACCCGCCACTCGTGCCGAGCACCTCCAGCCCGGTCCACCTCGTCCCCGGGTCGAGCTCCAGCCGCGCGGGCCGAGTCCGCGGATGCCAGGTACGCAGCAGATAGCCCGCGTCACCCCGCACGAACGCGCTGTACCGCGACCGCATCAACGCCTCCGCGGTCGGCGCCGCGGCGGCACCGACGGGGGTCCCCCCGGTCGAGCCTGTTCGAGACTGGAGGAGGAATCGGCCACAGCACTTCTCGTACGGCTCGGACAGCCCGCACGGGCAGGAACGCGAGGTCATGGACGTCATTGTGCTAGACCGTCCGCCGCGCCTCGCCCAGGGGCAGCGGCGGCAGCCGTGTCTCGTGCAGCCACGCGGTGAACAGGTCGTGCAGCGGCTCCTCCGCGAAGCGCGCGGCGTGTGCGGTGAAGGCCGCCGTCGACGCGGCACCGCCCCGGTGCAGCCGCGTCCACTCGCGCAGCATCCGGAAGAACGCCTCGTCGCCCAGCGCGCAGCGCACCGCGTGCACGGCGAGACCGCCGCGCTCGTAGAGCCGGTCGTCGAACATCAGCTTGCGGCCCGGGTCGGCCAGCCGCAGGTCCTGCGGCAGCGACGACAGCGACCGGTGCGCGGACGCGGCGTGTTGCTGCGCGCTGCGGCCACCCGAACGCTCCGACCACAGCCACTCCGCGTACTTGGCGAAGCCCTCGTTCAGCCAGATGTGCCGCCAGTCGGCGATGGACACGCTGTTGCCGAACCACTGGTGGGCCAGCTCGTGCGCCACCAGCCGCTCCGAACCCCGCGCCCCGTCCACGTGGTTGGCGCCGAACAGCGACAACCCCTGTGCCTCCACGGGCACATCGAGCTCCTCCTCCGTGACCACCACGGCGTACTCGTCGAAGGGGTACGGCCCGAACAGCTCCTGGAACAGCTCCATCATCGCCGGCTGGCGGGCGAAGTCCCGGGAGAAGCGGGGCAGCAGGTGCGCCGGTATGTGCCCGTGCTGCGGCACGCCCCCCGGACCCGGGTCGCCGAGCAGCACCGTCTGGTACTTGCCGATCGCCAGCCCGACCAGATAGCTGGACGTCGGCGCGGACTGCTCGTACACCCACGTGGTCGCCGAGGCCTTCGCCGTACGGGTCAGCAGCCGCCCGCCCGCCACCACCGCGTACGCCGACGGCGTGGTGACGGAGATCTGGTACGACGCCTTGTCGGCGGGCCGGTCGTTGCACGGATACCAGGACGGCGCCCCCACCGGCTGGCTCGCCACCAGCGCCCCGTCCTCCAGCTCCTCCCAGCCGATCCCGCCGAAGGGGCTGGTGACCGGCTTGGGATTGCCCGACCACTGCACCTCGACCGTGAACGCCGCCCCGGCACGGACCGGCTTCGCGGGACGCACGCGCAGCCTGCCGCCACGGTGCGTGTAGTGCGGCTGACGGCCGTCCACCCGGACCCGGCCCACCCGGAAGCCGGCCAGGTTCAGCTGGAACTCGGTGAGCGGTGAACGGCCCGCTATCGCGTTGATACGGGCCGTGCCCGACAGCCGGTTCGGGACCGGGCGGTAGTCCAGCACCAGTTCGTAGCGGTGCACCCGGTACCGGGGGTCACCGTTGTCCGGGAAGTACGGGTCCTGCCCCGCCGACTGCTGCACTGCCACCGCTGTGTCCGCTCCCTGCGCCGCGCTGCCACTCCGTGCCGGAACATCGCTCGTAACACCGTCCGCCTCCGGGGCGCCGAAGCCGGCGTCGGGCTCCGAGTGGCCCGCGTTCACGGACGCCATGCCTCGATCGGATTGCCCAGCCAGCGGGTGCCGTCCGGAACGGACTCCGCGGCCATGACGAGCGACGCGGGACCCAGCGTCGTCCGGGCCCCGACCGTGCTGCCGGGCAGCACGATCCCGCCAGGGCCCAGCGTCGCGCCCTCACGGAGGACCACAGTATCCGTCCGCAAGATCCGGTCGTGGAAGAGGTGCGTCTGGAGCACACAGCCGCGGTTCACGGTGGCCCCGTCCTCCAGGGTCACCAGGTCGTTCTCGGGCAGCCAGTAGCTCTCCACCCACACACCCCGCCCGATCCGCGCACCGAGCCCGCGCAGCCACGCCGTCATCAGCGGCGTACCCGGCACCGAACCCGCCAGCCACGGCACGGCCAGCACCTCCACGAAGGTGTCCGCCAGCTCGTTGCGCCACACGAAGCCGCTCCACAGCGGGTGCTCCCCGCTGCGGTGCCGGCCCACCAGCAGCCACTTCGCGACGACCGACACGAGCCCGGCCGCCGCACCCGCCGCGAGCAGCACCAGCCCGGACAGCAGCGGGGCCCAGGCGCCGAGCAGGCACAGCGCCGCCACCGTGAGCACGGCCAGCGCCGCCGAGCACAGCACCGGCACGATCCGGCAGGCCTCCACCAGACCACGCGCCCACAGCAGCCGGGCCGGCGGATCGTACGTACGGCTCTGGTCGCCGTCGCTCGCACTGCGCGGCAGCTTCACCGGCGGCAGCCCCAGATAGGAACTGCCCTTCTTCGCCTTCTTCGGGGTCGCCGACAGCACCCCGACCAGCCCGCCGTCCGGCACCGACCGGCCCGGCGCGGTCATCCCGGAGTTCCCCAGGAAGGCCCGCCGCCCGATCTGGGCCCGCCCGATCCGCAGCCAGCCACCGCCCAGCTCGTACGGCGCGGTCAGCGTGTCGTCCGCCAGGAACGCGCCCTCGCCGACCGTGGTCAGACTGGGCAGCGCCAGCACCGTCGACACCTCGGCGCCCCGCCCGATCCGCATCCCCAGCAGCCGCAGCCACACCGGCGTGACCAGCCCGGCGTACAGCGGGAACAGCGTCTCCCGGGACCGGTCCATCAGCTGCGTGACGGTCCACGCCTGCCAGCCGACCCGGCCGTGCGTCGCATGCGTGCCCTCGGCCAGGCCCAGGCTCAGCAGCCGTACGGCGACCAGGACCAGCAGCGCGTACACCAGCCCGAAGGCCAGCGTGGCCGGAACGAGCGCGAGCGCCGCGCCCCGCAGGGCCGCACCGAGCCCGGCACCGGGCGACACGAACACCCCGGCCACGGCGAGCGCCGCCGCCCCCGCGACCACCGGCAACAGGGTCAGGCCGGCACCGGAGACGCCGTACATGAACCGCCAGAACGCACCCCGCCGCGGCCGGTCCTTCGGCCAGTTCCGCTTGGCCCTGCCCAGCTTGACCGCGGGCGCGCCGGACCATCGCTGCCCGGTCGGGATCTGCCCGGTGACCGCCGAACCCGGCGCCACCTCGGCCCGCTTGCCGACCCGGGCACCCGGGAAGAGCATGCTGCGGGTGCCGACGACGGCGTGCGCGCCGACCTTGACCGGGCCGACCTCCAGACGGTCGCCGTCCAGCCAGTACCCGGACAGGTCGACCTCGGACTCGACCGCCGCGCCCCGGCCCAGCTTGAGCATGCCGGTGACCGGCGGCAGCGAGTGCAGATCCACGTCCTGCCCGACCTTGGCGCCCAGCGCCCGCGCGTACCGCTCCAGCCACGACCCGGTCAGCGAGGTCGCCCCGCTGAACTCGACCAGCCGCTCGGCGGTCCACAGCCGCAGGTGCACACTGCCCCCGCGCGCGTACCGGCCGGGCCGCACACCGCGCAGCAGCAGCCGCGCCCCGCCCGCGGCGATCGCCAGCCGGCCCGGCGGGCTGAACAGCAGGACGGCGCCGGCCGCGACCAGCCACCAAGGCGCGGTCGGCAGCCAGGAGTATCCGGGCAGCAGGTTCCCCAGCGCGGCCAGCGCCACCGACCAGCGCAGACCCAGCAGTGTGAACAGCGGCACGAGCAGCAGCAGCTGGATCACCTTGGCCCGCGTCGGCACCGGCGCGATGGTGCGCCGGGCGCCGTCGTCCTGAGCCGACTTCTCCAGGCGGCGGGCCAGCTTGCGCAGGGTGGGCTGCTGGTAGATGTCGAGGACGGCCGCGCTCGGGTAACGGGTGCGCAGCCGGGTGGTGAGCTGGGCGGCGGCCAGGCTGCTGCCGCCGATCGCGAAGAAGTCGTCGGAGGCGCTGGTCACCGGGATGCCGAGGACCTCCGTCCACTGCTCGGCGAGCCAGGCCTCGGTGCCGTAGAGCTGCTCGGCCGGACCGCCGGTCTCCAGGCCCTCCAGCGGCCAGGGGAGTGCGTTGCGGTCGACCTTGCCGCTCGTGCGGGTCGGCAGATCCTCGACGGGGGCGAGCAACGGCACCAGCGCGGCGGGCAGCTCGGCGCGCAGCCGCTCGACGGCCGCCGCCTGGTCCCAGCCCTCCTGGGTGACGATGTAACCGACGAGAAGCTGGTTGCCGCTGCGGGCCGTGCGCACCGCGGCGGCGGCCCCGGCCACGCCGGGCAGTGCCTGCAGCGCGGCGTCCACCTCGCCGAGTTCGATGCGCCGCCCGCCGAGCTTGATCTGCTCGTCGGCCCGCCCGAGGAACACCAGTCCCTCGGGATCGGCCTTGACCAGGTCACCGCTGCGGTAGGCCCGCTCCCAGCCCAGCGACTCAAGCGGCGCGTACTTCTCCGCGTCCTTCTCGGCGTCCAGGTACCGGGCGAGCCCGACCCCGCCGATCACCAGCTGTCCGCTGCCGCCCATCGGCACCGGCTCCCCGGCCTCGTCGACGACGGCCAGCTCCCAGCCGTCCAGCGGCAGCCCGATCCGGACCGGCTCCTCGCCCGACATCAGCGAGGCGCAGGCCACGACGGTCGCCTCGGTGGGCCCGTACGTGTTCCAGACCTCACGCCCCTCGGTCACGAGCCGTTGCACCAGCTCGGGCGGGCAGGCCTCACCACCGAAGATCAGCAGGCGTACGTCGCTCAGGGCCTCGGGCTCCCACAGGGCCGCCAGCGTCGGCACCGTGGAGACCACGCTGATCTCCTGCTCGACCAGCCAGGGCCCGAGGTCGGCGCCACTGCGGACCTGTGACCGGGGCACCGGGACCAGACAGGCCCCGTAACGCCACGCCAGCCACATCTCCTCGCAGGACGCGTCGAACGCCACGGACAGTCCCGCCATCACCCGGTCGCCCGGCCCCAGGGGGTCGTCGGTGAGGAAGAGCGCGGCCTCGGCGTCCACGAACGCGGCGGCGCTGCGGTGGGTGACGGCGACGCCCTTGGGCTTGCCGGTGGAGCCGGAGGTGAAGATGATCCACGCGTCCTGCTCCACGCCCGGCCGGGCGGCCGGGACGTCGCTGCGGCCGGTGACGGTCAGCTCGTGCCCGGCCCCGACGACGGCCCGCACCTCGGCCTCCCCGAACACCAACTCCGCCCGCTCGTCCGGGTCCTCGGCATCCACGGGAACGTAGGCGGCACCGGCGGCGAGCACGGCGAGGATCGCGACGTACAGGTCGTTGGTCCCGGACGGGACGCGGACGCCCACCCGGTCACCGAGGCCGACCCCGGCGGCGGCGAGCCGGCGCCGCAGCCGCTCCACCTCGGCGGCCAGCGCACGGTAGGTGAGCTGTGCCGCGCCGTCGTCCAGGGCGAGTTCGTCCGGGTAGGAGCGCACGGACGCGTCGAAGACGTCCACGAGCGTGCGTGGGGAAGCCGCCTGCCCACCGGAAAAGCGTGCCGTGTCACCGAACCGCTCGCGGATCTCTTCGTCGAGCAGGCCGAGAGCACTGCTCTCGTGCATCGCTGCCATCGGGTCCTCGCGTCTCGATCCCGGAAGCCTCCGGGGCGCTGGCGGGCCCGCAGGTCTGCCTGGGGTTGTCCGGGTCCAGCTCCGTAACAAGCCGGAAATATTAGTACGACGCTACGATTCGGGCCTGTTCGCGGCCACTCGGCTGGGCCGTTCGGGGGAGGGGTGAGGGTCGGTCAGAAGCCGTTGACCTGGCGGTCTTTCGCCCGGAGGAGAGATGGCCCACAAAGGCCGCCGGGGGGTGGAAAACACCCGATGTGCGGCACCTTGGCCGCCACCGCACGTGAGGGCCGGTCCACTGCGCGCCGAGCCGCCTGCGCCACGGCCCCGAACATGCGAAAGACCCCTGCTGAGCAGGGGTCCCGACTGGTGTCCGAGGGGGGACTTGAACCCCCACGCCCGATAAAGGGCACTAGCACCTCAAGCTAGCGCGTCTGCCATTCCGCCACCCGGACAAGGTGTCTGTCGTGCGTGGTCTCCCTCGCGGCGACACAGGAAACACTACCAGGCTTTCGGGGGTGGCCGATCACACCCCGTCCCGCCGCCCGCCCGCGCGTGAACGGGGTGTGACGGGCCGGGGCCGGTCTTGGGGGCGCGGCGGGCGGGGAGGGAGTATGAGGGGAACCGACCAGACAGCGGGAGGAAGCAGCGTGAGCGAGACGGACACGGCCAAGGGCGTCACCGGCGAGGACGAGGTCGTGGACCTCTGCCGCGAGCTGATCCAGATCGACACCAGCAACTACGGCGACCACTCGGGTCCCGGCGAGCGCACGGCCGCCGAGTACGTCGCCGAGAAGCTCGCCGAAGTGGGACTGGACCCGAAGATCTACGAGTCGCACCCCGGGCGGGCGTCGACGGTGGCCCGTATCGAGGGCGAGGACCCGTCCCGGCCCGCGCTGCTGATCCACGGCCACCTCGACGTCGTACCCGCCAACGCCGTCGACTGGACCCACGACCCCTTCTCCGGGGAGGTCGCCGACGGGTGCGTCTGGGGTCGCGGGGCGGTCGACATGAAGGACATGGACGCGATGACGCTGGCGGTCGTGCGGGACCGGCTGCGCAGCGGACGCCGGCCGCCCCGGGACATCGTGCTGGCCTTCCTCGCGGACGAGGAGGCCGGCGGCACGTACGGGGCGCGGCACCTGGTCGACAACCACCGCGAGCTCTTCGACGGGGTCACCGAGGCGATCAGCGAGGTCGGCGGGTTCTCGTTCACCGTCAGTGAGCAGCGGCGGCTGTACCTCATCCAGACCGCCGAGAAGGGCATGCACTGGATGAAGCTCACCGTGGCCGGCACCGCCGGGCACGGGTCGATGATCCACCGGGACAACGCCATCACCGAGCTGTCCGAGGCGGTGGCACGCCTGGGCCGGCACAGGTTCCCGGTGCGGGTCACCAAGACCACGCGGGCCTTCCTCGACGAGCTCGGCGACGCGCTCGGCACCGAGCTGGACCCGGAGGACATGGAGTCCACGCTGGCCCGGCTCGGCGGCATCGCCAAGCTGATCGGCGCGACCCTGAGCAACACGGCCAACCCCACGCAGCTGGGCGCCGGTTACAAGGTCAACGTCATTCCGGGGGAGGCCACCGCCCACGTCGACGGGCGCTTCCTGCCGGGGCACGAGGAGGAGTTCCTCGCCGACCTCGACCGGATCCTGGGGCCGAAGGTGAAGCGGGAGGACGTGCACGCCGACAAGGCCGTCGAGACCACCTTCGACGGGGCGCTGGTCGAGGCCATGCAGTCCGCGCTGCTGGCCGAGGACCCGGCCGCCAAGGCCATCCCGTACATGCTCTCGGGCGGTACGGACGCCAAGTCCTTCGACGACCTCGGCATCCGCGGCTTCGGCTTCGCTCCGCTGAAGCTGCCGCCGGAGCTGGACTTCGCGGGCATGTTCCACGGGGTGGACGAGCGGGTGCCGGTGGACGGGCTGAAGTTCGGTGTGCGCGTGCTCGACCGGTTCATCGACGCGTCGTGAGGCACGCGTCGTGAGGCAATGGGCTGAGCTATTCGGGCGCCCGTACGAGATCGACTGAAAAGAGTGAATGCGACGATAAGCTCGTAGCTCCATTACTCCCTCCTCGTTACAGGTAATGCGATCAGCGACACGAGATCGCTTTTGCCAACAAGGAGGAATAATGCTCAAGAAGGTCGTCGCCGCTGCGGCTGCCACCGGTGGTCTGGTTCTCGCGGGCGCGGGTCTGGCCGTCGCCGATTCGGGTGCCCACGGTGCCGCCGTGCACTCCCCGGGTGTCGCTTCCGGCAACGTCGTCCAGGTGCCGGTCCACGTCCCGGTGAACGTGTGCGGCAACACGATCTCGGTGATCGGGCTGCTGAACCCCGCCTTCGGCAACACCTGCGTCAACAAGTGACGTCGTCTCTCTGAGGGCGTTCACGCGTCGGCCCCGGAGCGCGCGCCATGCGCTCCGGGGCCGACCGGTCTTCTGTGAAATCCAGGAATGAAGGCAGGGGGGAATTCAGCTATGCGACAGGCTACCCGAAAGGGTCTGATGACCATGGCGGCCGCGACCGGCGTGTTGGCCGCCGCCGGTGGCTACGCCCACGCGGACTCCGGCGCGACCGGCTCCGCGTCCCACTCGCCGGGCGTGCTGTCCGGCAACACCGTCCAGGCGCCGGTGCACGTGCCGGTGAACGTCTGCGGCAACACGGTGAACGTCGTCGGGGTGCTCAACCCCGCGGTCGGCAACACGTGCGTCAACCACGGCGGCGGCCACTCCTCGGGTGGGTACGGCGGCTACGGCCACGGCGGCTCGGGTCACGGCGGTGCCCACGCGGGCGGGCACACCGGCGGTTCGCCGGGCGTGCTGTCCGGCAACACCGTCCAGGCGCCGGTGCACGTGCCGGTGAACGTGTGCGGCAACAGCGTCGACGTGGTGGGTCTGCTCAACCCCGCGGTGGGCAACGAGTGTGCCGATCACGGCGGCTCGGGTCATGGCGGCGCCCACGCGGGCGGGTACACCGGCGGTTCCCCGGGCGTCGGCTCGGGCAACCTCGTCCAGGTCCCGGTCGACGTGCCGGTGAACGTGTGCGGCAACAGCGTCGACGTCATCGGTGCCGGCAACTCCACCACGGGCAACCACTGCGCGGACGGCGGGAGCTACGGTGGCGGCCACCAGACCCAGCCGCCCGGCGACGGGCACGGAACACCTCCGGGCCAGCCGGGACAGCCGGGCAACCCGGGCCAGCCGGGCAACCCCGGTCAGCCTGGTCACCCGGGTCAGCCTGGTCACCCTGGCCAGCCCGGCAACCCGGGTCAGCCTGGTCACCCCGGCAGTCCGCAGCACCCGGGCACGCCCGGTACTCCGGGCCACCCCGGAACTCCGGGGCACCCCGGTACCCCGGGTGCGCCGGGCGGCTCCTCGCACGTCGGCCAGCAGGGCGGGCGTGCCGACACCTCGTTGTCGGCCGCCGCGCAGCTCGCCCACACCGGCGGGGACCTGCCGCTCGGCGTGGTCCTGCCCGCGGGCGCGGGCGCGCTGTTGGCGGGCGCGGTGCTCTACCGCAGGGCGCGGGCCTCGGCGTGACGCACGACCGGTGCCCCCACCGGTGGAAACGGAGGGGGCACCGCCGTGTGCGGGGCCCCTTCGCGCTGCCTCACCACGTGGCGCGCACCTGACGGATGATCCGCCGGCGCAACCGCACCTTGCGGCTGCCGTCCCGCAGCAGGCTCAGTCGGTCCAACTCCCAGTGTCCGTACTCGGCATGGTCCGTCAGCAGTCGGGTGGCGTCCTTGCGGGAGACCCCGCGAGGCACGTACACGTCGACAAATTCGTATTCCGGCATCGCATCTATTGTGCGGGCTGGGGCCCGGTACGGATAGCGTCTGCACTATGTCTGATGCTGCGCAGCCCACCGCTGCCGAGGTACGCGCCGCCGCCGAGGCGGTCAAGACCGCGCTCGACCGTCACCTGGCCGCGGTCGAACGCAGGTCGGGGGAGGACGACCCGGCCGTCTACGAGGCGTTCAACCAGCTGGCGGCGGCCGCCGAGGCGTACGACGAGCTGCTCTACGACCGCTACGACGAGGTGACCCCCTTCGAGATCCCCGCCGCGGAAGACTCGCTTCCACCGTACGCGGGCCCCGAGGAACCGAACGGGATCAGCGTGCTGATCCGCCGCGACTACGCCGTGGCGGAACCCCAGCGGCTGCGCGCACAGGCCCAGCGGGTCGAGGCGGCGGACCACGACGACGGCGAGGACGCCGCCGGCACCGTCCACGGAGCCCTGGGCATCCTCTTCGGGGAGTTCGAACCCGACGAGATCGCCTCCAGGCACAAGGAGTTCGGCCTCGAGGAAGGCGACTCCACGCTCTGGGTGACCGCCGCCGAGGAACCGGCCGAACCAGGCGAATGGCTGGAGGCCCCCTTCGAGCACATCGACCAACAGCGGGTGGTGTGCCGCTTCGACGTCAGTGCGGTCTTCGACGACGAGACCGACGACGGCGACGACGAGACCGACGAGATCGACGAACTGGCGGAGGACCTCGACGAGGACGAGGACCTGGAGCCCCTGGACGCCGACCGCTGACCCGGCCGGACCGGCGGTGCCGCACGGGCCCTCGGGCCGGTACGGCACCGCCGGTCCCGATCAGCCGGCCGCCGGAACCTGCGCTCTCAACAGCACCGGCAGACGTGTCGTCCTCGGCTTCGCCAGGACCTCGGCGACGGCCCTGGGCAGCGCCTGCTCGACGCCGTGCACCACGGACAGATGCCGGCTCGCCCGGCCGAAGGCCGTGTACACCCAGGGCCGGCTGAGCGCCTGGGCCGCATCGCCGGGCAGCACCACGACCACCGCCGGCCACCGCCCGCCGACCGCCTGGTGCGCGGTCAGCGCCCACCCGTGCCGTACGGACTGCTCCACCCGCTCCCGCGGTACGACCACGGGCACGCCCGCGCACGACAGGTGCAACCCCTCGGCGTCGGCGTTCACCACCTGGCCCGGCAGCGTACGGCCGGGAGCGGGGGAGTAGGCGACCCGGTCGCCGGGGTCGAAACCGCCGAAGCGCCCGGGGCCCGGATTGAGCCGTTCCTTGAGCGCCGCGTTCAGCGCCCGGGTGCCCGCGGCGCCCCCGTGGCCCGGCGTGATCACCACCGTCTGCTCGGGCGGAACCCCGATGGCCCGCGGCACCGAGTCCGCCACCAGCTGCACCGTCCGGTGCACGGCCTCGCCCGCGTCCCGGACCGGCACGACGACGATCTCCTTGCCGGGAGCCTCGACCTGGTTCAGTTCACCGGCCCCGACACCGGAGACCAGCTCACCGAGCGGACCCGGATCGGGGACCCGGGAAGCCACCTGCGGGCAGACGCGGGCGGCGAGCAGGTCGGCGAAGACCCGGCCGGGCCCGGCCGACCACAGGACCGCCGGGTCCCCGCTCAGCACCAGGCGGGCGCCGTCGGGCAGCGACTCCACGATCACCGCCGCGCCCTCCACGTCGAGCTGCGGGGCGTCCAGCACGATCAGCAGGTCCAGGTCCAGGCTGCCGTCGGCGTCCCGGCCGGGCCCCTCGGTGCCGGCCAGCAGACCGGTCACGGTCACGACCGGGCCGCTGCCCTCCAGCTCGCCGTCGGCGGCGAGCAGGGCGGCGAACCTGTCCCGCCCGTCCGGCGTGTGGCAGGCCGCGACGGCCCGCAGTCCGGCCGCCCGGACCGCGGTGAACAGCGCCGCCGGTTCGGCGCGGGCCGCCTCGCCGCCCGTGTGCAGCACCAGACCATGGCCGGCCACGGCACGGACCAGTTCGGCGGCGCCGCCGGCCGCCGTCACCGCTTCCCACTCCTCGGGTGCTTCCTTGGACGGCGCGTTGACCAGACGGGCCAGACCGTCGGCGAGGCTCTCCTCGGCGAGCGCGTACCGCTCCAGACCGGCCAGGACGCGCACCGGGCGCTGCTCCTCGCCCTCCTCCTCGTCCTCCTGAGCCGGCCGGGCGGGGGCGCCGGGCTCCTCCAGCGCGTCCTGGAACACCAGGGCCTCGCCCTCCGCGATCGCGCTCCGCACGGTCGCCTCCGGGTCCGGCACGGCCCGCCGGGCCAGGGCCTCGGTGAGCGCGGGCAGCTCCAGAGCCGTGTGCCCGGCCAGGGCCGCCTGCTCCAGCAGCCAGACCGTCATCGCCCGGCCCCGCCGCTCGTCGTCCGGGCCGCACTCCGCACCGAGCAGCGCCCGCGCGAAGCCGTCGGCCTGCTCCGGCCGCACGCCCGCCACCCGGAGCAACTGCCAGGGATCGGCCCGCAGCACCGCGTCGGCACCCTCGCCGAGGACCGCCGCGACCTGCGGCGCGAGGGCGTCCGGCGCACCGCCCTCCGCCAGGACGCGCCGTACGGCCTCGACGGTGTCCGGCGCGGGTGCGGCGGCGGCCGGAGCCGGCTCCGGCCTGCGCACGGGCTCGGCGGCCGGCCTGCGCGGGACGGGCTCCGGCTCGGCGAACACCGTGGCGGCCGGCTTCTCACCGCTCTCCACCGCCCGCACGGCCGCGAGCAGATCGGCGGCCGTGCCGCTCAGCTTGCCACCGCTCGCGATCGGCCCCTGCCGCGCGGCCTTCCGCCGCTCGATCCGCTCCCGCTCGATCCGCTGCGCAGCCAGCTCGGCCTCCGCCTCGGACGGCTTTGATGCGGTGTCCCCGGCGGTGTTCTCGTCGCTGTCCCCGGCCGCCCCGGTCGCGCCCCCCGCGTCGGCCGTGTCGGCCTCCCCGGCGCCCGCTCCCGCGGTGGGCGGGGAGGGGTCCGCGGCCTCGGCGGGGGCGTCCGGGCCGCCCGTCTCCGCGGCTCCTTCGCCGACCCCGGTCGCCCCAGGCGTGCTGTCCGGGGTTCCGGTGCCTTCTGCCGATCCGTCGGAGACCCCCGAGGTCTCCGGGTCCGTGCTCACAGCGTGCTCCAGTCGTGATCGGGATAGCGGTGCACGGGCGCCGACACGTCGTCGAGCGCCCGGCAGATCTCGTCAGGAAGACTAAGGGCCTCCACTGACAACGCCGCCGTGAGCTGCTGCGCGTTGCGCGCTCCCACGATCGGCGCGGCGACGCCCGGACGGTCCCGCACCCAGGCGAGGGCGACCTGCAGCGGGGTCACCGCGAGACCGTCCGCCGCCGTCGTCACGGCGTCCACGATGCGGGTCGCCGTGTCGTCGAGATACGGCGCGACGAACGGCGCCAGATGCTCCGAGGCACCGCGCGAGTCCGCCGGAGTGGAGTTGCGGTACTTCCCGGTCAACACCCCGCGCCCGAGCGGCGAGGACGGCAGCAACCCCAGCCCGAGGTCCAGCGCGGCCGGCAGCACCTCGCGCTCGACACCGCGCTGGAGCAGCGAGTACTCCATCTGCGTACCCGCCAGCCGGGTCCGCGTCCCCGGCGCCGCGAGCTGCCAGGTCGCCGCCTTCGCCAGCTGCCAGCCGCAGAAGTTGGCGACGCCCACGTACCGGGCACGGCCGCTGCTCACCGCCAGGTCCAGGGCCTGCAGCGTCTCCTCCAGCGGGGTGTCCGGGTCGAACGCGTGCACCTGCCACAGATCGACGTGGTCGGTGCCGAGGCGGGCCAGGGAGGCGTCCAGCGCGGCCAGCAGATGCCCGCGCGAGCCGTCGAAACGGCGGTCGGGGTCGGGTACGCTCCCCGCCTTCGTGGAGATGACCAGGTCCCGGCGTGGCACCAGCCCTTCCAGGAGCTGCCCGAGCAGATACTCGGCCTCTCCGGCGCCGTAGACGTCCGCGGTGTCGACGAGGGTCCCGCCCGCCTCCCAGAACGCCTTCAGCATGTCCGCGGCGTCGTGCTCGTCGGTGTCCCGGCCCCACGTGAGGGTGCCCAGCCCGATCCGGGACACGCGCAGGCCGGTACTGCCCAGATGCCTCTGCTCCATGCTGGCCGAGATTACTGGCCGGGACTGGTACGTGGGCTGCCTGTGGATAACCGATTTCCCGCCCTGGTCGGAGCCCACGCACCCGCCCGTGCGGCCCCATCGTCCACCCACCCGCGCTAGGGTCGCCCCCACAGGGACGTTACTGATGGGTAAGGGGAATCGGCCATGCAGCTCGGGATCAACCTCGGCTACTGGGGCGCGGGAATGGACGCGGACAATCTCGCCGTGGCGAAGGAGGCCGACCGGCTCGGCTACGCCGTCTGCTGGGCCGCCGAGGCGTACGGCTCCGACGCGGCCACCGTGCTCAGCTGGGTCGCCGCCCAGACCGAACGCATCGACGTCGGCTCCGCCATCTTCCAGATCCCGGCCCGCCAGCCCGCGATGACCGCGATGACCGCGGCGACGCTCGACTCGCTCTCCGGCGGCCGCTTCCGGCTCGGCCTCGGTGTCTCCGGGCCGCAGGTCTCCGAGGGCTGGTACGGCGTCAAGTTCGACAAGCCGCTGGCCCGCACCCGCGAGTACGTGGAGATCGTACGGAAGGCGATGACCCGTGAGCGGCTGACGTACGAGGGCCGGCACTGGACGCTGCCGCTGCCCGGCGGGCCGGGCAAGCCGATCAAGCTGACCGTGCACCCGCAGCGCGAGCACATCCCGCTGTACATCGCCGCCATCGGGCCGAAGAACCTCGAGCAGACCGGTGAGATCGCCGACGGGGCACTGGTGATCTTCCCCTCCGCCGAGCACCTCGAGGACACCACGATCAACCACCTGCGGGCCGGGCGCGAGAAGGCCGGGAAGACCATGGACGGCTTCGACGTCTGCCCGACCCTGCCGCTGGCCGTCGGCGACGACAAGGACGTGTCCCGGCTTGCCGACGTCTTCCGCCCCTACACCGCCCTGTACGTGGGCGGCATGGGCAGCGCCAAGCAGAACTTCTACAACCAGCTCGCCCGGCGCATGGGATACGAGAAGGAGGCCGCCGAGATCCAGGAGAAATACCTTTCCGGGGACAAGCAGGGCGCCGCGGCCGCGATCCCGCAGGACCTCATCGACAAGACCACCCTGCTGGGCTCCGTCGACCGCATCGCCGACCGGATGAAGGCCTACGCCGCGGCCGGCGTCACCACCCTCAGCCTCGCCCCGGCCGGCTTCACGCTCGACGAGCGCCTCGCCTCCCTCCGCGCCGGCATCGAGGCACTGGAGCGGGCGGGACTGGCGTAGGGGGCGTTGGGCGAGGCTGGGGACGCCCGGGGCTTCGCGGCCGTGGTGGGGGCTCGGGGGATCTTCCCCGCCACGGCCGTCACGGGGAACAACGCGCCCGGGTCCGCGCGGTTACGCCCCCGCCGCGACCCCGGTGCTCCTTCTTCCGGTCCAGTCGGCCCACACAGGTGTTGCAGCACCCGCGATGCCGCATTTGACTCGATTGCGGATTCCTGCGGAAAGGCGACCCACCATGCTGTCGGCGAAGAGCGTGTTCCAGGAGATCCTCGACAACGACGAGTCCTTCCGCCTGTTCTGCTCCATCGCGGCGAGCGGCGAGGCGCAGGGCGGCTGGGAGAACGGGCGGATCGCCGCGCTCGTACCGGAGGGCGAACGCGCGCTCGTCCCCAAGATCGTCCGGCACGGTGCCGACGAGGACAAACACGGCCGGATCTTCAACGCCCTGCTGCGCAACCGCGGCCTGGAACCGGCCCCCGTCCCGCCCCGGACCGACTACACGATGCTCCTGGAGCGGCGCGGTATCGGCCTCGCCCACGACAAGCTCCGCCGCGACGAGCCGCTGAGCGTGCAGGACCTCATCGTCTACCTGGCGCACAGCCGGGTCACCGAACAGCGGGCCGCCGAGCAGATGGCCCTGCTCCGCAGGCACTTCGGTGACCACCCCCAGGTCGGCAAGGCCTTCCGCATGATCTCCGACGACGAGGCCAACCACCTCGCCTACACCCACGAGGAACTGCTGCGCTTCGCGGCCTCCGGCTACGGAAGGCTCATCCAGCGCACCCTGCGCGCGTGCGCGCTCGCCGAGATCCGCGTCCACCGGGACGTGAGTCTCGCCGTCATGGCCCACATGGGGCGCATCCTCGGCTGGTCGAAGGCCAGGCGCGCGGCCCTCGCGGCCGGCATCCGCGCCGCGTACGTCTACGAGCGCGCCGCGGGCTGGCGGCGCATGGTGTCGCTGCGCACGCCCGACCGCCGCGACCCCCTCGGCGGTCCCGCGACCACCGCCCCCGAGTTCGCCTGAGCCGCCCGGTCACAGCCACCCGCGCCGCTTGAACAGCCGGTACAGCACCACCTCCAGAGCCGCCATCAGCGCGATCGCCGCCGGATAGGACCACACCCAGTGCAGCTCCGGCATGTGCTCGAAGTTCATGCCGTAGATGCCCGCGATCATCGTGGGGATCGCGGCCATCGCCGCCCACGCGGAGATCTTGCGCATGTCGTCGTTCTGCCGGACGCCCGTCTGCGCCAGATGGGCCGACAGGATGTCCGACACCAGCCGGTCCAGGCCCTCCACCGACTCGTTCACGCGCGTGAGGTGGTCGCTGACGTCCCGGAAGAAGGGCCGGGCCTTGTCGTCCACGAAGGCCACCCCGCCGCCGCCCGTCGGCCCGGTGCCGGCCAGCCGCGTCAGCGGCAGCGCCAGCGGACCCGTCGCCCGGCGGAACTCCAGGACCTGCCGCTTGAAGGTGTAGATCCGGGAGGCGGTGTTGCGCGAACCGCCCACCTCCGGCGAGAACACCTCCGCCTCCAGTTCCTCCAGGTCGGTCTGCAGCTCGGTCGCCACCTCCAGGTAGTGGTCGACGGTGGCGTCGGCGATCGCGTACAGCACGGAGGTCGGGCCCTTCTCCAGCAGCTCCGGCTCCTCCTCCAGACGCCGCCGCACGGCCGCCAGCGGAGAACCCTCGCCGTGCCGGACGGTCACCGCGAACCCGTCACCGAGGAAGATCATCACCTCGCCGGTGGAGACGGCGTCGCTCTCCGGCTCGTACACGACCGGCTTGAGTACCACGAACAGCGAGTCGTCGTACACCTCCAGCTTGGGCCGCTGATGCGCGTTGAGGGCGTCCTCCACGGCCAGCGGATGCAGCCCGAACTCCTCGGTGACGCGTTCGAACTCCTTCTCCGACGGCTCGTGCAGTCCGATCCACACGAACCCGCCCACCGCCCGCGCCGCGGCCAGCGCCTCGGACAGGTCGTCCATGCCTTCACTGCGGTGCCCGTCCCGGTAGACGGCACAGTCGACGATCAAGTAACCCAACCTCCCGATGCCCGCACTCCGCCGTACGGCGATGTGCGCCTACGCTGGTCCGCATGCCCACGCTGATCCTCGTAAGGCACGGACGTTCCACCGCCAACACCGCCGGACTGCTCGCCGGCTGGACGCCCGGCGTCGCCCTGGACGAGCGCGGGGCCGAGCAGGCCGCCGCGCTGCCCGGGCGACTCGACGGGCTGCCGCTCTGCGAGGTCGTCACGAGCCCCCTGCAACGCTGCCAGGAAACCCTCCGCCCGCTGCTGGACGCCCGGCCGGACCTGCCCGTGCACACCGACGAACGGATCGGGGAGTGCCACTACGGCGACTGGTCCGGCCGCAAGCTCGCCGAGCTCGCGGACGAGCCGCTCATGCAGGTGGTGCAGGCGCACCCCTCCGCGGCCGCGTTCCCCGGCGGCGAGTCCATGCGCGCCATGCAGACCCGCGCGGCCGAGGCCGTGCGGGAGTGGAACGCGCGCGTGGAACGCGACCACGGCGCCGACGCCGTGTACCTCATGTGCTCGCACGGCGACATCATCAAGTCCCTCGTCGCCGACGCACTCGGACTGCATCTCGACCTCTTCCAGCGGATCTCCGTGGAACCGTGTTCCATCACCGTGATCCGTTACACCCGCCTCAGGCCGTTTCTCGTTCGTCTCGGCGACACCGGGGATTTCGCCTCCCTTGTGCCCCGTGAGGAAGCCACCGGGGATGACGCACCAGTGGGTGGTGGTGCGGGCGCACCGTGATCGTCGGGCGCAGTAGGGTGAAGCGTCCACACACAGACCCCTTCCGCAGTCGCAGCATCGATTCAATGGAGACAGGACGTGTCCCGTCAGGTGTTCCTCTACGACCCGCCGGACCGCTTCGTGGCCGGCACGGTCGGGCTGCCCGGACGCCGTACGTTCTTCCTCCAGGCTTCCGCCGGCCCCCGGGTGACCAGCGTGGTCCTGGAGAAGACCCAGGTCGCCGCGCTCGCCGAGCGCATGGAAGAGCTCCTCGACGAGGTTGTACGCCGTAGCGGCGGCCAGGCCCCGGTGCCCGCGGTGACCCCCTCCGAGGTCGCCGACACCGCCCCGCTGGAGACTCCCATCGAGGAGGAGTTCCGCGTCGGCACCATGGCGCTGGCCTGGGACGGCGAGGAGCAGCGGATGATCGTCGAGGCCCAGGCCCTGGTCGAGTTGGACGCCGACTCCGACGAGGACCTCGCGGAGGCGGAGGAGCGGCTGCTCCAGGACGAGGAGAACGGCCCCCCGATGCTGCGGGTCCGGCTCACCGGCGCGCAGGCCAGGGCCTTCGCCAAGCGCGCCCTCGACGTCGTGAACGCCGGGCGGCCGCCGTGCCCGCTGTGCAGCCTCCCGCTCGACCCGGAAGGACACGTATGTCCGCGCCAGAACGGATACCGCCGCGGAGCGTGACCGGCGCCGCCCTCCTCGCCGAGGGCGAGCTGACCGTGCGCGGACGCATCCGCGACGCCTCGAACGCGGCGCTGTACTGCACGGTGGCCCACGACGGCCGGGAAGCCACCTGCGTGTACAAGCCGGTCGCCGGGGAACGCCCGCTGTGGGACTTCCCCGACGGCATCCTCGCCGAGCGTGAGGTGGCCGCGTACGAGGTCTCCGAGGCGACCGGCTGGGGCCTGGTGCCGCCCACGGTGCTGCGCGAGGGACCGTACGGCGAGGGCATGGTCCAGCTGTGGATCGAGGCGACCCCGGAGGCCGAACTGCTGGCCCTGGTGGATGCCGAGGAACCGGAACCGGGCTGGAAGGCCATCGGCTTCGCCGAGGTCGAGGAGGGGAGGACCGCGCTGCTCGTGCACGCCGACGACGAGCGGCTGCGCCGCCTGGCGGTCCTGGACGCGGTGATCAACAACGCCGACCGCAAGGGCGGCCACCTGCTGCCCACCGCCGACGGACCCCTCTACGGCATCGACCACGGGGTCACCTTCCACGTGGAGAACAAGCTGCGCACCCTGCTGTGGGGCTGGGCCGGGGAGCCTCTCACCGCGGAGGCCGTCGGCGTCCTCGAAGGCCTGAGGAACGCCCTGTCGGACGGCGGGGAACTCGCCCTGAGACTGGCGCGGCTGCTCACCGCCGCCGAGGTCGAGGCCACACGCGCGCGTGTCGAGGCCCTGCTGGCCTCCGGGAAACACCCCGAGCCGAGCGGCGAGTGGCCGGCCATTCCCTGGCCGCCGGTGTGACAGCACACCGCGCACCAGAACACAAGATCGCCTTTCCGGCCAAGTGGCCTGGTCCGGTTCGTACGCGCGACTCTTGGGCGGTTAGGCTCATGTACATGCATGCCTGGCCCGCTTCCGAGGTCCCCGCCCTGCCCGGCAAGGGTCGCGACCTGAGGATCCACGACACCGCGACCGGGGGTCTCGTCACCCTTGATCCCGGCCCCGTCGCCCGTCTCTACGTCTGCGGCATCACCCCGTACGACGCCACCCACATGGGGCACGCGGCGACCTACAACGCGTTCGACCTGGTGCAGCGCGTGTGGCTCGACACCAAGCGGCAGGTTCACTACGTCCAGAACGTCACCGACGTCGACGACCCGCTGCTGGAGCGGGCCGAGCGGGACGGCGTCGACTGGGCCGCCCTCGCCGAGAAGGAGACGGCCCTGTTCCGGGAGGACATGACCGCCCTCCGGATGCTCCCGCCCCGGCACTACATAGGCGCCGTCGAGGCGATACCCGGCATCGTCCCGCTCGTGGAGCGGCTGCGCGACCTGGGCGCGGCCTACGAGCTCGAGGGCGACACCTACTTCTCCGTCGAGGCCGACCCGCACTTCGGCAAGGTCTCGAACCTCGACGCCGCGGCCATGCGGCTGCTGTCCGCCGAGCGCGGCGGCGACCCCGACCGGCCCGGCAAGAAGAACCCGCTCGACCCGATGCTGTGGATGGCCGCGCGCGAGGGCGAGCCCAGCTGGGACGGCGGCTCGCTGGGCCGCGGCCGGCCCGGCTGGCACATCGAGTGCGTCGCCATCGCCCTGGACCACCTCGGCATGGGCTTCGACCTCCAGGGCGGCGGCTCCGACCTGGCCTTCCCGCACCACGAGATGGGCGCCTCGCACGCCCAGGCGCTCACCGGCGAGTTCCCCATGGCCAAGGCGTACGTCCACGCCGGCATGGTCGCCCTGGACGGCGAGAAGATGTCCAAGTCCAAGGGCAACCTGGTCTTCGTCTCCACGCTGCGCCGCGACGGCGTCGACCCCGCCGCCATCCGGCTCTCCCTCCTCGCCCACCACTACCGGACCGACTGGCAGTGGACCGACCAGGTGCTCGCGGACGCCGAGGCGCGGCTCGCACGGTGGCGTGCCGCCGTGTCCCGGCCCGACGGACCGCCCGCCGAGGCACTCGTCGAGGAGATCCGCGAGGCCCTAGCGAACGACCTCGACTCCCCGGCCGCCCTGGCCGCCGTCGACCGCTGGGCCGCGCTCCAGCAGGAGCGGGGCGGTACCGACACCGGCGCCCCCGGCGTCGTCACCCGGGCTGTGGACGCACTTCTGGGCGTCGCCCTGTAGCGGCTCTCCGGACGCCGAAGCCGGACGTCGAAGGGGGCGGTACGCGTCGTGCGTACCGCCCCCTTCAGTACCTCCGGCGCGTCACTCCTCCGAGGAGTCGTCGTCCTCGGCGCCCGGTTTGGGCGGCTTCGGCGGCCGGGCACGGCCGCTCGGATTGTCCCTGAGGTACGAGGACGGCGGCCCGTCCCCGCCGTCCGCGGTCGCATGGCCCCCGGGGCCCCCGGGCGGGCCGACGTCCCGCCGCCGCAGATAGCGCTCGAACTCGCGGGCGATCGCCTCGCCCGACGCCTCCGGCAGCTCGGCGGTGTCCCGGGCCTCCTCCAGCGTCTGCACGTACTCGGCGACCTCGCTGTCCTCGGCGGCCAGCTGGTCCACGCCCACCTGCCAGGCCCGCGCGTCCTCCGGCAGCTCGCCCAGCGGGATACGCAGGTCGAGCAGGTCCTCCAGACGGTTGAGCAGGGCCAGCGTCGCCTTCGGGTTCGGGGGCTGCGACACGTAGTGCGGAACGGCCGCCCACAGCGACACCGCCGGGACACCCGCGTGCGTGCAGGCCTCCTGCAGGACGCCGACGATGCCCGTCGGCCCCTCGTACTTGGTCTCCTCCAGGTCCATCCGCTGGGCCAGGTCCGCGTCGGACGTGACCCCGCTGACCGGGACCGGACGCGTGTGCGGGGTGTCACCGAGCAGGGCGCCCAGCACCACCACCAGCTCCACGCCCAGCTCGTGCGCGAAGCCCAGCAGCTCGTTGCAGAACGAGCGCCAGCGCATGGACGGTTCGATGCCGCGGACCAGCACCAGGTCGCGCGGCTTCTCGCCGCCGACCCGCACCACCGACAACCTCGTCGTCGGCCAGGTGATCTTGCGCACTCCGCCGTCCATGAACACCGTGGGCCGGTTCACCTGGAAGTCGTAGTAGTCCTCGGCGTCCAGCGCCGCGAACACCTCGCCCTTCCACTCCCGTTCCAGATGCGCGACCGCGGTGGAGGCGGCGTCGCCGGCATCGTTCCAGCCCTCGAACGCGGCCACCATGACCGGGTCGATCAGCTCGGGAACCCCCTCGAGCTCGATCACCCAGCGCCTCCTTCCGACGTGCCCTCACGTACGTCCCAACCTTACGGCGTCCGACGCGGGCGCCCGCAGCCCCCTTGCACGGGGTGGTGAACGGATCACTGCCCCGATCACCACCCCGGAACACCCCTGGCCGTGCGGAGACTCACCACCGCCGGCCCGTGCCGAGCCGGGGCGTCACAGGGTGCTGCGAAGCCACTGCTCCACGCTCGCGATGTGCACGGTCGCCCAGGAGCGGGCCGCCTCCGCGTCCCGGTCGCGCAGGGCGCCCAGGATCGCCCGGTGCTCGCGCAGGGTGCGGCTGACCGCGTCCTTCTGGGTCAGACCGCGCCAGATCCGGGCCCGGGTGGTCGGCCCCGACAGGCCGTCGAGCAGCGAGCACAGCACCGAGTTGCCCGAGCCGCGCACGATGCCCCGGTGGAACTCCAGGTCGCAGGCGACGAGTTCCTCCACCGACGGCTCTGCGCCGAGCGCGTCCAACTGGGCGGCCAGCGCGTCCAGTTGCTGCTCGCTGATCCGCGGGGCGGCCATCGCCGTGGCGGCCGGCTCCAGGATCCGGCGCACCGCGAGGAACTCCAGGACCGTGTCGTCGCGGTGGAAGTCCACGACGAAGCTGAGCGCCTCCAGCAGCAGCTGGGGATCCAGGCTGGTGACGTACGTCCCGTCGCCCTGCCGCACGTCCAGGATCCGGATCAGCGACAGCGCCCGCACGGCCTCCCGCAGGGAGTTGCGCGACAGCCCCAGCTCGGCGGCGAGCTCACTCTCCTTGGGCAGCCGGTCGCCGGGCCGCAGAGCGCCGGAGACGATCATCCCCTTGATCTTCTCGATCGCCTCGTCGGTGACCGCCATGGCGGGCCTCCCTGTCGTTCAGACCTCCGATGTGTCAGCACATTATGGGGGCACACCGGGGGATTCCCGACCGTCGCACCGCATGCGGAAGGGGCGGCCCCATCGCCATGGAGCCGCCCATTCCGTTTTCCCGGCCCCGGTGCGGAGGGGGCCGTCCCGTGACGCCGGCTCCGGTCAGGGAAGTGGGCCGGCCGGGGGTCTACTTCTTGTCCAGCAGGTCCTGGACCTTCGCGCGGACCTCGTCCGTGGCCAGACCGCGGATCGTCAGCGTCGTACGGCGGCGCAGCACGTCGTCCGGCGTCTCGGCCCACTCGTGGTCGCGGGCGTAGACGACCTGCGCCCAGATCTCCGGGGCGTCCGGGTGGACGCGCTCGGCGAGCTCCGGGTTGTCGTTGGCCAGCCGGGCGATGTCGAAGGCCAGCGAGCCGTAGTGGGTGGCCAGGTGCCGGGCGGTGTCCGCCGCCATGCGCGGACCGGGTGCCGGGCGGTCCACCAGCAGGCGGTGCGCGACCGCGCGCGGGTTGGCGATACCGGGCAGCGGCAGCTTCTTCGGCAGGGTGGAGATGGGCTCGAAGTCGTCGCCGAGCGGATGCCCCGGCAGGGACTCCAGCTTCTGCATGACCGTACGGCCGATGTGACGGAAGGTGGTCCACTTGCCGCCGGCGACGGACAGCATGCCGCCCCTGCCCTCGGTGACCACGGTCTCGCGCTTGGCCTTGGCGGTGTCACCGGGGCCGCCCGGCAGCACCCGCAGTCCGGCGAAGGCGTAGGTGATCAGGTCACGGCTGAGCTGCTGGTCCCGGACGGAGAACGCGGCCTCGTCCAGGATCTGGGCGATGTCCTTGTCGTTGACCGCGACGTCCGCCGGGTCGCCCTCGTACTCCTCGTCGGTGGTGCCGAGCAGCAGCATGTCCTCCCAGGGGAGGGCGAAGGTGATCCGGTACTTGTCGATGGGGGTGGCGAGCGCGGCCTTCCACGGGGAGGTGCGCTTCAGTACCAGGTGCGCGCCCTTGGACAGACGGATGGACGGTGCCGCGTTCGGGTCCTCCATCCTGCGCAGGTGGTCCACCCACGGGCCGGTCGCGTTCAGGACCAGGCGGGCGTTGACGCCGAACTCGTCACCGGAGGTGCGGTCGCGCAGGTCGGCGCCCGTCACCCGGCCCTTGGTGAAGCGCAGGCCGGTGACCTCGGCGTGGTTGAGGACGACCGCGCCCGCGTCGACGGCCGCGCGGACCGTCATCAGCGCCATGCGCGCGTCGTTCATCTGGTCGTCGCCGTACACGGCCACGGCCTTGAGGTTCTCGGTGCGCAGCTCCGGCACGTCCTGGGCGGCCTTGGACGGGCTCAGCAGGTGGCCGACGCCGTCACCGAAGGCGGACAGCGCGGAGTAGGCGAACACGCCCGCGCCGAGCTTCGCCGCGCCGTGCGGCCCGCCCTTGTACACGGGGAGGTAGAAGGTGAGCGGGTTCGCCAGGTGGGGGGCCACCTGGCGGGAGACCGCACGGCGCTCGAAGTGGTTCTCCGCCACCAGCTTCACCGCGCCGGTCTGCAGGTAGCGCAGACCGCCGTGGAGCAGCTTGGAGGAGGCGGAGGAGGTGGCGCCGGCGAAGTCGCCGGCGTCGACCAGGGCCACCCTGAGCCCCGACTGCGCGGCGTGCCAGGCGGTGGAGATGCCCAGGATGCCGCCGCCGATCACGAGAAGGTCGTACGACGCCTTGGAGAGCTGCTCCCTGGTCTCGGCTCGGCTCGGGAGAGAGCCGGACGCCGGGCGCGTCCCCAGGGCAGGTATGGACTGCAGGGTGGACTGACTGGTCATTTCGGGTGCTTACTCCTCATCAGAGCTGTTCTGAGCTGTTCTGTTCAGTTCAGCTCTCGTGCTCGATCCAGCCCATGGTCCGCTCGACGGCCTTGAGCCAGCTCTTGTACTCACGTTCGCGGGTCTCCGCGTCCATGCGGGGGGTCCACTCGGCGGCCCGGCGCCAGTTGGCGCGCAGCTCGTCGGTGCTGGACCAGAAGCCGACGGCGAGACCGGCGGCGTAGGCGGCGCCGAGGCAGGTGGTCTCGGCGACCATCGGACGCACCACGGGCGCGTCCAGGACGTCGGAGAGCGTCTGCATCAGCAGGTTGTTGGCGGTCATGCCGCCGTCGACCTTGAGGGTCACCAGCTCGTCGCCGGAGTCCTTGACCATGGCGTCGGCGATCTCCCGTGTCTGCCAGGCGGTGGCCTCCAGGACGGCGCGGGCGAGGTGCGCCTTGGTCACGTACCGGGTCAGGCCGGCGATCACACCGCGGGCGTCGGAGCGCCAGTGCGGGGCGAACAGACCGGAGAAGGCCGGTACGAAGTAGGCGCCGCCGTTGTCCTCGACCGAGAGCGCGAGCGTCTCGATCTCGGCGGCGGTGGAGATCAGGCCCATCTGGTCGCGCATCCACTGCACCAGCGAGCCGGTGACGGCGATCGAGCCCTCCAGGGCGTACACCGTCGGCTGGTCGCCGATCTTGTAGCCGACGGTGGTCAGCAGACCGGCGTAGGAGTTGATGATCTTGTCACCGGTGTTCATCACCATGAAGGTGCCGGTGCCGTAGGTGGACTTGGTCTCGCCCTCGGAGAAGCAGCACTGGCCGAACAGGGCCGCCTGCTGGTCGCCGAGCGCGGAGGCGACCGGGATGCCGCCGAGCAGCTCGCCCAGCTTGCCGCCGGTGACCTCGCCGTACACCTCGGCGGACGAGCGGATCTCCGGCAGCATCGCCAGCGGGACACCGATGGACGAGGCGATCTTCTCGTCCCACTGCATGGTGTGCAGGTTCATGAGAAGGGTGCGGGAGGCGTTGGTGACGTCGGTGACGTGCCGGCCGCCGTTGACGCCGCCGGTCAGGTTCCAGATGACCCAGCTGTCCATCGTGCCGAAGAGGATGTCGCCCGCCTCGGCGCGCTCCTTGAGGCCCTCGACGTTGTCGAGCAGCCAGCGGGCCTTCGGGCCGGAGAAGTACGAGGCCAGCGGGAGGCCCGTCTCGCGGCGGAAGCGGTCCTGGCCGACGTTGCGGCCGAGCTCGTTGCAGAGCGCGTCCGTGCGGGTGTCCTGCCAGACGATGGCGTTGTGGACGGGCTCACCGGTGTTCTTGTCCCACAGCACGGTGGTCTCGCGCTGGTTGGTGATGCCGATGGCCTTGATGTCGTCGCGGGTGATGCCGGCCTTCTGGACGGCTCCGGCGACGACTTCCTGGACGTTGGTCCAGATCTCGTTGGCGTTGTGCTCGACCCAGCCCGGCTTCGGGAAGATCTGCTCGTGCTCCTTCTGGTCGACGGAGACGATGCGGCCGTCCCGGTCGAAGACGATGCAGCGCGAGGAGGTCGTGCCCTGGTCGATGGCGGCGATGAACGGGCCGGCAGTGTGGGCGTCGGTCACTGTGTGCTCCTGGGGAATCCGTGGTTGAGGGGCGTTACGTACGGCGCGTGCCCGTAGGCCGTGGCCCGGGCCGCCCGTGGACGGCCCGGTGCTTCCTAGGCGAAAGCGACGTTGTAGATGCCTGCGGCTATCGCGCCGCCGATCAGCGGACCGACCACCGGGATCCAGGCGTAGCTCCAGTCGGAGCCGCCCTTGTTGGGCAGCGGCAGCAGAGCGTGCACGATGCGCGGACCGAGGTCACGGGCCGGGTTGATCGCGTAGCCCGTGGGGCCGCCGAGGGAGAGACCGATGGAGACGACCACCAGTGCGGTGATCAGCGCACCCAGGGTGCCCAGACCGTTGCCCTTGTCGTTCAGGCCCTGAGTGAGGACGGCGAGCACCAGCACGACGGTGCCGATGATCTCCGTGGCGAGGTTCTGCACCGCGTTCCGGATCTCCGGACCGGTGGAGAAGACGCCCAGGACCGGGCCGGCGCCCTTCTCCTGCGCCTCGACGGCCTTGGCCGCCGTGGCCTGCGCGCCGGGACCGCCGACGATCTCCTTGTCGGTGAGGTGCGCGTGGAACTGGCCGTAGTAGGCCACCCAGACAAGGGCCGCGCCGATCATGGCGCCGAGCAGCTGGCCGCCCCAGTAGACGGGGAGGTTGCTGAAGTCCTTGTCCTTGATCGCGAGTGCGAGGGTCACGGCCGGGTTCAGGTGGGCGCCGGAGAGCGGCGCCGAGGTGTAGACGGCCGTCAGAACGGCGAAACCCCACCCGAAGGTGATGGCGAGCCAACCGGCGTTACGGGCCTTGGAGGCCTTCAGGGTCACGGCGGCGCAGACGCCGCCGCCGAGGAGGATGAGTATGGCGGTACCGATGGTCTCGCCGATGAAGATGTCGGAGCTGGACACCCGCGACTCCTTTGTCCTTCGTCCAGGGAAGCCGAACCCCGGGTCCCTCCGGGGGTTCAGCGCCCTCGGGGGTGAGAGCGATGCCGGCCCTTGGCGTTGTCACACTCTAGCGCGTATTGCCGGTAGGTGTTCGACAATGCCGACCGATGGACGGGAGTCTTGCCCCGGCTCGAGGCACGCGTCAAGAGTTCTGTTATCGAATATGCGATCGTTATTGATCGCTCTTACTGATCAAGGATCGGGCGCGAGAAGCACTGCTATGGGTGATATATCCCTTTCAGGGTATGGCGAGAGCCGGAACGCCGCCCTGCGCCCCGGTCCGACCCCCGATTCCCGCCGCGCTCAGAACCGCCCGGCGCCCAGATCCCGCGACACCGCGCGGGCACAGTCCCGTACCGCAGCGATCAGCTCGGGGCGCAGCTCCCCGTCCCGGCACAACCGCTCCACGGCGCCGGTGATCCCCACCGCGCCCACCGGCATCCGCCGCCGGTCGTGGATCGGCGCGGCCACCGAGGCCACGCCCTCCCAGGTCTCCTCCACGTCGGCCGCGTATCCCCGCGCGCGTGAGAGGTCGAGGATGTGCTCGAAGTCCGCCCAGTCGCACACCGTGCGGTCGGTGAACGGCTTCCGGTCGGCCTCCAGCGCCTCGCTGTGCGCGACCGGGTCGTACGCGCAGAGCACCTTGCCCAGCGCCGTGGAGTGCAGCGGCTGCATGGCCCCGATCTCCAGGACCTGCCGGCTGTCGTCGGGCCGGAAGACGTGGTGCACGATCAGGACGCCCTGCTGGTGCAGCACCCCCAGATAGACGCTCTCCCCGCTGGACCGGGCCAGGTCGTCGGTCCACACCAGCGCCCGCGCCCGCAGCTCGTGCACGTCCAGGTACGTGGTGCCCAGACGCAGCAGCTCCGCGCCCAGCTGGTAGCGCCCGGAGGCGTCGTCCTGCTCCACGAAGCCCTCCTGCTGCAGAGTGCGCAGGATGCCGTGGGCGGTGCCCTTGGCGAGGCCCAGGGACGAGGCGATGTCCGACAGGCCGAGCCGTCGCTCGCCGCCCGCCAGCAGCCGCAGCATCGCGGCCGCCCTTTCGAGCGACTGGATGTTCCGTGCCATCGCCGTACTGCCTCCGTCCGCTTCGTCCGTCGCCGCGCGTACGCCGCTGACGCCGTTCGGCAATGCCGAACACTACCGGTCCATGACGACCTCCCGCTAATGGTCGGTCGGTACTTGTTACGTCGCGCCTGGTCCGCACGCAGCCCGCGCGTGACCCACCGGCCACACTCGTCCGCGTCGTGGACGCCCTGCCCATCCAAGCGGACTCCCGGTTACGCTGGCGCCGTGCGTCTTGCCCGGGCCCGCCCGGGCAGCCGCATAGCCGACAGCCGTCGCACCTCAGGGAGCCCCTTCATGGCCTCGTTGCCGCCGACCCCTTCCGCCGACGACCCCAGGACCCGTGCGTCCGCCCTCCGAGAGGCCCTCGCCACCCGTGTGGTGGTAGCCGACGGAGCGATGGGCACGATGCTCCAGGCACAGGAGCCGACCCTCGACGACTTCCAGCACCTCGAGGGCTGCAACGAGATCCTCAACGTCACCCGCCCGGACATCGTCCGCTCGGTCCACGAGGCGTACTTCGAGGCGGGCGTCGACTGCGTGGAGACCAACACCTTCGGCGCGAACCTCACCGCCCTGGGCGAGTACGACATCCCCGAACGCATCACCGAGCTCTCCCAGGCCGGCGCCCGCATCGCCCGCGAGACCGCCGACGAGTACACCGCCCGGACCGGGAACCGGCGCTGGGTGCTCGGCTCCATGGGCCCGGGCACCAAGCTGCCCACCCTCGGCCACACCACCTTCGGCGCCATCCGGGACGCCTACCAGCAGAACGCGGAGGGCCTGCTCGCCGGCGGCGCCGACGCCCTGCTGGTGGAGACCACCCAGGACCTGCTGCAGACCAAGGCCTCCGTCATCGCCGCCCGCCGCGCCATGCGCACGGCCGGCTACGACGTACCACTGATCGTGTCGGTGACCGTGGAGACGACCGGCACCATGCTGCTCGGCTCCGAGATCGGCGCGGCCCTCACGGCCCTGGAGCCGCTCGGCATCGACATGATCGGTCTGAACTGCGCCACCGGCCCCGCCGAGATGAGCGAGCACCTGCGCTACCTGGCCCGCCACTCCCGCACCCCGCTGTCCTGCATGCCCAACGCCGGCCTGCCCGTGCTGACCAAGGACGGCGCGCACTACCCGCTGACGGCCCCGGAACTCGCGGACGCCCACGACACCTTCGTCCGCGAGTACGGCCTGTCCCTGGTCGGCGGCTGCTGCGGCACCACCCCCGAGCACCTGCGCCAGGTGGTCGAGCGCGTCCGGGACGTCACCCCGACCGAGCGCCGCCCGCAGCCCGAGCCCGGCGCGGCCTCGCTCTACCAGTCGGTGCCGTTCCGGCAGGACACCTCCTACCTGGCCATCGGCGAGCGCACCAACGCCAACGGCTCCAAGAAGTTCCGCGAGGCCATGCTGGAGGGCCGCTGGGACGACTGCGTGGAGATGGCCCGGGAGCAGATCCGCGAGGGCGCGCACATGCTCGACCTGTGCGTGGACTACGTCGGCCGCGACGGCGTCGCCGACATGGAGGAACTCGCCGGCCGCTTCGCCACCGCCTCCACCCTGCCGATCGTGCTGGACTCCACCGAGGTCGACGTCATCGAGGCCGGCCTGGAGAAGCTCGGCGGACGCGCGGTCATCAACTCCGTCAACTACGAGGACGGCGCCGGGCCCGAATCCCGGTTCGCCAGGGTCACCCGGCTCGCGCAGGAGCACGGCGCCGCGCTGATCGCGCTGACCATCGACGAGGAGGGCCAGGCCCGCACCCCGGAGAAGAAGGTCGAGATCGCCGAGCGGCTGATCGCCGACCTGACCGGGAACTGGGGCATCCGCGAGGAGGACATCCTCATCGACACCCTGACCTTCACCATCTGTACCGGTCAGGAGGAGTCCCGCAAGGACGGCATCGCCACCATCGAGGCGATCCGCGAGCTGAAGCGGCGCCACCCCGCCGTGCAGACCACCCTCGGTCTGTCGAACATCTCCTTCGGCCTCAACCCGGCCGCCCGCATCCTGCTGAACTCCGTCTTCCTCGACGAGTGCGTCAAGGCGGGCCTGGACTCGGCGATCGTGCACGCCTCCAAGATCCTGCCGATCGCCCGGTTCTCCGAGGAAGAGGTCCGCACCGCCCTCGACCTCATCCACGACCGCCGCAGCGACGGCTACGACCCCCTGCAAAAGCTCATGCAGCTGTTCGAGGGCGCCACGGCCAAGTCGCTGAAGGCGGGCAAGGCCGAGGAACTGGCCGCCCTCCCGCTGGAGGAACGCCTCAAGCGGCGCATCATCGACGGTGAGCGCAACGGCCTGGAGGCCGACCTGGACGCCGCGCTGACCGAGCGCCCCGCCCTCGACATCGTCAACGACACGCTGCTCGACGGCATGAAGGTGGTCGGTGAGCTGTTCGGCTCCGGCCAGATGCAGCTGCCGTTCGTACTGCAGTCCGCCGAGGTGATGAAGGCGGCCGTGGCCCACCTCGAGCCCCACATGGAGAAGTCCGACGCCGAGGGCAAGGGCACCATCGTGCTGGCCACGGTGCGCGGCGACGTCCACGACATCGGCAAGAACCTGGTGGACATCATCCTGTCCAACAACGGCTACAACGTGGTCAACCTGGGCATCAAGCAGCCGGTCTCGGCGATCCTGGAGGCGGCCGAGGAGCACAAGGCCGACGTCATCGGCATGTCCGGCCTGCTGGTGAAGTCCACGGTGATCATGAAGGAGAACCTGGAGGAGCTCAACCAGCGCGGCCTCGCCGTCCGCTTCCCGGTCATCCTCGGCGGCGCCGCCCTCACCCGCGCCTACGTCGAGCAGGACCTCCACGAGATCTACGAGGGCGAAGTCCGCTACGCCCGCGACGCCTTCGAGGGCCTCAACCTGATGGACGCGCTCATCGGCGTCAAGCGGGGCGTGCCCGGGGCGAAGCTGCCGGAACTGAGGCAGCGCCGGGTCCGGGCGGCCACCGTCGAGGTCGAGGAGCGGCCCGAGGAAGGCCACGTACGCTCCGACGTCGCCACCGACAACCCCGTGCCCACCCCGCCCTTCCGGGGCAGCCGGATCGTCAAGGGCATCCAGCTCAAGGAGTACGCGAGCTGGCTGGACGAGGGCGCGCTGTTCAAGGGCCAGTGGGGGCTGAAGCAGGCCCGCACCGGCGACGGACCCACCTACGACGAACTCGTCGAGACGGAGGGACGGCCGCGGCTGCGCGGCCTGCTGGACCGCCTCCAGACGGAGAACCTGCTGGAAGCGGCCGTGGTCTACGGCTATTTCCCGTGCGTGTCCAAGGACGACGACCTCATCATCCTCGACGACGAGGGCAACGAGCGCACCCGCTTCACCTTCCCCCGCCAGCGGCGCGGCCGGCGCCTGTGCCTCGCGGATTTCTTCCGCCCGGAGGAGTCGGGGGAGACCGATGTCGTCGGCCTGCAGGTCGTCACCGTCGGCTCCCGGATCGGCGAGGAGACGGCCAAGCTGTTCGAGTCCAACTCCTACCGCGACTACCTCGAACTGCACGGCCTGTCCGTCCAGTTGGCCGAGGCCCTCGCCGAGTACTGGCACGCCCGCGTCCGCTCCGAACTGGGCTTCGCCGGGGAGGACCCCAGCGACATCGAGGAGATGTTCGCCCTGAAGTACCGCGGCGCCCGTTTCTCCCTCGGCTACGGCGCCTGCCCCGACCTGGAGGACCGCGCCAAGATCGCCGAGCTGCTCCAGCCGGAGCGGATCGGCGTCCACCTGTCCGAGGAGTTCCAGCTGCACCCCGAACAGTCCACGGACGCGATCGTGATCCACCACCCCGAGGCCAAGTACTTCAACGCCCGCTGAGCAGGGACGAGCGCCGGCTCGACCGGTAAAACAGGCGCTCCACCATCCGGAGTCGTACACTGGTCGATCCACCGCAGGCCGGTTCCCGCACGGGAACCGGCCTGATCGTCCCTCCAGGAGGTGCGCCCCGATGACCAGCACGGTACCCGCGCTCGGAACCCGTACGGCGGAAGGCTCCGCCCTCCAGGCGGTGCTGCTCGACATGGACGGCACCCTGGTGGACACCGAGGGCTTCTGGTGGGACGTGGAGGTGGAGGTCTTCGCCCGTCTCGGCCACACCCTCGACGAGGCCTGGCGCCAGGTCGTGGTCGGCGGACCCATGGCCCGCAGCGCGGGCTTCCTCATCGAGGCCACCGGCGCCGACATCACCCTCGCCGAGCTCAGCGTGCTGCTCAACGACGGCTTCGAGGACCGTATCGGGCGTGCGCTGCCGCTGATGCCCGGGGCCGCCAGACTGCTGGCCGAGCTGCACGAGCAGCGGATCCCGACCGCCCTGGTCTCCGCCTCGCACCGTCGCATCATCGACCGCGTGCTCGCCTTGCTCGGACCCCAGCACTTCACCCTGTCCATCGCCGGCGACGAGGTGTCGCGCACCAAGCCGCACCCGGACCCGTATCTGCTCGCCGCCGCCGGACTGGCCGTGGACCCGGTCAGATGCGCGGTCGTCGAGGACACCGCGACCGGGGTCGCCGCGGCCGAGGCCGCCGGTTGTCACGTGGTCGCCGTGCCGTCCGTCGCGCCCATCGCCCCGGCCGTCCGGCGGACCGTCGTGACCTCACTGGAAGAGGTCGACCTGGCATTTCTGCGCGGTCTGATGACGGAAATGCGCTAGCCGTTCACCCAGCGTGCAAAGCCCATTGGGCGAAATCCCGGTTCAGTACGCCCGGGCAGGCCGGGCGGAATTCGTAGCGGACCGACCGGCCGAATTCCACCACCGAACAAGCGAGTTGGAAGTGTGACGTTCGACACCTCTTCGAGGGTCGACAGGCGAGTTCAGCTGTGCTGCTCATCTTTGTTCTGTGGGATTCTGTGCGACCTTGTGTCCCGATTCATGGAACGCTGCACTAATCCTGCCACTGTCGGGTTTTCGGTGTGTCCGCACCCGGTTTCACTGCGTGATGGGAACTCAACTCCGTCGGTTGCGAACCCTCGTGCGGGCGCGGACTAATCTCGACGCGAGAACATCGCACTTACCCCGTGACCCGCCGCGACACCCATGCATGCCGGGTACACGGACTCGAACAGCTCTGGAGAAACTCGAGCATGAACCGCAAGACTTTGGTGCTGCCGGCCGTAGCCGGCCTGCTCGCGCCGGTTCTCGCCGCGTGCGGCGGGGAGAACAGCGGGAGCAAGAGCGACGACGCGATCGTCGTCGGCACCACCGACCGGTTCACGGCCACGAAGAACGCCCCGGCCCCGCTCGACCCGGCCTACGCCTACGACGTCGGCACCTGGAACATCCTGCGCCAGACCGTGCAGACCCTCATGATCCAGCCCAAGGGTGAGGGAGACCCCGTACCCGAGGCCGCCGAGAGCTGCGGGTTCACCGACAGCGGCAACGAGCGCTACGCCTGCAAGCTCCGCGACGGGCTGAAGTTCGCCAACGGCGACGCCGTCACCGCCCAGGACGTGAAGTACTCGATCGAGCGCGCCCTGCATATCAAGGCCGACAGCGGTGTGTTCGCCCTGCTGTCGACCATCGACACCATCGAGACGCAGGGCGACCGCGAGGTGATCTTCCACCTCAAGACCGCCGACGCCACCTTCCCGTACAAGCTGTCCACCCCGGTCGCGGGCATCGTGAACCCCAAGGACTACGCGAAGGACAAGCTGCGCGACGGCTTCTCGATCGACGGCTCCGGCCCCTACACCTTCCAGGCCGACACCAAGAACGACGAGATCACCACCGCCACCTTCACCAAGAACCCCGATTACAAGGGCAGTCTGAAGGTCAGCAACGACCAGGTGCAGATGCGCTCCTTCGCCGACGCCGACGCCATGGGCGCCGCCATCGACAAGGGTGACATCGACGTCATGACCCGCACCATGTCGCCCGCCCAGATCAACAAGCTCGACGCCGGCTCAGACGAGAACGTCGACCTCGTCGACATGCCCGGTCTGGAAATCCGCTACCTGGCCTTCAACACCGACTCGCCCACCGTGAAGAACACCGCGGTCCGCCAGGCGATGGCCCAGCTCATCAACCGCGGCGAGCTCGTCTCCAAGGTGTACGGCTCGCAGGCCGAACCGCTGTACTCGCTGGTCCCGGCCAACGTGACGGGCCACTCCAACTCGTTCTTCAACACGTACGGCGAGCCGAGCGTCACCAAGGCCAAGTCGCTGCTGACCAGGGCCGGCATCAACACCCCGGTGAAGCTGACGATGCACTACACCACCGACCACTACGGTGCCGCGACCAAGCAGGAGTTCCAGATCCTGCAGAAGCAACTCAACGCCAGCGGCCTGTTCGACGTCAGCATCCAGGGCTCCCCCTGGTCCACCTTCCGCCAGGCCGAGCAGAAGGGGAAGTACGACGTCTACGGCATGGGCTGGTTCCCCGACTTCCCGGACGCCGACAACTTCCTCGCGCCGTTCCTCGACAAGAACAACTTCCTCGGCTCGCCGTACGACAACACCGAGATCCGCAACTCACTGATCCCGGCGTCCCGTCGCGAGGCCGACCGGCTCACCGCCGCCAAGAACCTGACGAAGATCCAGGACATCGTGGCCGACGAGGTCCCCATCCTGCCGCTGTGGCAGGGCAAGCAGTACGTCGGCGCACGCACCGACATCACGGGTACCTCCTACGCGCTCAACTCCACCTCCACGCTCCAGCTGTGGGAGCTCGGCCGCGGTGTGAGCGGCTGACGCTCCCTCCTCACACCCGGGGCCGGTGACCGCGGCCCCGGGTTTCGACGACGACAAAGGCACCTCCAGTGAACATGCGCACTCACTGGCCGGTCCTGCCCATCGTGGCGGGACTGGCCTCCGGCCTGTTGACCGGCTGCGGCTCGGGGACCGGCGATTCCGGTGGCACCGGCTCCTCCGTGGTGATGGGGATGTCCGACGACGTCCTCGCCACCGACCCCGCCTCCGGCTACGACCCCGGCTCCTGGCTGCTGTTCAACAACGTCTTCCAGTCGCTGCTGAGCTTCCCCAAGGGCGAGACGGAACCCGAGCCGGAGGCGGCCAAGGAGTGCTCCTTCACGGACACCCAGGCCAAGGTGTACAAGTGCACCCTCAAGGACGGCCTGCAGTTCAGCAACGGTGACGCCCTCACCTCCGAGGACGTCAAGTTCTCCTTCGACCGCATGCTGAAGATCAACGACGCGGCCGGTCCCGCGATCATGTTCCCGATGCTCGACAAGGTCGAGACCCCCGACGCCAAGACGGTGGTGTTCCGGCTGAACGCCCCGGACGCCACCTTCCCCAGCAAGATCGCCTCCGGCGCCGGCTCCATCGTCGACCACAGCCAGTACGACGGCGACCAACTGCGGGGGGACCACAAGGCCGTCGGCTCCGGTCCCTACCAACTGGACTCCTTCGACGACGAGCAGGCCGTCTTCTCCGTCAACCCGCACTACAAGGGCACCGCCAAGGTGAAGAACTCCGGCGTGACCCTCAAGTTCTTCCACGGCAAGCAGGCCGACCTGGAGAAGGCCCTCGTCAAGGGCGACGTCGACATCGCCTACCGCGGCCTGACCGCCGGCGCCGTCGCCGGCATCGAGAAGCAGGACGCGAAAAGCGGCATCGAGGTCATCGACGGCACCAGCGCCGAAGTCCAGCACCTCGTCTTCAACATGCACGACCCCGTCGCCGGAAAACTCGGCGTCCGCAAGGCCATCGCCTACCTGATCGACCGCGACGCCCTGATCCGCAACGTCTACCAGGACACCGCGACCCCGCTGTACTCGATCATCCCGGCCGGCATCAACGGCCACAACACGGCGTTCTTCGACACCTACGGCGCCCGCCCCTCCAGGACCAAGGCCGCCGCCGCCCTCCACAGCGACGGCGTCAACGGCAAGGTCAAGCTCACCCTCTGGTCCACCCCCTCCCGCTACGGCCCCGCCACCGACCAGGAACTCAAGGCGATCGCCGCCCAGCTCAACGCCAGCGGCCTGTTCGACGCCGACGTCAAGTCCGTCGCGTACACCCAGTACGAGAAGGACATCGCGGCAGGCAAGTACGGCGTGTACGTCAAGGGCTGGGTGCCCGACTACCCCGACGCCGACAACTTCACGTCCCCCTTCTTCGGCAAGGGCAACGTGCTGAGCAACAACTACAACAACAGCACGATCACCTCCTCCCTCATCCCCAGCACGGCCGCCCAGAGCGACCGCTCCGCCACCACCAAGGACTTCGCCCGCCTCCAGAAGATCGTCGCCGACGAACTGCCCGTCCTGCCCATCTGGCAGGCCAAGCAGTACGCGGTCGTCCGGGACGGCGTCTACGGCCTGGAATACTGCCTCGACGCCTCGACCGTCTTCCGGTTCTGGGAACTCAGCAAGGACGACTGACGGCCCGCCACACACCGAAGGGCGCCCCTTCTCCTCCGGGAAAGGGGCGCCCTTCGCAGTCACACGGCCGCGCTACTGCCCCCCGGGCCGCACCAGCCCGCTCTCGTACGCGTACACCGCCGCCTGCACCCGGTCCCGCAGCCCCAGCTTCGTCAGCACATGCCCCACATGCGTCTTCACCGTCGTCTCGCTCACGAACAGATCAGCGGCGATCTCCGCGTTCGACAGCCCCCGCGCCACCAGCTTCAGCACCTCCACCTCCCGGTCGGTCAGAGTGTGCAGCGTGTCCGGCACCGGCTCGTCCCCCGAAGGCAGATGCGTGGCGTACTTGTCCAGCAGCCGGCGCGTGATGCTCGGCGCGAGCATCGCCTCCCCGGCCGCCACCACCCGAATGGCCTGCACCAGCTCATCGGCCGGCGCGTCCTTGAGCAGAAAGCCGCTCGCCCCGGCGCGCAGCGCCTCCACCACGTACTCGTCCAGGTCGAACGTGGTCAGCACCAGCACCTTCGCCGGGCCGTCCCGACCGGGACCGGTGATCTGCCGGGTCGCCTCCACCCCGTCCATCCGCGGCATGCGAATGTCCATCAGCACCACATCCGGCTGCAGGGCACGCACCTGGTCGAGAGCCTGCAGGCCGTCTCCGGCCTCGCCCACGACCGCGATGTCCTGCTCCGCCTCCAGGATCATCCGGAACCCGGTACGCAGCAGAGGCTGGTCGTCGACCAGTAGGACGCGGATGGCCACGTAAGTCTCCTTCGGCTAGTCCGGCCCCATTCTGCCCTGCGGCACGACAGCGGACTCGGCCACCCTCACCGGCAGCGGATAGGGCGGGGGAGTGCCACCGAACTCCGGACAGTGCGCCTGGTGGTCGCACCAGCCGCACAGCTTCGTAGGACGCGGCCGCCACTCCCCGCTCTCCGTCGCCCGCCGGATCGCCTCCCACAACGCCAGCAGCTTGCGCTCGACCCGCTCCAGATCGGCCAGGACCGGGTCGTACGTCAACACGTCACCACTGCCCAGATACACCAGCTGCAGCCGACGCGGAACCACGTTCTTCAGCCGCCACACGACCAGCGCGTAGAACTTCATCTGGAACAGCGCGCCCTCGGCGTACTCCGGTCTCGGCGCCTTGCCGGTCTTGTAGTCGACGATCCGCACCTCGCCGGTCGGCGCCACGTCCACCCGGTCGATGATCCCCCGCAACCGCAGCCCCGACTCCAGCTCCGCCTCCACGAACAGCTCACGCTCGGCCGGCTCCAGCCGCGTCGGGTCCTCCAGCGTGAACCAACGCTCGACCAGCCGCTCGGCCTCACCCAGCCAGCGGGACAGCCGCTCACCCTCCGGATCGTCCGCGAACAGCTCCACCACCTCGGGCCGGCTCTCCCGCAGCCGGTCCCACTGGCCCGGAACCAGCGCCCTGGCGCGCGGCGCGGTCCGCTCGGCCGCCGGCGCGTCGAAGAGCCGCTCCAGCACCGCGTGCACCAGCGTGCCCCTGGTCGCCGCCTCGCTGGGCCGCTCCGGCAGCCGGTCGATCACCCGGAACCGGTACAGCAGCGGGCACTGCATGAAGTCACCGGCCCGAGAGGGCGACAGCGACGTCGGCGGCACGGCCACCCGCTCATCCCCGGTACCCGCCGCGGTCACCGTGCCCGCCGAAGCCTCCTCCGGCGCGCCCCCCGGCAGCGGATCCGCCTCCGCGTCCACGCCGCCCCCTGCCGTGCCCTCCATGCTGCTGTCCATGACCACAGACCATACGGCCCGGCACTGACAGTCACCCAGCCACCGGCCACGCCTGTGGACAACCGGCGGCCCAACACAGGGGGTGCCGGGGCGGAACGGAGGACGACGGCCGCATACCATCGACCCCGAGACCCTTCCGCCCGGCACCCGGCAGGCGCGGAGGACGCTTCGAACGAGGGGACACCGTGGACGTGAGCGGCGCGAGCGGGCAGCCGCGGTCCGGCGACGACGAGCCGACCCAGCACCCCGCGAGTCCAACGGCCCCGGCCACCGGACACTCCGGGCCCGAGCCCCACGACACCCCCACACCACCGCCCCCCGCCGACGAACCCCACGACACCCCCGGACCGGCACCCGCCGACACACACCCCGAGAACCGCCCCGGCAGCGACGAGGACAGCCCCGCCGACACCCCCGACACCCCGGCCGCCCCGCCGCACCCCGCCCCCCGGCCCACCGGCACCGCCCCCGCCGCCCCCGGACCGGCGAAGAACCGCCCGCCCCGCCGCCGCCGCGAATCCGGCGGCGGCATGCTCATGGGCCGCCCCTTCGGCGTACCCGTGTACGTCGCACCCAGCTGGTTCCTGGTCGCCGCACTGATCACCTGGGTGTTCGGCGGACAACTCGACCGTGTCCTGCCCGAACTCGGCGCCGCCCGCTACCTCGTCGCCCTCTTCTTCGCCGTCGCCTTCTACGCCTCCGTCCTCATCCACGAACTCGCCCACACCGTCGCCGCGCTCCGCTTCGAACTCCCCGTCCGCCGCATCCAGCTCCAGTTCTTCGGCGGCGTCTCCGAGATCGAGAAAGAAGCCGAAACCCCCGGACGGGAATTCGTCCTCGCGTTCGTCGGCCCCCTGCTCTCCCTGGTCCTCGCCGGCCTCTTCTACCTCGCCATGCTGCCCGTCGCACCCGGCACCGTCCCCGGCGTCCTCCTCGCCGGCCTGATGATCTCCAACCTCATCGTCGCCGCCTTCAACCTCCTGCCCGGCCTCCCCCTCGACGGCGGCCGCATGCTCCGCGCCGTCGTCTGGAAAATCAGCGGCAAACCCATGACCGGCACCATCGCCGCCGCCTGGGTCGGCCGCGCCCTCGCCGTCACCGTCCTCATCGGCCTCCCCCTCCTCACCCAGTCCGGCGCACTCGGCACCACCGCCGAGGACAACGTCGGCATGGACACCGTCACCGACGCCCTGCTCGCCGCCATCCTCGCCGCCATCATCTGGACCGGCGCCGGCAACAGCCTCCGCATGGCCCGCCTGCGCGAACACCTCCCCGAACTCCGCGCCCGCACCCTCACCCGCCGCGCCGTCCCCGTCGAGACCCACACCCCCCTCTCCGAAGCCCTGCGCCGCGCCAACGCCGCCGGCGCCCGCGCCCTCGTCGTCGTCGACGCCGACGGCAACCCCCTCTCCCTCGTCCGCGAAGCCGCCATCGTCGGCGTACCCGAACACCGCCGCCCCTGGGTCACCGTCAGCGGCCTCGCCCAGGACCTCACCGACGGCATGCGCGTCTCCGCGGAACTCGCCGGCGAAGACCTCCTCGACGCCCTGCGCGCCACCCCCGCCACCGAATACCTCGTCGTCGAGGACACCGGCGAGATCTACGGCGTCCTGTCCGCCGCCGACGTGGAACGCGCCTTCGTCAAAGCCATGGCCCGCCCCACCCCCTCGTCCCCCTGACCCCCACCCGGATGGTCGGCGACCCCCGCAAACGCCGGTAGGCTGGTCACATGTCCGAACCGACCGGTGCCGCCCGCAGGCGCGGGCCCTTCAAGGTCGGGGACCAGGTACAGCTGACCGACCCCAAGGGCCGCCACTACACGTTCACACTCGAGGCCGGGAAGAACTTCCACACCCACAAGGGCTCCTTCCCGCACGACGAACTGATCGGCGCACCCGAGGGCAGCGTTGTCCGCACCACCGGAAACGTCGCCTACCTCGCGCTGCGCCCCCTGCTCCCCGACTACGTCCTGTCCATGCCCCGCGGGGCAGCCGTCGTCTATCCCAAGGACGCCGGACAGATCCTCGCCTTCGCCGACATCTTCCCCGGCGCCCGCGTCGTCGAAGCCGGCGTCGGCTCCGGCTCGCTCAGCAGCTTCCTGCTGCGCGCCATCGGCGACCACGGCATGCTGCACAGCTACGAACGCCGCGAGGACTTCGCAGAGATCGCCAAGCAGAACGTCGAACGCTACTTCGGCGGCCCCCACCCCGCCTGGCAGCTCACCGTCGGCGACCTCCAGGACAACCTGTCCGACACCGACGTCGACCGCGTCATCCTCGACATGCTCGCCCCCTGGGAATGCCTCGAGGCCGTCTCCAAGGCACTCGTACCCGGCGGCATCCTCTGCTGCTACGTCGCCACCACCACCCAGCTCGCCCGGACCGTGGAATCCATCCGCGAGATCGGCTGCTTCAACGAGCCGACCGCCTGGGAGACCATGATCCGCAACTGGCACATCGAGGGCCTCGCCGTCCGCCCCGACCACCGCATGATCGGGCACACCGGCTTCCTCCTCACCGCCCGCCGCCTCGCCGACGGCGTCGAACCCCCCATGCGCCGCCGCCGCCCCGCCAAGGGCGCCTACGGCGAGGACTACGCCGGCCCCAACGCCGACGGAGGCGCCGGCCGCTGAGCCGACCGCAACGCCGCACGGCCGCCCCCGCGGGGGCACTTGCCGCACTCACCGCACCAACGCACGGGCGCCACCGCGAAGTTCCCCCGAACCACCCGGAACCAAGCCACCGCGCCCGTGCGTTGACGGAGCACCAGGACCCACGCCCACCCGGCCAAGGAACCCTGACCCCGCCGTTCCCCCCGACTGTGACCTGTGGCACCATGCTGGCCACCCACCGGCACAGCCCTCCCAGGAGACGCTCCTAGTGCAGCAATCCGCCGTCCCGGAACTCGCTCACGCCCAGCCCCGCCCCATCCACTGGCTCGCCACCGCCACCGCCACAGCCGTCGCCGCAGTAGTGGCCCTCTCCTCCGCCCTCCAGCCCGGAGCCGCCACCGCCGCCCAGCCGGCCACCGGCGCCACAGTGAAATCCGCCCCGGCCGCCGCCGCACCACCCACCACCACCGGCGTCGCCTTCCCCCTCCACTGCGGACGCGCAAAAGCAGTCGTCGCCGGAAAAGCGACCGGAGACCTCGACGGCGACGGCAAACCCGAAACGGTCGCCGTCGTCCACTGCGACACCGCCATGGGCACCCCGCCCGACGCCGTCTACGTCCTCACCCGCGCCACCGACACCGGCAGACCACGCGTCGTCGCCACCCTCGTCGACCCCAAGGACCGGCTCAACGTCACCGACTTCACCGTCCGCGCCGAAGCCGTCACCGCAACCCTGCTCGGTTACTCCTCGTCCGACGTACCCAGTTGCTGCCCCGACCTCAAGACCCCCGCCAAGTGGCAATGGAAGAACAACGCCTTCATCCGCTCCACCCCCGCCGACGCCCACAGCGTCTGAAACCACCCCACCCCGCCCCGCACATGTGAGAAATCAGACAATGTTCACAGTGCGTGCCCGGGGTATCACTCAGCGTCCGGACCGTAAATCTCCACCTTGTCCAAAACGCGACGCACATGAATGCACTCACCCGGGCACTCCCGCGCCGAGTCCACCACATCCGTCACAAGCGGCAACGGGACAGGCGCCGTAGCCCCCTTGGCCTGCAGCAACTCCTCGTCCGCGCCCTTCACGTAGGCCAGGCCGTCGATGTCCAGCTCGAACACCTCCGGCGCGTACTGGGCACAGATCCCGTCGCCCGTACACAAATCCTGGTCGATCCAGACCTCCAGCGCCTCACTGCCGCTTCGGGCCTCCTGCTGCACGGTCATCCCTCCTGCCGTTTGAACGCGAAGCCGGCGGGAATCCGGCCAGCTCTGACGGGTGTTGAACGCCCCGACCCTACCTCCGTCCGCTTCCCCGACACGTTCGGTGGGTATCCCCCTGATGCGAGGGAGAGCGCAAGGGTGAAGATCGGACACTCCTCGACAGTCTTTGTGATCTAGGGGTTTCAATCGGCACCCACCCAGGTAGGGTCTGGAAGCGTCCAGCTCCCCTTGGAGGAGGTGAGGACCGTGGCAGCCCACGACGACGACATGAACCGCGGCATCCGCCCGGGACGGGGGTCCGACGACCCGGCCGGGCAGATCGCCTATCTTGAGCAGGAGATCGCCGTCCTGCGACGCAAGCTCGCCGACTCTCCGCGACACACGAGAATTCTCGAAGAGCGGATCGTCGAGCTGCAGACCAACCTGGCCGGCGTGTCCGCCCAGAACGAGCGACTCGCCAACACACTCCGCGAGGCCCGCGACCAGATCGTGGCCCTCAAGGAAGAAGTCGACCGGCTCGCCCAGCCGCCGGCCGGCTTCGGTGTCTTCCTGCAGGCCAACGAGGACGGCACCGCCGACATCTTCACCGGAGGCCGCAAACTCCGCGTGAACGTCAGCCCGAGCGTCGAAGTCGACGACCTCAGGCGCGGCCAGGAAGTCATGCTCAACGAAGCGCTCAACGTGGTCGAAGCCATGGAGTTCGAGCGCGTCGGGGACATCGTCACCCTCAAGGAGATCCTCGAGGACGGCGAGCGCGCCCTGGTGCTCGGGCACACCGACGAGGAACGGGTGGTACGGCTCGCCGAGCCGCTGCTGGACGTCACCATCCGCCCCGGCGACGCCCTGCTGCTCGAACCCCGCTCCGGCTACGTGTACGAGATCGTTCCGAAGAGCGAGGTCGAAGAACTCGTCCTCGAAGAGGTCCCCGACATCGGCTACGAGCAGATCGGCGGACTCGGCGGACAGATCGAAGCCATCCGCGACGCCGTAGAGCTCCCGTATCTCTACCCGGACCTGTTCAAGGAGCACGAACTGCGCCCACCCAAGGGCGTCCTCCTCTACGGACCCCCCGGATGCGGCAAGACGCTCATCGCCAAGGCCGTCGCCAATTCGCTGGCCAAGAAGGTCGCCGAAGTCACCGGCCAAGCCGCAGGCAAGAGCTTCTTCCTCAACATCAAGGGCCCCGAGCTCCTGAACAAGTACGTCGGCGAAACCGAACGGCAGATCCGCCTCGTCTTCCAGCGCGCACGGGAAAAGGCCAGCGAAGGCACCCCCGTGATCGTCTTCTTCGACGAGATGGAATCCCTCTTCCGCACCCGGGGCTCCGGCGTCAGCTCGGACGTGGAGAACACCATCGTCCCCCAGCTGCTCGCCGAGATCGACGGCGTGGAAGGCCTGCAGAACGTGGTCGTCATCGGCGCCTCCAACCGCGAGGACATGATCGACCCCGCCATCCTGCGCCCCGGCCGACTCGACGTGAAGATCAAGATCGAGCGCCCGGACGCCGAAGCGGCCAAGGACATCTTCGGGAAGTACCTCACCGAACGCCTCCCGCTCCACGCCGACGACCTCGGCGAACACGGCGGCGACAAGGGCCTCACGGTCCAGAGCATGATCCAGACGGCGGTCGAGCACATGTACGCCGAATCCGAGGAGAACCGCTTCCTGGAAGTCACCTACGCCAACGGTGACAAGGAAGTCCTCTACTTCAAGGACTTCAACTCCGGCGCCATGATCGAAAACATTGTCGGACGCGCCAAGAAAATGGCGATCAAGGAATTTCTCGACAACAACCAGAAGGGACTCCGCGTCTCCCACCTCCTCCAGGCATGCGTGGACGAGTTCAAGGAGAACGAAGACCTCCCGAACACCACCAACCCGGACGACTGGGCCCGAATCTCCGGAAAGAAGGGCGAGCGGATCGTCTACATCCGCACCCTCATCACCGGAAAGCAGGGCGCGGACACCGGACGCTCCATCGACACGGTGGCGAACACCGGTCAGTACCTGTAAAAGCAGGGCGGCTGCGGGTGCCCACCACGGGTACCCGCAGCCGAGTGCTTTCCAGGCACGGCTGGAGCACGCAAATGACGCAAATGATCTCCCCACCAGCGCAAAGGCGTTCTAGGCTCTTTCCTACCGCCGAGTTTCGCGCGATGCGGGGACGGGCACCGCACACGCACCGGAGCGCCAGCGGTATCTGAGCGACGCCCACGACCGAGGGCACCGCCGGGCAAGGAGGGCCGCATGACCGTACGGCGAGTAATGGGCATCGAGACGGAGTACGGGATCTCCGTTCCCGGCCACCCCAACGCCAATGCCATGCTCACCTCATCCCAGATCGTCAACGCCTACGCAGCGGCGATGCACCGGGCCCGCCGGGCCCGCTGGGACTTCGAGGAGGAGAACCCGCTGCGCGACGCACGAGGCTTCGACCTCGCCCGCGAGGCCGCCGACTCCAGCCAGCTCACCGACGAGGACATCGGCCTCGCCAACGTCATCCTCACCAACGGCGCACGCCTCTACGTCGACCACGCACACCCCGAATACAGCGCCCCCGAGGTCACCAACCCCCGCGACGCCGTCCTCTGGGACAAAGCCGGCGAACGCATCATGGCCGAAGCCGCCGAACGCGCCGCCCAGCTCCCCGGAGCCCAGCCCATCCACCTCTACAAGAACAACACCGACAACAAGGGCGCCTCCTACGGCACGCACGAGAACTACCTGATGAAGCGGGAAACCGCCTTCTCCGACATCGTGCGCCACCTCACGCCCTTCTTCGTCTCCCGCCAGGTCTTCGCCGGCGCCGGCCGCGTCGGCATCGGCCAGGACGGCCACGAACACGGCTTCCAGCTCAGCCAGCGGGCCGACTACTTCGAGGTTGAGGTAGGGCTCGAAACCACCCTGAAACGCCCCATCATCAACACCCGGGACGAACCCCACGCGGACGCGGAGAAATACCGCCGCCTCCACGTGATCATCGGCGACGCCAACCTCTCAGAGATCTCCACCTACCTCAAACTGGGCACGACCTCCCTGGTCCTGTCCATGATCGAGGACGGCTTCATCGCCGTGGACCTGGCCGTGGACCAGCCCGTACGCACACTCCACCAGGTCTCCCACGACCCGTCGCTCAAGCGCCTCGTCACCCTCCGCAGCGGCCGCACACTCACCGCCGTCCAACTCCAGATGGAGTACTACGAGCTCTCCCGCAAATACGTCGAGGAACGCTACGGCGCCGACGCCGACGAACAGACCAAGGACATCCTGTCCCGCTGGGAGGACACCCTCAGTCGGCTCGAGAACGACCCCATGAGCCTGGCTGGAGAACTCGACTGGGTCGCCAAGCGGGAACTCATGGAGGGCTACCGCCGCCGCGACAACCTCGACTGGGACGCCGCCCGGCTCCACCTCGTCGACCTCCAGTACGCCGACGTACGCCCCGAGAAGGGCCTGTACAACCGTCTGGCGGCCCGCGGGCGCATGAAGCGCCTCCTGGACGAGGCCGAGGTCGAACGGGCCCGTACGAAGCCACCGGAGGACACCCGCGCCTACTTCCGCGGACGATGCCTGGAGCAGTACGCCGACGACGTCGCCGCGGCCTCCTGGGACTCGGTGATCTTCGACCTCCCGGGCCGGGACTCCCTCCAGCGCGTCCCAACCCTGGAACCACTTCGCGGAACGCGAAATCACGTCAAGGAACTCCTGGACCGCTGCCGCACGGCCGAGGACCTGGTCAGGGTCCTCTCCGGCGGCTGAGCGGGTATTCGAACCGCCTCGGGCGCACGGGGTGCAAACCCCCGGCGCCCGGGAATCATCGAGGTGGCCCCCGCACGTTGTACCAACTGCGGGGCCGATGTCGGACCCGGCTTGTAGGGTCTGATCATCACCGATCGGCAGGAATGCCGACCTGTCGACCATGTCGGGCGAACTGAGCGGGGTGAGGGTTATGGCAACCAAGGACACCGGCGGCGGCCAGCAGAAGGCGACGCGCTCCACGGAAGAGGTCGAGGAGCAGGCGCAGGAGGCGCAGGGCTCGGAGGACCTCAAGGAGCGGCACGAGAAGCTGAGCGACGACGTGGACTCGGTGCTGGACGAGATCGATGACGTACTCGAGGAAAATGCCGAGGATTTCGTTCGCAGCTTCGTGCAGAAAGGTGGCGAGTAAAGGCTCGCGGTCTGCTTTGCCTTCGAAATGAAGGTTGCGGGGGATCTCGGTGGCTGAGGAACCGAACGCCAGGCAGTGCAGGAGTTGCGAGCGGGACTTGCCTCTCGCTGCATTCGCGAGGAACAAGGATCGGCCCGACGGCCTCCAGGTGTGGTGCCGGGAGTGCGTGGCGCAGTACAGCGCTGCGCGCTACCGGCGCCGACGGGAGGCCGAGGGGAAGACAGTCCGCGAGAAGGTGGACGTTCCGGAGGGGCACAAGCTCTGCCGGGCATGCGGCGAGGTCAAGCCGCACAGGGAATGGCATCGCAAGCGCAGTGCACCGGACGGCCTGGCGTCCCGTTGCAAGGCGTGCCGTGCGGTGCTACTGCGGCAGGATCATCTGAAGCGCACGTACGGTCTCACCGAAGCTCAGCGTGACGAGTTGATCGCCGCTCAAGGCGGAGTCTGTTGTATCTGCCTGTCTGCCCCTGCAACGCATGTGGATCACTGCCACAACACGGGTAGGGTCCGTGGCGTACTGTGCTTCAACTGCAACTCCGGCCTCGGGCTGTTGAGGGATGACCCCGACGCCATGTACCGAGCTGCCGATTACCTGGAAGGAAACGCGTGGAAGCCAACACTCGTAGCACCGGGCGTCTACCAGCTGCCTTCCTGACGCCAGGGTCCTCCTCCTTCATGGACTTCCTCTCCGAGCACCAGCCGGAGATGCTCCCGGGCAACCGGCAGCTGCCCCCGACCCAAGGTGTCATCGAGGCCCCGCACGGGACGACCATCGTCGCCGTGACCTTCCCCGGCGGCGTGGTCCTCGCCGGTGACCGCCGGGCCACGATGGGCAATGTCATCGCCCAGCGGGACATCGAGAAGGTGTTCCCGGCGGACGAGTACTCCGCGGTCGGCATCGCCGGCACGGCCGGTCTCGCCGTGGAGATGGTCAAGCTGTTCCAGCTCGAGCTGGAGCACTTCGAGAAGGTCGAGGGCGCGCAGCTGTCCCTGGAGGGCAAGGCGAACCGCCTGTCGACCATGATCCGCTCCAACCTGGGCATGGCCATGCAGGGCCTGGCCGTGGTGCCGCTCTTCGCGGGCTACGACGTGGATCGCGAGAAGGGCCGCATCTTCTCCTACGACGTCACGGGCGGGCGTTCCGAGGAGCACAACTTCGCCGCCACCGGTTCCGGCTCGATCTTCGCGCGCGGTGCGATGAAGAAGCTGTTCCGCGACGATCTGTCCGAGGAGCAGGCCACGACGTTGGTGGTGCAGGCTCTGTACGACGCGGCCGACGACGACTCGGCGACCGGTGGTCCCGATGTCGCCCGCCGGATCTACCCCATCGTCACCGTGATCACCGAGGACGGTTTCCGTCGGCTGACCGACGAGGAGTCCTCCGAGATCGCTCGTTCGGTGCTCCAGCGTCGTCTGGAGGAGCCGGACGGGCCGAAGGCCGCCCTGCTCTGAGGGCGGGCCGGGTTCTTGGTGAAGGTGATCGCAGTGACTTCCACAGAAAGGGACGGATAACCGGTGTCGACGCCGTTCTATGTATCGCCTCAGCAGGCGATGGCCGACCGGGCGGAGTACGCCCGGAAGGGCATCGCCCGTGGTCGCAGCCTTGTGGTGCTTCAGTACGCCGACGGCATCGTGTTCGTCGGTGAGAATCCGTCCCGTGCGCTGCACAAGTTCAGTGAGATCTACGACCGGATCGGTTTCGCGGCCGCCGGTAAGTACAACGAGTACGAGAACCTGCGGATCGGCGGGGTGCGGTATGCCGATCTGCGGGGTTACACCTATGACCGGGACGATGTGACCGCCCGTGGTCTCGCGAACGTCTACGCGCAGACCCTGGGCACGATCTTCTCGAGTGCGGCGGAGAAGCCGTACGAGGTGGAGCTGGTGGTCGCCGAGGTGGGGGAGACCCCGGAGGGTGACCAGATCTACCGGCTGCCGCACGACGGTTCGATCGTGGACGAGCACGGTTCGGTGGCGGTGGGCGGCAACGCCGAGCAGATCAGCAGTTTCCTGGACCAGCGTCACCGGGACGGGATGTCGCTGGCGGAGGCGTTGAAGCTGGCGGTGCAGGCCCTGTCCCGTGACACCAACGGCAGTGAGCGGGAGATTCCCGCGGAGCGGCTGGAGGTGGCGGTGCTGGACCGTACGCGTCCGCAGCAGCGTAAGTTCAAGCGCATCGTGGGTCGTCAGCTGGCGCGTCTGCTGGAGGCGAACGGGGCGAGCACGGAGGCGGAGAGCGCGGAGGAGCCCGACGAGAAGTAGTCCGCCTCGTTCCTGACGTCCTTGCGTTCCTGGTGTGCCCCGGCCGTGCGACGGCCGGGGCACAGGCGTGTCAGGGGGTGCTGGGCGGGGCCGTGGAGCCTCTTACGACCAGGTGGACGGGGATGTCGCCGTGGTCGGGTTCGCGGCCCTCCAGTACGGCGAGGAGGGCTTGCATCCCGCGTTCGCCGAACTGTTCGGCGTCGAGGCGGACGGTGGTGAGTTCGGGGTCGAGGGCGGTGGCGAGGGCGAGGTCGTCGAGGCCGGTGACGGAGATGTCGTCCGGTACGCGCAGGCCGAGGCGGCGCAGGGCCTTGTAGGCGCCGGCGGCGAGTTTGTCGTCGTCGCAGACGAGGGCGGTGGGGTGGGGGCCCGGGCCGGCCAGTGCGGCTTCGGTGGCGGTGAGGGCGCCTTCGATGGAGATGGGGGCGTGGACGGTGCGGATCGAGGTGCCCGGGACGGTGCCGAGGCGTGCCGTCAGTTCATGTGCGCGTATCTCGAAGGTCCAGGAGGCGACGTCGGCGGCGAGGTGGAGGAAGTGCCGGTGGCCCAGGCCGAGCAGGTGTTCGGCCACTTGGCGTACGCCGTCGGCGATGTCGAGGTTGACGGTGGCGGAGCCGGGGCTGCCTTGGGGGTCGCTGTCGAGCATGACGAGGGGGAGTTGGTCGCCGCGGAGGGCGGTGAGTGCGTCGGCGGCCATGGAGGAGGCGATGATGCCGTCGAGGGCGGCCTGGGCGGAGGCGAAGGGGTCGCGGGCGGGGCCGATGCCTTCGGGGGAGGGGTAGAGGACGACGCCGAAGCCGTGCTGGGCGGCGATGCGGGCGGCGCCGGTGTAGACGCCGGCGAAGAATTCGGTGGTGAGGGCGGGGACGACGAGGAGGACGGTGCGGGTGTGGCCGAGGCGGAGGTTGCGGGCGGCGAGGTTGGGGCGGTAGCCGAGGTCGCGTGCGGCTTGTCGTACGCGTTCGGCGGTGGCGGCGGAGACGCGGCCGCGCCATTTGTCGCCGAGGACGAGTGAGACGGCCGCTTGGGAGACTCCGGCGGCTTGGGCGACGTCCCTGCTCGTCGGGCGCGTGCTGCTGCCTGCCACCGTGGGTTGCTCCTTTGTCGCCCGGGTGCGCGCCTGTTTCCGCCTGGACGCGTCACAGCGCACATGGTACGTATGGCAGGTCGGCGTTATACGTAAAACTTGGGAGGCAGCGGTGGCCGCGGGATACCTGGAGATCCTCAGGGCGAGGCATGCGGTCCGGCTGCTGACCGGCACTCTGGTGGGCCGTCTGCCGAACGCCACGGCCGCCATCGCGCTGGTGCTCTTCGTCCGTGCCGAGGGGGGCACGTACAGCCTCGCCGGGGCGCTGGCGGCGGTCTACGGTGTCGCGACCGCCGTGGGGCAGCCGGTGCTGGGGCGGCTGGTGGACCTGTACGGGCAGCCGCGCGTGCAGCTGCCCGCGGCTGTCGCCTCCGCCCTGGCGATGGTGGTGTTCGCGTTCACGGGTATCGATCCGTTGCCGCTCGCCTGTGCGGCCGTCGCGGCGGCCGGGTTGTTCACCCCGCCGCTGGAGGGCGGTCTGCGTGCGCTGTGGCCGTCCGTGCTGCGGCGTGAGGACCAGGTGCACACGGCGTACGCGATGGACGCCGTGGCGCAGGAGGTGATGTTCACGGTCGGCCCGCTGCTGGTGACGCTGTGCGTGTCGCTGTGGTCGGAGCGGGCCGCGCTGCTCGTGCTGAACGCGGTGGGGGTGCTGGGTGCGCTCTCGGTGGTGGTCTCGCCGCCCTCGCGCGCGTGGCGTTCGGCGCCCCGTGAGGCGCACTGGCTGGGGGCTCTGCGTTCGCCCGGTCTGCTGGTGCTGCTGGGGGCCTTCCTGTTCGTGGGGATCGCGCTCGGTTCCATCACGGTGGCCTCGGTGCCGTACGCCGACGGGCACGGCGGGGACGCGGTGTACGGCTGGCTGATGGCGGCGCTGGGGCTGGGTGCGCTGGTGGGGGGTCTGGTGTACGGGGCGCGGCAGTGGGGTGGTGTGCCGGAGCGGCGACTGAGGGTGCTGGTGGGGCTTCTGGCGGTGTGTTACCTGCCGTTGACGCTGATGCCGGGTGCGGTGGCGATGGTGCTGTTGACGGCGGTGTCGGGGGTGTTTCTGGCGCCGTGCATCGCGTGTGCGTTCGTCATCGTGGACCGGCATGCGCCGGGTGGGACGGTCACGGAGGCGTTCTCGTGGCTGGTGACGACGTTCACGGTGGGTGCGTCGGTGGGAACGGGCCTGGCGGGTCCGGTGGTCGAGGCGGGTGGCGCGGTGTGGGGTTTCGCCGTGCCGGGGGCGGCGGGGGCGGTGTCGTTGCTGGTCCTGCTGGGGACCGGAGGGGTCCTTGCAGCTCCCGCTGGGGGTGGGATGGTTGCGGCTTCATCGGAAAATGATCCAGATCGTGCTGCCGAACCCCGTTTCAGCTCGGGGGATCGGGCGTAATGTTCAGTCATGGACCGCCGCATTTTCGGGCTGGAGAACGAGTACGGTGTCACGTGCACGTTCAGGGGACAGCGCCGTCTGTCGCCTGACGAGGTGGCGCGGTACCTCTTCCGCCGTGTCGTGTCATGGGGCCGCAGCAGTAATGTCTTTCTGCGAAACGGCGCCCGGCTCTATCTCGACGTGGGCTCACATCCGGAATACGCGACACCCGAATGTGACAATGTGATCGAACTGGTCACCCACGACAAGGCCGGCGAGCGCATTCTGGAAGGACTCCTGGTAGACGCCGAACGACGCCTGCATGAGGAAGGAATCGCGGGCGACGTCTACCTCTTCAAGAACAACACCGACTCGGCGGGCAACTCCTACGGTTGCCACGAGAACTATCTCGTCGCGCGGCACGGTGAGTTCTCCCGTCTCGCGGACATTCTCATCCCGTTCCTGGTCACGCGCCAGTTGCTGTGCGGGGCGGGCAAGGTGCTGCAGACGCCGCGCGGTGCGGTGTACTGCGTGAGCCAGCGGGCCGAGCACATCTGGGAGGGCGTCTCCTCGGCGACGACCCGTTCGAGGCCCATCATCAACACGCGTGACGAACCGCACGCGGATGCCGAGCGGTACCGCCGTCTGCATGTCATCGTGGGCGACTCGAACATGTCGGAGACGACGATGCTGCTGAAGGTCGGTGCGACCGACCTGGTGCTGCGCATGATCGAGGCGGGCACGGTGATGCGGGATCTCACCCTGGAGAACCCGATCCGGGCGATCCGCGAGGTCAGCCATGACATCACCGGCCGGCGCAAGGTGCGTCTGGCCAGTGGGCGGGAGGCCTCGGCGCTGGAGGTGCAGCGGGAGTACTACGAGAAGGCGGTGGACTTCTGCGAGCGCCGCGGTATCCGTACGGGCACGGTCGAGCAGGTGCTGGAGCTGTGGGGCCGTACGCTGGACGCGATCGAGACGGAGGATCTCGACCGTATCGGCACCGAGATCGACTGGGTGATGAAGTACAAGCTCATCGAGCGGTACCGGGCCAAGCACAACATGACGATGTCGCATCCGCGGGTCGCCCAGATAGACCTCGCCTACCACGACATCCACCGTCGTCGTGGTCTGTACTACCTGCTGGAGAAGAAGGGCCAAGCCACCCGGATCTGCAACGACTTGAAGATCTTCGAGGGCAAGTCGGTTCCTCCGCAGACCACTCGGGCGCGGCTGCGTGGTGACTTCATCCGCCGGGCGCAGGAGCAGCGCCGGGACTTCACGGTGGACTGGGTGCATCTGAAGCTCAATGACCAGGCGCAGCGCACGGTGTTGTGCAAGGACCCGTTCCGTTCGGTGGACGACCGGGTGGAGAAGCTGATCGCCGGTATGTGAGTTTCGGCTGTGGAATGTCGAACGTGACACGGGCGCCGTACGTATTCCGTACGGCGCCCTGCTCACGTCGTAGAGTGGCGCGCACGCCATCCGCAAGATCGACCGATTACGAGGCTCCTCACGTGCGCCGACGCTCTCTCCTCTTCGCCGCGGTACCCGCAGGTCTGGTCACGCTCGCCGGTTGCAACGACGACACGTCGGGCTCGGGCAAGGCCGGTGCGTCGCCGTCGGCGTCCGCCTCGTCGGTGCCGCCGCCGAAGATCGTGGACGGGCCGCTGCCCGCGATCACGGCGGGTACGAAGTTCGGTGAGAAGCCGACGGTCGCCAAGGGGTCGGGTGATCCGTCGAAGAACCTGGCGGTCAGGACGGTGATCGCGGGCAGTGGTCGCACGGTCGCGGAGAACGACTTCATCCAGGCGAACTACCTGGGGCAGATCTGGGCCACGGGGAAGGTCTTCGACAACTCCTACGACCGTAAGACGCCCCTGGTCATGCAGCTCGCCCAGGGCAGTCTCATCGACGGCTGGCGGTACGGGCTGGCGGGCCGGAAGACCGGCAGCAGGGTCGAGATGGCCGTCCCGCCGGCCCTGGGCTACGGCACGTCGGGCAACCCGCAGGGGGGCATCAAGGGCACCGACACGCTGGTGTTCGTGGTCGATCTGATCGACTCGTTCAACTCCAAGAGCTCCAGCAAGGGCAAGGTGGTCGTGCAGAGCGACGCCACCGTGCCGAAGGTCGGCACCAACACCGACGGCAAGGCTCCCTCGATCAAGATTCCGAAGGCGGATCCGCCGAAGAAGCTCGTGTCCGCCTACGTCCTGGAGGGCGACGGGCCCGAGGTCAAGGCGAACCAGGCGATCCTGTGCCAGTTCCAGGGTCTGGTCTGGGACAGCGGGAAGACGTTCGAGGCGACGTACGGCTCGGGGCGGCTGAGTCAGATCTCCCTGGAGCAGATGCAGCAGGTCGTCAAGGGGCTGGCCGAGGGTGTCACGGGCAAGAAGGTGGGCAGCCGGGTGCTGGTCGTGGTGCCGCCGGACCTGGCGTACGGCGACAACCCGCCGAGCGGGGGCCCCGTGAAGAAGGGCTCGACGCTGGTGTTCTCCGTGGACATCCTGGCGGCGATGTAGGCGGTCGGTGCGGGCCGCCCGCGGCGGGCGCCAGTGGTCGGGAGATGAAAGACTGTCCGCGTTCCGAGTCGTACACGAGCAGGAGCTTTAGACGTGAGCATCGAGAAGCCCGAGATCGACTTCCCGGGTGGCGAGCCCCCGGCCGACCTCGAGATCAAGGACATCTGGGAGGGGGACGGCGAGGTCGCCGCGGCCGGCGACTTCGTGAAGGTCCACTACGTGGGCGTGGCGTTCTCCACCGGTGAGGAGTTCGACGCCTCCTGGAACCGGGGCGCCCCGCTGGACTTCCAGCTCGGTGTCGGCCAGGTCATCCAGGGCTGGGACAAGGGGGTGCAGGGCATGAAGGTCGGCGGTCGCCGCCAGCTCGTCATCCCCGCGCACCTCGCGTACGGCGACCGCGGCGCCGGTGGGCGGATCGCGCCGGGCGAGACGCTGATCTTCGTCTGCGACCTGGTGGGCGTTGCCAAGCGCTGACCGTTCCTGGTCGGACGAGGGCCCGTGCTGTCCGCATGGGCCTTCGGCTTTTGCCGTGACGCTGCCGAGCGGTACGGTCATCGGTCGGGAAGCACCATAGGGAAGGCGAAGGGCGTCGATGGCCATTGCCAAGGCCGAGCGGCTGATGAACCTGGCGTTGTGTCTGCTGGGGACACGGCGGCCGCTCAGCAAGCGTGAGCTGCGCGATTCCATCGAGGCTTACGTCGAGGCCTCCAGGCCGGGTAGAGGCGAGGCCTCCAGCTCGGGTAGAGGCGAGGCGGGCGGCGACGACTCCTTCAACCGGATGTTCGAGCGCGACAAGGACGATCTGCGTGAGCTCGGCCTCGTCATCGAGACCGTGGAGAACCTGGACGGCGAGGTCGGCTATCTGGCCCGCCGTGACAGCAACCGGCTGCCGCCGATCACTCTGGACGCCGAGGAGGCCGCGGCCCTGGGGCTGGCCGCCAAGGTGTGGCAGCAGGCCCGGCTGGCCGGAGCGGCGAGCGGTGCCCTGCAGAAGCTGCGTGCGGCCGGCCTGCCCGAGGACGTCGACCCGTACGAAGCGCACGGCGCGCTGGAGCCCCGTATCCCGGTGCACGAGGCCGCGTTCGAGCCGTTGATGCTGGCGTGCCGTGACCGCCGCCCGGTCGTCTTCGACTACCGCAAGGCTTCCGCGGCCCGTCCGGAGCCCCGGCATGTGGAGCCGTGGGCGCTGGAGTGCTGGCGCGGCCACTGGTATCTGGCGGGCTGGGACCGCGACCGGGGCGCCGAGCGGGTGTTCCGTCTGTCGCGGATCACGGGGAAGGTGCGTTCCCGTGGCAGCGGCTTCACCGCGCCGGTCCCCGATGTGGTGACCGTCCGTGAGACCGTGGCGAGCTGGGCGGGTGAGATCGCCGACCGTACCGCTGTGATCCGGCTGCGTTCGGGTGCGGGGTACCCCCTTCGGGCGAAAGCCACGTCGGTGCGGGAACCCGGTGACGGCTGGGACGAGTTGGAGATTCCGTACGGGCACGGCCTGGACGCGTGGCTGGTGGAGTTCGGTCCGGACGTGGTGGTCGTGGAGCCGGCGGAGCTGCGGGCCGACGTGGTGGACCGCCTGCGTGCCGTGGCCAAGGGTTGAGGGGGAGCAGGACAGTGGCAGGCAGACCGGTCAGGTCCGTGAACGCCATCGATCAGACCCGGCGGATGCTCTCCCTGGTGACGTATCTGCGGGAGCGCCCCGGTGCCCGGGTGGCGGACGTGGCGCGCGCGTTCGGGATCACGGAGGACGAGCTGGTCTCCGACCTGGACGTGCTGCCGATGTGCGGCACCAGTTTCCGGGGCGGTGACCTGCTCGACATCGACACCGACGGTGAGCGCATCTGGTGGCACAACCCGGCCGCGCTCGGCGCGGAGGCCGCCGAGCCGCTGCGGCTCGCCGCCGACGAGGCGACCGCGCTGCTGGTGGCCGCCCGGGCCGTCGCGACCCTGCCCGGTCTGCGGGAGGGGGACCGGCAGGCGCTGCTGCGGGCGACGGCCAAGGTGGAGACCGCGGCCGGGGAGGCGGCCGGGGCCAGTTCCCGGCTTTCGGTGACCTTCGAGTCCGAGGGTGGTGTCTTCGCCGACGTCGACCGGGCGATCTCCGAGCGCCGCCGGTTGTGGATCCGCTACTACTCGCCGGCCCGGGACGAGGTCACCGAGCGTGAGATCGACCCCATCCGGCTGGTCAGTGTCGGGCACACCTATGTCGAGGCCTGGTGCCGCCGCTCCGAGGCGCGCCGTACGTTCCGGCTGGACCGGGTCGCCGAGATCAAGATCCTCGACGAGCCGTCCGTGCCGCCGGAGATCGAGCTGCGGGATCTTTCCCAGGCTCTGGTGCAGCCCGCAGCCGAGGACCCGGAGGTCGTCGTCGAGGTCGGCCCCGGCGGACGCTGGGTGGCCGAGTACTACCCGCATGACAGCGCGGATGAGCTTCCCGACGGCGGACTGCGTATTACGCTGCGCACCCCCGATCCGGCTTCGCTCAGGCGCCTGGCGTTGCGGCTGGGCCCCGACGGCCGGATCGTCTCGCCGCCCGAGCTGGCCGCCAGCGCCCGCCGGGCGGCGACCGAGGCGCTCGCGGCGTACGACGCGCCGGCGGGTGACGGTGCTGCGCACGGCGTGGAGGACGGGCGGTACGACAGGCAGGAGCTGGGGCTTTGAGCGAGTCTGCGGGGTCCGGGGTGAGGGACATGACGGTCGCGGCGGCGTTCGCCGGGATGAGGAGAGTGGCACCCGTGGTGTTCAAGGCGGGCTGTCCGGACTGCCGGGGCCGTTTCGAGCTCTCCGCGAGTGCCCTGCGGCTGGCGATCGGCGCCACCAGCCGTACGACGTTCTACTCCTTCACCTGCCCCGAGTGCGGGGTGGCCGTCCGCAAGCCGGCCGGGGAGCGCATCGTGGAACTGCTGACCGGCGGCGGGGTCAGGACGCTGCGACTGCACTCCACCGTCTAGTGGTGCGAGAGACAACAGCCGGGTCACGTCACCATGACCCGGCTGCCTTCATCGCGTCGCCGGAATGCTCAGCAACGGCCACCCTTGGCGGACTTGAAGGTCATCGGCTTGGCGTACACCACGGTGTGGCCCTTACCGTCCGCATCCACGTTCGCGCACCACTTGTTGTCGACCAGCGCGTTGGTGGTGCCGGCGATGGCCGATTTCACGGAACAGGTGTTGTGGTAGTAGATCGTGTAGGTGACGCTCCCGTCCCCCCAGGAGTAGTTGAAGCAACCCACGCTGCCGCGGTGAACGTCGTCGGCGCCAAGGGTGGCTGCGCCGGCCGGAGCGGCGGACCCCATGACCAGAAGCGCTGCCGAGCCGACGGCCATGACGCCGAAACGCTGCCTGAGATTCATATTTCCCCCTTGGAAATTTGAAACAGATGGGGGACGAGGGGAAGAGCGACCGCCTGGTCTCCGCTCAACGCGTGGATGGTTGCTCTCTGTAATCCCTCGGCCCCAGGTCGGTCAGGAGAATACCCGGATGTGATCTTCGCTTGTCAATATCATTTGCAGGCGTGGAGCCGTCGCACATGGACGCACCCTCCGCTCCCGGGGCCCCGTCCTTCCCCCGGACCGTCTAGGCTCGGCGTCATGTTCTGGCCGATGTTCGCGGTGGTTGTGGGTTTCCTGGGACTTGCCGTCCTCGGTGTGCTGGCCGTCCGGGTCTACCTGGAGGCGCAGCGCCTCGGTAGGCAGGTCACGGACTCCGCGCGCCGTATCAGCAGGGCGGCCGAGGACCTGGAGCGGGCGTCCGCGAGTGCGGCCCGGGCTGTCGACTCGCTGTGAGGGCTGCTGTGGGGGTTCTGTGACTCTCGAGGCACGAGCGTTTTGGGTCACTTCGCCCTGTCATCAGGGCCCCTGCGGCAGGTACGCTGCTGGGCGCGGTGCGAAGAACGAGGCGCGTACCGCAGACCGGGAGTACGCACGGGGATTGCATCACGTTCACCCCCGGGCGTTACGATCGCTGCACGCATGATGTTCGGACATGTGTCCGACTGGTCGGACAGGCCCGTCGCCCCGCCTCGGTGAGAAGGTGAAGATTTATGTTCCGCAACGGACTCGAGCCGTGGCACCTGCTGATCCTCGTTGTGGTCATCCTCCTCGTGTTCGGCTCCAAGAAGCTGCCGGACATGGCCCGCTCGCTCGGCAAGTCCGCCCGCATTCTGAAGAGCGAGGCGAAGGCGATGAAGGAGGACGGCAAGCAGTCCGGCACCGCCGAGTCCGCCTCGGAGGAGCCCGCTCCCGCTCAGCGCACGATCCAGGCCGCGCCCGGCGACGTGACCAGCTCTCGCCCGGTCAACGAGCCGACGGACACGACCCAGCGCTGACGCGAGGACCGGGGACATCCGGTCCGCTGCACGAGATGAGGATGTGGGTTGCCCAAGTCTGCCCGCAAAAAGGAGAGGGATCCCGAGGGCCGGATGCCGCTCGCGGACCACTTGCGCGAGCTGCGCAACCGGCTTGCCAAGGGTGTCCTGGCGATCCTCGTTGTCACGATCGTCGCGGCCTTCTTCTACCGGGACATCACCAACTTCGTCACCCAGCCGATGCTCGACGAGATCGGCTGCAACCAGACCTTCGGGGAGCTGGCCAAGGCCAAGAACGTCCACTGCGCGCACCTCATCGTCAGCGGCCTGCTGGCGCCGTTCACTCTGGCCCTGAAGGTCGCCCTGATGACCGGTGTCGTGCTCGCGTCGCCGATCTGGCTCTACCAGCTGTGGGCGTTCGTCGCGCCGGGTCTGCACCGCAACGAGAAGAAGTACGCCTACGCCTTCGTCGGCTTCGGCTTCCCGCTCTTCCTCGCCGGTGGCTACCTCGCGTTCCACATGCTGCCCACCACGGCCAAGCTGATGATCGACCTCACACCCAGCGGCGCCGAGAACCTGTTGCCGCTGGACGATCTGCTGGACCTGGTCACCCGCATGATCGTCGTCTTCGGTCTCGCCTTCGAGATGCCCTTGCTGCTGGTCATGCTCAACCTCACCGGCGTGCTGTCCGGGCGGCGCATGCTGGGCTGGTGGCGCGGCATGGTCATCGGCATCACCGTCTTCGCGGCCGTGGCCACACCCACCCCCGACCCGATGACGATGCTGGCGCTGGCGGCGCCGATCTGGGGGCTCTACTTCATCGCCGTGGCCGTCGCGCTGCTCAACGACCGGCGCCGGGCTCGACGCGAGGCCCAGGGACCGGGCGACGACGAGGCCTCCGAGCTGGACCTGACCCCGGAGGACATCGGCGAGATCGAGCCCGTCTCCGCCGGCCGGCTGCCCGAGCAGACGACCGCCGACCGGATCAACGGGTACGACGACGTGACCTGACCGATCGACTCCACCGGCCTGTGACAGGTGCCCGCGTTCCCGGGGATTCCCCAGGGACGCGGGCACCTGTCGTTGTCGTCTTCACACGTTCCGGATAATGATCGTCCTGTTGTCAGTGGGGCCCGGTAACCTCGAAAGCACGATGACAGAGGACCTCTCCCCGGCCGAGCGGTATGCGGCAGCCCGAAGGCGGGCAGCCGAGCAGGCCACCGCGCTCGCCTCCTTCCGCGAGCTGTACGAATTCGGCCTCGACCCCTTCCAGATCGAGGCCTGCCAGGCGCTCGAAGCGGGGAAGGGCGTGCTGGTGGCCGCCCCCACCGGCTCCGGCAAGACGATCGTGGGCGAGTTCGCCGTCCACCTCGCCCTGAAGCAGGGCAAGAAGTGCTTCTACACGACCCCCATCAAGGCGCTGTCGAACCAGAAGTACTCCGACCTGTGCCGTCGCTACGGCACGCAGCAGGTCGGCCTGCTCACCGGCGACAACAGCGTGAACTCCGACGCGCCGGTGGTCGTGATGACCACCGAGGTGCTGCGCAACATGCTGTACGCGGGCTCGCAGACGCTGCTCGGCCTCGGATACGTGGTCATGGACGAGGTGCACTACCTCTCCGACCGGTTCCGCGGCGCCGTCTGGGAGGAGGTGATCATCCACCTGCCCGAGTCGGTGACCCTGGTGTCGCTGTCGGCGACCGTGTCGAACGCCGAGGAGTTCGGCGACTGGCTGGACACCGTCCGCGGCGACACCGAGGTGATCGTCTCCGAGCACCGGCCCGTGCCGCTGTTCCAGCACGTGCTCGCCGGGCGGCGGATGTACGACCTGTTCGAGGAGGGTGAGGGCCACAAGAAAGCCGTCAACCCCGACCTCACGCGGCTGGCCCGGATGGAGGCCAGCCGCCCGTCGTACCAGGACCGCAGGCGCGGCCGTGCCATGCGTGAGGCCGACCGGGAGCGGGAGCGCAGGCAGCGCTCCCGGGTGTGGACGCCGAGCCGGCCCGAGGTCATCGAGCGACTCGACTCCGAGGGCCTGCTGCCCGCGATCACCTTCATCTTCAGCCGCGCCGCCTGCGAGTCCGCCGTCCAGCAGTGCCTGTACGCGGGCCTGCGCCTCAACGACGACGAGGCGCGGGAAAAGGTGCGCGCCCTCGTCGAGGAGCGCACGGCGTCGATCCCCACGGAGGACCTGCACGTCCTCGGCTACTACGAGTGGCTCGAGGGCCTGGAGCGCGGCATCGCCGCCCACCACGCCGGCATGCTGCCGACCTTCAAGGAGGTCGTGGAGGAACTGTTCGTCCGCGGCCTGGTCAAGGCCGTCTTCGCCACGGAGACCCTCGCCCTCGGCATCAACATGCCCGCCCGCTCCGTGGTGCTGGAAAAGCTCGTCAAGTGGAACGGCGAGCAGCACGCCGACATCACCCCGGGCGAGTACACCCAGCTCACCGGCCGGGCCGGCCGCCGCGGCATCGACGTCGAGGGCCACGCGGTGGTGCTGTGGCAGCGCGGTATGAGTCCCGAGCACCTCGCGGGCCTCGCGGGCACACGCACGTACCCGCTGCGCTCCAGCTTCAAGCCGTCGTACAACATGGCGGTCAACCTCGTCGAGCAGTTCGGCCGGCACCGTTCGCGTGAGCTCCTGGAGACCTCCTTCGCGCAGTTCCAGGCGGACAGGTCGGTCGTCGGCATCTCCCGGCAGGTCCAGCGCAACGAGGAGGGGCTGGAGGGCTACAAGGCCTCCATGACCTGCCACCTGGGCGACTTCGATGAGTACGCGCGGCTGCGCCGCGAACTCAAGGACCGCGAGAACGAACTGGCCCGGCAGGGCGCCGCCGAGCGGCGCGCGGAGGCCTCCGTCGCGCTGGAGAAGCTCAAGCCGGGTGACGTGATCCACGTGCCGACGGGCAAGTACGCGGGCCTGGCGCTGGTGCTCGACCCGGGCCTGCCCGCCGGCCGTTCCAACGGGCACCGCGGCTTCGACCACCACGACGGCCCGCGCCCGCTGGTGCTGACCGCCGAGCGGCAGGTCAAGCGGCTGGCGTCCATTGACTTCCCGGTGCCGGTCGAGCCGCTGGAGCGGATGCGGATCCCCAAGTCCTTCAACCCGCGCTCGCCGCAGTCCCGCCGGGACCTCGCCTCCGCGCTGCGCACCAAGGCCGGGCACATCCCGCCGGAGCGGGCCCGCAAGAAGCGTTCGCAGGCCGCCGACGACCGCGAGATCGCCCGACTGCGCACCGCGATCCGCGCCCATCCCTGCCACGGCTGCAACGACCGCGAGGACCACGCCCGCTGGGCCGAGCGCTACCACCGGCTGCTGAAGGACACCTCGCAGCTGGAACGCCGGATCGAGGGCCGTACGAACACCATCGCGCGGACCTTCGACCGGATCGTGGCCCTGCTGACCGAACTGGACTACCTGCGCGGCGACGAGGTCACCGAGCACGGCAAGCGGCTCGCGCGGCTCTACGGCGAACTCGACCTGCTGGCCAGCGAATGCGTGCGCGCCGGCGTCTGGGAGGGCCTCGCTCCGGCCGAACTGGCCGCCTGCGTCTCGGCGCTGGTGTACGAGGCCCGGGTCGGTGACGACGCGATGGCGCCCAAGCTGCCGTCCGGCAAGGCCCAGGCCGCGCTGGGCGAGATGGTCCGGATCTGGGGTCGGCTGGACGGTCTGGAGGAGGAGTTCCGGATCACCCAGAGCGAGGGCGTCGGCCAGCGCGAGCCCGACCTCGGCTTCGCCTGGGCCGTGTACATGTGGGCCTCCGGCAAGGGCCTCGACGAGGTGCTGCGCGAGGCGGAGATGCCGGCCGGTGACTTCGTACGGTGGTGCAAGCAGGTGATCGATGTGCTCGGGCAGATAGCGGCGGCTTCTCCTGCGGAGGGCTCGACCGTGGGGAAGGCTGCGCGTAAGGCGGTTGATCTGGTGCTGAGGGGTGTTGTCGCCTACTCGTCGGTGGGGTGACCTTGCGTTGGCGGGTGCGGGTGCTTCGTGGCTGGTCGCGCCCACGCGGCGGAGCGGCATGTCGGACTCAGTCCCGCGCCCCTTGAGGTCGGCTGCTCCCGGCCCGGTTCAGATATGACCGCCAGCCGCCGTACCCCGTGATGTCCTCGGCCTCCTCCAGTGCGCTCGGTTCGCACAGGAAGCCGGGGACGTTGCTGCCGTCGGCGAGTTCCACTGAGCCCAGGGTCATGGGGCGCGGGAGTGTGGCCAGCAGGCGGCCCAGGCCCTCTGCCGGGAGGCGCCAGACCTCCGTCTCGATGGCCGTGCCGCCCTCGCCCACGTGGACCAGGCCCGGTTTGGGCGGGGCGGTGTGCAGGGCGTGCAGACGGTAGACCGGGGCGGTGGTGGTCGTGCGGTCCAGGCGGGCCCCCAACGCCAGGAGTTGGGGGTTGAGGGGCTGGCCGGTCAGGTGGGCGCCGACCACCGCGAGGCTTGTCTCCGGCTGCAGGGCGCGGGCGATGCGGGCCAGCCGTTCGTCGGTGAACGCCGGGCCGATCAGCATCACGCCGAAGGGCAGGCCGTTCACCTCGCCCGCCGGGACGGCGACCGCGGCCAGGTCGAAGAGGTTCGTGGAGTTGGTGAACCGGCCCAGGCGGGCGTTGGTGCCGAGCGGGTCGGCGGCGACCTCGGCGAGGGTGGGGTGGCCGGGTGCCGTGGGCAGCAGCAGGGCGTCGGCGTCGGCCAGTTCGGCGAGGGCGCGGGCGCGCAGGGCGGCCAGCCGGTCCTGGTCGGCGAAGAGCCGGTGGGCGGGGATGTCGCGTGCGCCGGTGATGATGCCGGCGACCGTGGGGTCGAGACCGTCGCCACCCTCTCGGATCAACTTGTCGACAAAGCTCCCCACGGCCGTGTACCGCTCGGCGACGAACGCGCCCTCGTACAGCATGGCGGCCGCCTCGGTGAACGGGGTGAGGTCGAGCGTGCGCACCGACGCCCCCGAGGCCACGAGCCGCCCGGCCGCCGCCTCGTACGCCTCGGCCCAGCCGTCGTCCAGTTCACCGAGCTGTCCGAGCGCAGGCACGGCGATCCGCCAGGGGCCGGGGGCCCGCCGGGGGAGGGGCGGCAGCTCGCGGCCGGGCGGGGAGGCCATGAACGCGAGGGCCTGTTCGGCTTCCGGCAGGGTGCGGGCGAACACCGTCACGCAGTCGATCGAGGCGCACGCCGGGACCACGCCCGTCGTCGGGACCAGACCACGGGTGGGTTTCAGACCGACGATGCCGTTGAACGCCGCGGGAACCCGGCCCGAGCCCGCCGTGTCCGTGCCCAGCGCGAAGTCCACGAGGCCCAGGGCCACCGCGACGGCCGAGCCGGAACTCGAACCGCCGCTGATCCGGGCCGGGTCGAGGGCGCCCCGTACCGCACCGTGGGGTGAGCGGGTGCCGACCAGGCCGGTGGCGAACTGGTCGAGGTTGGTGGTGCCGAGGACCACGGCGCCCGCGGCACGCAGCCGGGCGACGACGGGCGCGTCGGCGGCCGGCTGGTACGCGTACGCCGGGCAGGCCGCCGTCGTGGGCAGGCCGGCCACGTCGATGTTGCCCTTGACGGCGAACAGGCGGCCGGCCAAGGGGAGGTGGGCTCCGGCGGCGACGCGCTCGTCGATCGCCCGGGCCTCGGCCTCCACCTCGGCCCGCGGGCGCAGGTCGATCCAGATCTCGGGGCGGTCGACGGCGTCGACGCGGGCGTAGGCCGCGCGGACGCGGGAGACGGTGGTGGACATTCCCGGTTCCTCCCTCAGTTCGCGGCCGGGGCCAGGACGACCAGTGCCGTTCCCGCCTCCACCTGGTCGCCCGTCCCGGCCAGGACCTCCGCGACCACGCCGGTGATCGGCGCGTGCACCCTGGACTCCATCTTCATCGCCTCCAGCGCGAGCAGCGGCTGACCGGCCGTCACCGTGTCGCCCGGGGACACGTGCACCTGCCACACGGACGCCGCGAACTCGGCCTCCACGAGGTGTCCGCCCGGCGGAACGCTCACCGCGGCCGGGGGAGCGGGCGGTGCCGCCGCGGCCTGGGCCCGCGTGAACTCGCCCGCCGCCTCCCAGGCGTCCCGCTCCGCCGCGAACGCGCACTGCTGGCGCCGTCTGAACTGCGCTATGGAGTCAGCGTGTTCGGCCAGGAAGGCCTGGTGGTCGGCCAGCGAGAAGGTGCCCTCCTCGATGCGCGGCACGAAGCGGCCGGAGACGATGTCGGCACGCAGGTCGAGCAGTTCCTCCGCACCGACCGGGTACCAGCGGATCCGGTCGAAGAAGCGCAGCAGCCAGGGTGAGCCCGGCTCGAACGCGCCGCGCTGCTGCCACGGGGACCACACCTGCGTGGTCCGGCCCACGAACTGGTAGCCGCCCGGGCCCTCCATGCCGTAGACGCAGAGATAGGCCCCGCCGATGCCGACCGAGTTCTCCGCCGTCCAGGTGCGCGCCGGGTTGTACTTCGTCGTCACCAGGCGGTGGCGGGGGTCGAGCGGAGTGGCCACCGGGGCGCCCAGGTAGACGTCGCCGAGGCCCAGTACCAGATACTCCGCGGCGAACACCGTGTCGTAGACGTCCGCGGCCGTGTCCAGGCCGTTGACGCGGCGGATGAACTCGATGTTCCACGGGCACCAGGGTGCGTCGTCGCGGACCCCGGCCATGTAGCGGGCGATCGCCTCCCGCGTGGCCGGGTCGTCCCACGACAGGGGGAGGTGGACGGTGCGGGAGGGGACGGTCAGCTCGTCCGTGGGCGGGAGGAAGGACACCATCCGCCGTACCGCCGCGAGGAGATCGCTCTGGGGCAGGCGTGCCGGGTCCGTCCGGATCTGGAGGGAGCGGATGCCGGGGGTGAGGTCGGTGACGCCCGCGAGGCCCGCCTCGGCCACCGTCTCCATCAGGGCGTGGACCCGCATCCGCAGGGCCAGGTCGAGCTGCATCGGGCCGAACTCGACCAGCAGGTTGTCGTCCCCGCTGCGGCGGAACGTCACATCACCGTCCCGTGCGAGCACACCGCCGTCGACGATCCCGGCGCGCGGTGCGCCGTCCACGTCCACGGGCCGGAAGCGGACCGTGTCGCCCGGGCGCAGCTGGCCCAGCTTCCACCGCTCGGAGCTCAGCACCGTCGCCGGGCACACGAACCCGCCGAGCGAGGGACCGTCCGGGCCGAGCAGCACCGGCATGTCCCCGGTGTAGTCGACGGCGCCGACGGAGTACGGGGTGTCGTGGATGTTGGACGGATGCAGTCCGGCCTCGCCGCCGTCCGAGCGTGCCCAGCGCGGCTTGGGGCCGACCAGGCGGACGCCGGTGCGGGCCGAGTTGAAGTGGACCTTCCAGTCGGCGGCGTAGAAGTCGCGGATGTCGTCCTCGGTGAAGAACTCCGGTGCCGCGTGCGGGCCTTCCACGGCGCCGATGTGCCACTCGGTGGTGAAGCCGGGCCGGTCGGCCACCGGGGTGCCCTCGGTGACGGCGCCGCCGTGCAGCACGTCACCGGTGCGCAGCGCCCGGCCGCCGTGCCCGCCGAACCGGCCCAGGGTGAAGGTGCTCGCGCTGCCGAGGAACGCCGGCACGTCCAGGCCGCCGCCCGCGAACAGCACGTACGTCCGCAGGCCGCGGGCGTCCGGGGCGCCGACGTCCAGGACGGCCCCCGCGGGGACCGTGACCGGCTCCCACTGGGGGACGGGCCTGCCGTCGACGGTGGCCGTGGCCGGTGCGCCGGTCACGCACACGGTCGTGGCGTGGCTGAACCGCAGTGACGGGCCCCGCAGGGTGCATTCGAGGCCGGGAGCGCCTTCCGGGTTGCCGAGCGCCCGGTTGCCGAGTCGGAAGGACAGGTCGTCCATCGGGCCGGACGGCGGCACCCCGACCTGCCAGTACCCGGTGCGGCCCGGCCAGTCCTGCACGGTGGTCAGCGTGCCGCCGGAGACCACCTCGATCCGGGGCGTCGGGTCGGTCACGGCCGCCAGGGTCGCCGTCGAGTGGTCCGCCGCACGGAAGCCGGGGTGCGCGAGCACCTCCCGGAGCAGGCCCAGGTTCGTCTCGATGCCGTCCACACGGGTGCGGGACAGGGCCTCCTCCAGCCGCCGCAGGGCGTGTGCCCGGTCGGGGCCGTGGGCGATCACCTTCGCGAGCATCGGGTCGTACGACGTGGTCACCTCGGTGCCCGTCTCCACCCAGCCGTCGACGCGCACCCCGCCCGGGAACTCCACCCGTGTGAGCAGTCCGGCACTGGGCCGGTGGTCCCGGGAGGGGTCCTCGGCGTACAGGCGGGCCTCGACGGCGTGTCCGCGGGGTGGTCCCGGGTCGTGGACGACGTCCGGCTCGTCGCGCGCCAGGCGCAGCATCCAGGCGACCAGGTCGACGCCGTAGACCTCCTCGGTGACCGGGTGCTCGACCTGCAGGCGCGTGTTGACCTCCAGGAAGTAGACCTCCTCGCGGGCGGCGTCGTACACGAACTCGACGGTGCCGGCGGAGCGGTAGCCGACGGAGGCGCACAACCGGCGGGCGGAGTCCGCGAGCCGGGCGCGGACGTGGTCGGGCAGGCCCGGCGCAGGGGCCTCCTCGACCACCTTCTGGTTGCGGCGCTGCAGGGAGCAGTCGCGGTCGCCGAAGGTCACCACCCGGCCCGCGCCGTCGCCGAAGACCTGCACCTCGACGTGGCGGGCGTGCTCGATCAGACGTTCCAGGAAGACGCCGGCGGTGGCGAAGGAGGCCGCCGCGACGCGCTGCACCCGCTCCCAGGCCTCGGTCAGTTCGTCGGCGGAGCGGCAGGCCGACATGCCGATGCCGCCGCCTCCGCCGGTCGCCTTCAGCATCACCGGGTAGCCGATCCGCCCGGCCGCCTCGAGGGCCTCGGTCACCGAGGTCAGCAGTCCGGTGCCCGGCGCCAGCGGAACCCCTGCCGCCGCGGCCGCCGCGCGTGCGGTGTGCTTGGCACCGAACAGCTCCAGCTGCTCCGGTGTGGGGCCCACGAAGACGATCCCGGCGTCCTCGCAGCGCCGGGCGAAGGCCGCGTCCTCGGAAAGGAAGCCGTAGCCGGGGTGGATCGCGCCCGCCCCGGTGTCCTTGGCGGCCTTCAGGACCAGGTCGGCGTCGAGGTACGACTCCTTGGCGGGCGCGGGCCCGAGCCGTACCGATGCGTCGGCCAGCCGGACATGCGGAGCCGACCGGTCCGGGTCGGAGTACACGGCCACGGTCCGCAGTCCCAGTTCCCGGGCCGTGCGGATGATCCGGACGGCTATCTCGCCGCGGTTGGCGACCAGCAGGGTGTCGAAGCTCATGCGCCGTCCCCTCCGGCCGCAGCCTCGATCGTCATCTCCACCGCCGTCGGCTCGAAACCGTTGCAGGGGTTGTTGATCTGCGGGCAGTTGGAGACGAGGACCAGGACGTCCCGTTCGGCGCGCAGGGTCAGTGAGAGGCCGGGGGCCGAGATGCCGTCGACGATGCCGAGGGTGCCGTCCTGCTCCACGGGCACGTTCATGTACCAGTTGACGTTGGAGACGAGGTCGCGTTTGCCGAGGCCGTACTTCGCGCCCTCGGCGAGGAAGTTGTCCACGCACGCGTGCTGCGACCAGGTGTGGTGGCCGTAGCGCAGGGTGTTGGACTCCTTGGAGCAGGCGCCGCCGACCGTGTCGTGGCGGCCCACGTCGTCGGCGGTCACGGTCATCAGCGGGGTGTGCTCGTTGGACATCAGCACACTGCCCGCGGTGAGGAAGATGCCGCCCTGGGCCTGGATGGTGTCGGGGGCGCTGTAGCGGACCGCCGTGTCGTGGGCGTCGTACACCAGGAAGTCGACGGCCTGGTTGCCGTGCAGGTCGGTGATGGTCAGCGTGTCGCCGGTGCGGACGACGGACGACCACGCGGCGCGGGCCGGAACGACGGTCTTCATACGAGCCCCCTCGCGGTGAGGAATTCGGCGGTGTTGAGAAAGGCGCGGCGGCCTTCGGGGGTGGCCTCCCACAGCGGGTCGCCCGGCGCGGTGGGCGCGGCCCGCCAGGCGAGGACCTCCAGCGGGGTGCTGACGTAGTCGGGGCGGGGGTCGGCCGGGTGCGGGACGTTGGCGATGAGCACGGTCACGTCCTGTTCGGCGCGCAGGGTGACGGCGGCGCCGGGGCCGGCCGAGCCGGTGAAGTCCAGCGCGCCGTCGCCGCGGACCCGGACGCCCTGGAAGAAGGAGAGCGACGGAGGCAGGTCTCGCGGCTCGAGGCCGTTCTTGGCCGCGGCCAGCTTGAACAGCTCACGGCCGGCGGGCGAGGGGGACTGCGGGGTGCCGTCGCCGTACCGGTCGGTGTTGCGTACGAGGGTGGAGGTGCCGCACAGCGCGTCGTGCCGCTGCGAGGTGTCGGCGACGACGGAGGCGAGGACGCGGCCCTGGTCGGACAGCAGCAGTTGCCCCGCGCCGAGGTAGGCGTTCCACTGCACCTTGACGGTGTCGGCGACGTTCAGCCGCTCCCAGGGGCGGTCGGCGGCGTACAGCAGCAGGTGGGCGCACGCGTCGCCGTGCAGGTCGGTCAGCCGCAGCTCGGTGCCGCGTGCGAGGACGCGGTGCGTGTAGTTGCCGCCCGCGACGGTCTCCGCCCACACCAGGTGGCCCGCGTCGCACGGCGGCGTGGGCCACTCCTGGGCCGGTACCACGGGCATGGCCTCGGCGCGTGTTCCTGCCTGGGCCCGTGCATGGGCCCGGGCTCCGTGAGTGGTCGCTGTCGGCATCGGGGACCTCCGGCTTCCGGCTGGCGGTGTGACTGTCACGTCCGTACGTATTTCTGTCGCGCGACAGAAATTAGGGGCGGGGCGGGTCAGGGGGATTGCTCCGGCGTTGCCGGCGGGTTACCGGGCCCTCACGGAGATCGCCCGGCGGCGCCGTGTGCGAGGATCGGACGCATGGGGACCAGCAGCGGGCGCCGGGTCGGCCGGCCGCGGGCCACGCAGCGACCGGAGAGCGGACTGCAGCCGAGGGCCGAACTGCTCCTCGCCGCAGCGGAGTTGTTCACCACCCGCGGATACGCGGCCACCACCACCCGCGCCGTGGCCGAGCGTGCGGGGATGCGGCAGGCTTCCATGTACCACTACGTCTCGGGCAAGGAGGAGCTGCTGGCCGAGCTCCTGGAGTCCACCGTGGCGCCCTCCCTGGCGTGCGCCCGCGAACTGCTGGCGGACGACGCGCGTCCGGCCGGGGACCGGCTGTGGGAGCTGTGCCGCACCGACGTGGAACTGCTGTGCGCGGGCCCGTACAACCTCGGCGGGCTCTACCTGCTGCCCGAGGTCCGCGCCGAGCGGTTCGCCGGCTTCCATGCCGTACGGGCCGAACTCAAGGACGCCTACCGTCAGTTGATCGCCGCCACGGGCGCCGGTGCGGTGCTCGCCAAGAGTGAGCTGGAACTGCGGACCGATCTGGTCTTCGGGCTGATCGAGGGAGTCATCCTGGTGCACCGCTCCGAACCGGACCGCAGCGCCTCGGAGTTCGCCCGCGCCACCGCGGACGCGGCGCTGCGTATCACCGGCATCTGAGCGGACACCTGTCACCGCTCGAGCGGCTCTTCACTCGTTACGGTGAGTTATCTTCGTACGCCTGTGCCTGGTCACGCTCGGTGTGCGAATGTTTCCCGTGTGTGCAAATAGCGCTGAGCGTACTCCTTCCTCCGGGGCGATTTCAGGCGCTCGCCGAATATGACACAGCGATGATCCGGTCGGACTAGGCTCGCCCGCGGCGCACCGGGTTGAGATGAATTCGTGCGCTTGTTCCCCAATATCACGAAGATCCAGACTGCTCCATGAATCTTCCCCGGCAAGACTCCCCCGACACCCCGCAGACAAGACTCCCCCGACACCCCGCAGATTCGTCACAGAAGGCATCCATGGTGAGTGTTCAACCGCCTCCCGGTGGCCGCGAACTGTCCTACGCCCGCGTCCTGTTGCTGCCCGTCATAGTGATGGCCGCGGCGACCGGTGCCGCCGTCGCCGTGGTCGCGGCGCCGGCCCGGACCGCGGTCGGCCTGTGCGGCGCCGTCGCCACACTGCTGGTGATCGCGGCGGCGGCCGAAGCGGTGCGCCGCGGTCGCAAACTCCGTGAGGTGCGGGCGGAACACGCCCGTCACACCGCGTATCTGGAACGGCGACTGGCCGCCCACGAAGCCGATCTCCTCCACTTCCGCACGGAGATCGTGCCGACCGCGCTGTACCGGCTGCGCGCCGGAGAGCCCCCGAGAGAGGTGGTGCACAAGGTCCTCGACGCGGACCCGGACCTGCGACACCTCCCCGACGCCCTGCGCGACCTGCTCAAGACCCTGCTGAAGGTCGTGGACGAGGAGGAGACGGCGCGCGACGCCGCGCAGCAGGCGTTCGTGAACATCGCCCGCCGCGTCCAGGCCATCGTCCACCAGCAGGCCAACGAACTGCGCGAGATGGAGGAGGACCACGGCCGCAACCCCGAGGTCTTCGACGACCTCCTGCGCATCGACCACGGCACCGCGCTGATCGGACGTCTCGCCGACTCCATCTCCGTCCTCGGCGGCGGCCGTCCCGGCCGTCAGTGGCCCAACCCCGTGGCCCTCTACAGCGTGCTGCGCGGCGCCATGTCCCGGATCCTCGAGTACCGCCGGATCGACCTGACCTCCATCGCCCACGTCAACATCAAGGGCACCTGTGTGGAACCGGTCATCCACGCCGCGGCCGAACTCCTCGACAACGCCACCCGCTACTCACCGCCGCAGACCAAGGTGCACGTCACCGCCACCGAGGTGCAGACCGGCGTCGCCATCGAGATCGAGGACGCCGGGGTCAGCCTCAACGAGGAGTCCCGCGCCCGTATCGAGAACATGCTGGAGGCGGCCAAGGCGGGCGTCGACCTGCAGACCCTCGGCACCACCCCACGTCTGGGCCTGGCCGTCGTCGGCCGGCTCTGCTCGACGTACAACATGCAGGTCTCGCTGCGGTCCTCCGCGTACGGCGGCGTCCGCGCCGTCCTCATCGTGCCCCGCAGCATGATGACCACCGAGCCCGCCCCCGGCCTCGCCCACGGCATCGGCGCCACCGCCGTGCCCAAGGCAGAGCTCGGCGCGCTGGAGGGCCCCAAGCGCGCCCCCAAGAAGCGGCGCCCCACCAGTCCGCGCATCCCCGCCGGGATCTCCATGGAGGACGACGTCCCCGAGGTCACCGAGTGGACCGCCGGCGGCCTGCCGCAGCGCCGCAGCAGGATGAAGATCCCGCTCAGTCGGCGCCTCGCCGAACAGGCCGCCATCGAGCAGGCCGAACGCGAGGGCAGGCCCACCATCTGGTCGCAAGCCAAGCCCGAACCCGAGCCGGAGAAGAAGAAGGACGACCGCGAACCCGGCCTGTGGGTGGAGGCCTTCTGGGAGGGCCTCAAGAAGGACAACCCCGGCCATCCGACGGACTTCACGCGGAACCCGACCGCGTACCTGCACCTGATCAACGATTCGGCCGACCGCACCGAGGCCGGCGACGAGGGGGAACTCAAGTGATCCAGCAGCGAGCGAACTTCGACTGGATGCTCAAGGAGCTCGCCGACGGCGTACCGGGCATCGAGATGATCGTGGTGCTCTCCGCCGACGGACTGCGCATCGCCCGCCACGGCGGCGACCCCGACGCCGCCGACCGCGTCGCGGCGGCCTGCGCCGGCGTGCAGAGTCTGGCGGGCGCCGTCGCCCAGGAGCTGCCCGGCAGCGACGGTGACATGAAACTGGTCGTCATCGAGATCGACGGCGGTTACTTCTATCTGATGGCCGCCGGCGCCAACGCCTATCTGGCGGTCCTCGCCGACGTGGTCTGCGAGCCCGGCCGTATGAGCGGCATGATGCGCGACCTCGTCGTCCGTATCGGCGCCCACCTCACCAGTCCGCCCCGGCGGAACGGGCAGACCGTATGACTCCTCCGCAACGCAAACGGCGAGCCCCGGGACAGGAACCGCTGCCGCAACCACCCGAGGCGGGCGAGGAGACGGGCACGACCAAGAAGAACCCCGAGCGGTTGTACGTCATCACCGGCGCCGCCGACGGGGGACGCGCCGAGATGGATTTGGTGACGTTGATCGTGGCGCGCGCCGACCCGCCACCGTCCGTCCCGCCGGAACAGGCGGCACTCCTCCGGCTCTGCACCTCCCCCCTCTCCGTGGCCGAACTCTCCGCCTACCTCAACCTGCCGTTCAGCGCGATGACCGTACTGATCACCGAGATGATCACGGCGGAACTGGTGCAGGCACGCGCCCCGATCGTCCGCCAGGCACTACCCGACCGTTCACTCCTCGAAGCAGTGATGCATGGACTTCAAAAGCTCTGACACCATTCCGGGCCCCCGCGCCGAGGACCATCTGCCGCACACGGCCCAGGCCGCCGTGAAGATCGTGATCGTGGGCGGCTTCGGAGTCGGCAAGACCACCATGGTCGGCTCCGTCAGCGAGATCAGACCGCTGACCACCGAAGAGACGATGACCCAGGCCGGTATCGGCATCGACGACAACTACGGCTCCGAGTCCAAGACGGCCACCACCGTGGCCATGGACTTCGGCCGCATCAGCATCACCGACAAGCTGGTGCTCTACCTCTTCGGCACCCCCGGCCAGGAACGCTTCTGGTTCCTGTGGAACGGCCTCTTCGAGGGCGCCCTCGGCGCGGTCGTCCTCGTCGACACCCGCCGTCTCGAGGTCAGCTTCGACGTCATAGGGCGGCTCGAGGACCGCGGTGTGCCCTTCGTCGTCGCCGTCAACTCCTTCCCCGACGCGCCCCGTTACCCCATGGACGAACTGCGCACCGCGCTGGACCTCCCCCCGGAGATCCCCATCGTGGAGTGCGACGCCCGCCGTCGGGCCTCCAGCCGGGACACGCTCATGACCCTCATGCGCTTCCTGCACTCGCTCGCCATGACCGGCGCCCTCACCTGACCCCACCCCACCACCCCGGATCCATCCCTCGGAGCGACCACTGTGACGCCTGAACCCCACTCCCCGGCCGGCACGGACGATCCCACGCTCGGCCCGCCCCCCGGCTGCCCCGCGCACGGGCTCGGGCCCGGGGGACTGCACCGCCTGTACGGCTCGGGCGCGGACGACCTGGGCGAGCTGTACGAGAAGCTGCGCGCGGAACACGGCCCCGTCGCGCCGGTGCTGCTGCACGACGACGTGCCGATCTGGGTGGTCCTCGGACACACCGAGAACCTGCACATGGTGCGCAGCCCCTCGCAGTTCACCCGGGACAGCCGCATCTGGACCCCGCTGCTCGAAGGCATGGTCAAACCCGACCACCCGCTGATGCCGCACATCGCCTGGCAGCCCATCTGCTCGCACGCGGAGGGCGACGAGCACCAGCGGCTGCGGGCGGCCGTCACGGGCGCCATGTCGACCATCGACCACCGCGGCATCCGGCGCCACATCGGCCGCTACACCCAGGTGCTGGTCAACGAGTTCTGCGGCGAGGGCCACGCCGACCTCGTCGGCCAGTTCGCCGAACACCTGCCGATGGCGGTGATGTGCGAGATCCTCGGCATGCCCGAGGAGTACAACGACCGCATGGTGCAGTCCGCACGCGACGCGCTCAAGGGCACCGAGACCGCCATCGCCAGCCACGGCTACGTCATGGACGCGCTCAGCCGGCTCACCAGCCGCCGCCGGGCCCGGCCGGACGAGGACTTCACCAGCCATCTCATCGCCCACCCCGCGAGGCTGACCGACGACGAGGTCAGGGAGCACCTGCGCCTGGTGCTCTTCGCGGCCTACGAGGCCACCACCAACCTCCTCGCCAACGCGCTGCGCATGGTCCTCACCGAGCCGGGCTTCCGCGCCCAGCTCAACGGCGGCCAGATGACGGTGCCCGAGGCGGTCGAGCAGTCCCTGTGGGACGAACCGCCGTTCAGCGCCGTCCTCGGCTACTTCGCCAAGCAGGACACGGAGCTCGGCGGCCAACGCATCCGCGCGGGCGACGGGCTGCTGTTCGCTCCCGCGCCGGGCAACATCGACCCACGGGTGCGCCCCGACCTGTCCGCCAACATGCAGGGCAACCGCTCCCACCTCGCCTTCGGCGGCGGCCCGCACGAGTGCCCCGGACAGGACATCGGCCGTGCCATCGCCGACGTCGGCGTGGACGCGCTGCTCACCCGGTTGCCGGACGTCCAGCTCGACTGCGCCGAGGAGGAGCTGCGCTGGCGGTCGTCGATCGCCTCACGGCACCTGGTGGAACTGCCGGTGCGCTTCGAACCCAAGCCGCAGCAGGACGTGACGCTCAAACCGAGCCCCGCGCCGATCCCGCCGCAGCGCGCCACCTGGGAGATCGGCACCACCCGCGCGGAGCCCACGCCGCACCCCGTGCCCGCTCCGGAAGGCGCGCCGGCCACACCACAGCCCGCGCCGCCCGCCGTCGAACCCGCCCGGCGGATCGGCGTGTGGCAGCGCGTCAAGCGCTGGTGGCGCGGCCACTGACCGGGCACTCAGCGGGCGTCGTTCCGGCCCACCCGGCGGCCCACTCCACAGGCGACGACCAGGCCTGCAGCATCCGACCGCTGACGAAGCGGTGCTCCACCCCCGTGACCGGATCGGTGAACTCCAGCCGCCGGGCGAGCAGTTGCAGCGGACGCCGGAAATCACCGGCCGGCACGGGGGCGGTAACCTCCGGATACAGCGGGTCCCCGAGAAGGGGCAGACCAAGGGCGCTCATGTGCACCCGCAGCTGATGGGTCTGCCCGGTGGCCGGGAGGAGCCGGTACCGGCCCAGCCCGTCCCGCTCGCGGTGCTCGACCAGTTCCACCCGGGTCACCGCGTTGGGCTCGCCCGGCACCTCGCGCGCCGCCGGTACCCCCCGCTCCTTGAGGATCCGGCTGTGCACGGTGCGGGGCAGGTCCAGGCCGGGGACGTACGGGGCCACGGCCTCGTACTCCTTGTGCACCAGCCGGTCGCGGAACAGCGACTGGTAGGCGCCGCGGTCCTCGGGCCGCACCGTGAACAGCACCAGTCCGGCCGTCAGCCGGTCCAGGCGGTGCGCCGCCGTCAGAGTCGGCAGGCCGAGCTCGCACCGCAACCGGGCCAGTGCGGTCTCGGCGACATGGCTGCCGCGGGGTGTCGTGGCGAGGAAGTGCGGCTTGTCCACGACGACGATCCGCTCGTCGCGGTGCAGTACCTCCAGCGGGAAAGGCACCGGCACCTCCTCGGGCAGTTCCCGGTGGAACCAGACGAACATCCCCGGTGCGTACGGTGCGTCCGCGGCCACCGACTGCCCGTCGGCCCCGACGACCAGTCCCGCGTCCAGCATGCCCCGTACCACCCCAGGGCCCGCCCCGCTGAGCCGCTCCACCATGTGCTCGCCCACCGTGGTCCACGCCCCGTCGAGGGGCAGCCGGACCCGCACCGGGTCGACCCCCTGGCGCTGCGGCAGGGGAGCGGGCGGGATCGGGGTCTTGCGTCTCATCAGGGCACCAGCGTAGGCGCTGGGGGAGCCGTGCCTGCCCGGCACCGGCCCCCGCCGGCACGGCTATGCGGGCACCGCCTCCGCCGTCTCCGGGTCCACCAGGGCCGTACGCGCGCGGTAGGCGCGGTAGGCCGCCCCGGCCACGAGCGTCGCGGCGAGGAACAGGACCGTGAACCACTGGAAGTACCAGTGCCCACCCGCGGGGTCGTACACCGCCGCCCGCGGCCAGGCCAGGTTGACCGTCATGAACAGGCCGTACAGCAAGGCGAGCGCGTTCACCGGGACGCCCCAGCGGCCCAGGGAGAACAGGGGTTCGCCGGCCTCGTCGGTGCCGTCGGCGATGAACCGGCCGCGCAGGCGGCGCAGCAGCAGCGGGCCGGTGACCATGGCGTAGGCGAGGTAGAGCATCACGATGCAGGTGGTGCCGATGGCCAGGAACGCATCCGGGGAGGTGAAGTTCAGCAGCAGCAGGACCGCCGCGAGCAGGCCGACGACCAGGGCCGGCGCGCTGGGCTGGCCGGTACGCGGGTTGACCCTGGCGAGCCGGTGCGAGAAGGGCAGGCGCCCGTCGCGTGCCATGGAGAACAGCATCCGGCAGGCCGCCGTCTGGATCGCCAGCGTGGCCACCGCGATCGCCACCACCACATCGGCCAGCAGCACCCGGCCGACCCCGTCGCCCAGGCTGCTCGTCAGGACGTAGCTCAGTCCGTCGACCGCGAGGTGCCCGTCGGTGAGGCTGGGCGCGGCGAGCAGCCCGCCGAGCACCACCAGTCCGCCGAGCAGTCCGGCGGCGCCGAGGGCGGTGAGGATGGTGCGCGGAGCGGTGCGGCGCGGGCGGTGCGTCTCCTCGCTCATCTCGCCCGCGCTGTCGAAACCGATCATCACGTAGGCGGCCGTGAACGAGCCCACCAGCAGGGCGCCGAACAGGCCGTTCTGTGTGGCGGCCCCGGTGTGGAAGGTGATCCCGGGGGACCGCTTCGCGTGGGTCAGCAGCAGGACGACGATCAGCGCGGCGCCGATGATCTCGGCGGTCACACCGATGCGGTTGATCGCGGACATCACGCGGTTGTCCACGATGTTGACCAGCGTCGTCAGCACCAGCAGGACCACGCCGAGCACCGCGGCGTTCGCGGCGCCGTCGGCGGAGACCGGCGAGGGATCGTGGCCGATCAGCTGGAAGCCGGACCAGAGCGCCGGCAGCACCATCTGCAGTGCCAGTGCCGCCGCCGCGACCACCACGATCTGCCCGATCACCATGATCCAGCCGGCGAACCAGCCGAAGGCGGGGGTCGACAGCCGTGAGGACCACTGGTAGATCGCGCCGGAGATCGGGTAGCGGGCGGCCAGCTCCGCGAAGCACGCGGCGACCGCGAGCTGGCCGAGCAGCACGGCCGGCCAGGCCCAGAAGAAGACCGGCCCACCGAAGGAGTATCCGAAGGCGAAGAACTGGAAGACGGTCGTCAGGACGGAGATGAAGGAGAACCCGGCGGCGAACGAGGCGTACCGGCCGAGGCTGCGGTGCAGTTCCTGGCGGTAGCCGAACTCCTGGAGGGAACGGTCGTGGAGGGAGCGGTCGTCGGTTGTCGTCACGGCGGCACCTGCCTTGGGCGCACGAGGGAGGAATCGAGTTCCTGTCGGGCGACAGAAATTAGGCAGGGGCTGTTTCCACCGCGTCACGCCGGCGTGTCCGGTGCGGGCCCAAGTCCTCACGCCGCCACGTGGCTCCCCGGACATGGCAGCGGCGGCGCCCTCCTGGGCGCCGCCGCTGCCGTGCCGTCGCGGGCGTCAGGCCGCCGCGCCGCCCTCCTGCTCCGCCTCGACCCGCGCGTTCCACTCCCGCTTGGAGGCCTGCCAGCCGTCCTCGTTGTGGCCGAGCCGCCAGTAACCGGAGATCGACAGGTCCTCGCGCGGTATGGCGAGCTCGACGCGCAGCAGCCGGCGCAGCTCCTTCACGAAGCCTGCCTCGCCGTGCACGAAGGCGTGCACGCGCCCCTCGGGGAACTCCAGCGCCCGTACCGCCTCGACCAGTGCCTCGCCGACCGGCCGGTCACCGCGGTGCAGCCAGACGACCGGCACCTCGGAGTCGATCTTCTGCTCCTCCTCGGGGCCGGTGACCTCGACGAAGGCGTGCGCCCTCGTGCCCTCGGGCAGCGCCTCCAGGGAGCGGGCGATCGCGGGCAGGGCGCTCTCGTCGCCGGCGAGCAGATGCCAGTCGGCGCTCACGTCCGGTGCATACGCCCCGCCGGGGCCCATGAAGTGCACGGTCTCACCCGGCTGGACGCGCGCCGCCCACGGCCCGGCCAGCCCCTCGGCGCCGTGAATCACGAAGTCCAGGGTCAGTTCGCGGTTCTCGGGGTTCCAGGCGCGCACCGTGTACGTCCGGGTCACCGGCCACTGCTCGCGCGGGAACTCCGCACGGATCCGCTCCACGTCGAAGGGCTCGGGATAGGTCGCGCCCTCGGCCGGGAAGAGGAGCTTCACATAGTGGTCGGTGCAGGTGTCCGCGGCGAAGTCCGCCAGCCCGGCGCCGCCGAGCACCACCCGCTGCATGTGCGGGGTCAGCCGCTCCGTGCGCACGACCTGGGCGGCATAGGGTTTCCGCGGCTTGCGTCCCGGACGTTCTGCCATGACGGCCTCCCGGCTCTGCTCCATTGGTTAGGATCACCTAAGTTATCACTCGGGGGGATGGAACACCCCTTCGCTCAAGAGCTGGACGAGAGCGTCGTCAGCAGCCGCTGCAGGGAGCCGCCCAGTCCCCAGCGCGCCGAAAGCCCCTCCAGTCCTGCCGGGTCGCGCGGGGCGCGCGGCAGCGTCGTGTCGACGTCCGGCAGCGGGAGGTCGGCGGCCACTCGGACGACCTTCGGGGCGACCGCCACGTACGGGCGGGCCTCCTCCAGCCGCTTGCGCTGCGACGGCGTGAGCCTGGCCCCCGGGTCGTCGACCGCCGCCATGATCCCGCCGAGGTCACCGAACTCGGCGAGCAGCTTGGCCGCCGTCTTCTCGCCGATGCCGGGCACTCCCGGCAGGCCGTCGCTCGGGTCGCCGCGCAGCAGCGCGAGATCCGCGTACCCCCTGCCGTCGACCCCATACTTCTCGCGCAACCAGGCCTCGTCGGTCAGCTGCAGCGTGCCCACGCCCTTGAGGGGGTACAGCACCCGCACCCCGCGGGCGTCGTCCACCAGCTGGTAGAGGTCGCGGTCGCCGGTGACGATGTCGACCGGGCCCGCGGCGCGCGCGGTGAACGTGCCGATCACGTCGTCCGCCTCGTAGCCCTCGACGCCGACCCGCGCGATGCCGATCGCGTCCAGGGCCGCTTCGATGACGGGCACCTGAGGGGAGAGCGTGTCCGGGACCTCCTCCTCGTCCGGTCCCGCCTCGCGTACCTCGGCCACCCGGTGCGCCTTGTAGGTGGGGATGAGGTCGACCCGCCACCCGGGGCGCCAGTCCGCGTCCATGCAGGCCACGAGGCGGTCCGGCCGGTGGTCCCGCACCAGTCGGTCGATGAAGTCCAGCAGCCCGCGCACGGCGTTCACCGGCGTGCCGTCCGGCGCCTTCACCGAGTCCGGCACGCCGAAGTAGGCGCGGAAGTACAGGGAGGCGGTGTCGAGGAGCATCAGTCGTCCGGTCACGTCTCGCATCATGCCGTACCGGGTGTTTCCGCGAGCCGGGGGCGGACCGGTGCACCCGGGGGCGGACGGCGTACGGGCGCACACACGCCTACCAAAAGGATCCGGCCAATCACACAGCGCTACGGCCATACCCACACCTTGTCGCCCGGCCGGTCGGTGGCTCACCAACTGTGTCCAGAGGTAGGGGAGTTCATTGTTTCCGCGCACCGTCCTGATCGAAGGTCAGCGCCCACCGCCCGACACCGCGCACGGCCGGAGAGGCGGCCGGGCCGTCGCCGGTCGGCCCGGTCGCCGTGTTCACCCCTGGGGACGAGTCCCCCGCACGGCGGGCCCGAGGGCTCCTGGACTGGCGCGATCTGTGGGGGTCGCGCCGATGCGACATGACATCGATGTGACGGCCGCGTGAAACGGTTTGCCGAACATGCGTAGGGTGCAGAGAAGTCATCAGAAGTGGCGTGCCCGATGCGGGGCACCCGGTCGGGAAAACAACGACGAGCGAAGGAGGGAGCCGAGCGATGGGCGACCACAAAGAACAGCAGCCCCTCCGGGTGGGCGCGGCCGTCCGGCGGCGCCGCCGCGCGCTGCAGCTCACCCTCGCCGTCGTGGCCGAGCGCAGCGGCCTGTCGGTCCCCTTCCTGAGCCAGATCGAGAACGACCGGGCCCGCCCGAGCACAGGCTCGCTGGAGAAGGTCGCCGACGCACTGCGCACCACCGCCGTCGAGCTCCTCGCCGCCGCCGACCCGGCATGCAGCGTGGACGTCGTCCGTGCCGAGATCACGGACAACGACTTCGATCCCCGGGTGCGCTCCCTGGTGCGCGGGCACCACCAACTGCACGCCTCCGAGATCACCGGCGACCATGACGCGGGCCGCGAATTCCAGCACCGAAACGACGAGTTGATGTACGTCGCCGACGGCGCGGTGGAGATCGAGGCCGAGGGCCGCGCCTACCGTCTCGGTCGCGGTGACACCCTCTACCTCACCGGTGGCGTCCGCCACCGCTGGCGGGCCACCGTCCCGGACACCCGGGTGATCGTCGTCGCGGTGGCGGAACACATCGAGGCGGTCAAGGACCGGTCGCGCTAGGCGCCCCACGGCATGATCCACAAGACACCCCCTCGGGTCCCCGACGTGCGGGTCGTGTCCCTCGTGCCGTCCCTGACCGAGGCGGTCGCCGTGTCCCTGCCCGGCGTGCTCGTCGGCGCCACGGACTGGTGCAGCCGTCCGGCGGACCTCGACGTCACCCGTGTCGGCGGCACCAAGAACCCCCGGCTCGACCGCATCGCCTGCCTCGCTCCCGACCTGGTGCTCGCCAACGAGGAGGAGAACCGCGCGCCCGACCTCGACGCCCTGCGCGCGGCGGGATCGACGGTCCTGGTCACGGAGGTGCGGGACGTGCCGCAGGCCTTCCGTGAGCTGTGGCGGGTGCTGACGGCGTGCGGGGTGAAGGCCCGACCCCGATGGCTGGACGAGGCGGAAGAGGCCTGGGCGGCGCCGCCCGTGCCGGACCGCCGTATGAGGGCGGTGGTGCCCATCTGGCGGCGGCCGTGGATGGTGCTGGGCCGCGACACCTTCGCGGGTGACGTGCTGGCCCGGCTGGGCGTCGACCACCTCTACGCCGACCACGTCGACCGCTACCTGCGGGTGCCCCTCGACGAGCTGCGGGCCGCCCGTCCCGACCTGGTCGTCCTGCCGGACGAGCCGTACCGCTTCACGGCGGACGACGGCCCCGAGGCCTTCCCGGGGCTGAGCTGCGCACTGGTCAGCGGACGGCACCTGACCTGGTACGGGCCCTCGCTGGCCGAGGCGCCGCGGATACTGGCCGGGGCCCTGCGGGCGCCCGGGGCCACGCGGTGACCGGCGCATAAGCTGGGTTTATGAGCGAGGCGAGGGATGCGGCCGGCAAGCGGCGGGGGGCCGGTTCGCTGGCGTACCGGGTGCCCGATCTCGGGGCCCTGGAACTGCTGCTGGCGGTCGCACGGCTGGGCAGCCTCGGGGCGGCGGCCCGGGAGGTCGGCATCACCCAGCCCGCGGCCAGCAGCCGGATCCGGTCCATGGAGCGGCAGCTGGGCGTGGCCCTCGTGGACCGGTCGCCACGCGGCTCCCGGCTCACCGACACGGGCGCGCTGGTCACCGACTGGGCACGGCGGGTCGTGGAGGCGGCGGAGGCCTTCGACGCGGGTGCCCAGGCGCTCAGGGACCGCCGGGACTCCCGGCTGCGGGTCGCGGCGAGCATGACCATCGCGGAGTACCTGCTGCCGGGCTGGCTGATCGCGCTGCGCGCCCGGCGGCCGGACACGGCGGTGTCGCTGCGCGCCGGCAACTCGGCCGCGGTGGCCGAGCGGCTGCTCGCGGACGAGGCCGACGTCGGCTTCGTGGAGGGGCTGTCGGTGCCGCCCGGCCTGGACTCCGTGGTGATCGCCCACGACCGGCTGATCGTGGTGACGGCGCCGGCGCACCCGTGGGCCCGCCGCCGACGCCCGCTCGCGGCGGGAGAACTGGCGTCGACCCCGCTGATCCTCAGGGAGAAGGGTTCCGGCACCCGCCAGGTGCTGGACGCGGCCCTGGGTGGCCTGGCCCGCCCCCTGATCGAGCTGTCCTCGACCACCGCGGTCAAGGCGTCGGCGGTCAGCGGAGCCGGCCCCGCGGTGCTGAGCGAACTCGCGGTCGGCGAGGAACTCTCCCTGCGCCGCCTGGTGAGCATCCCGGTCGACGGCGTCGCGCTCCGGCGGGACCTGCGCGCGGTCTGGCCGACGGGCCACCGCCCGGCGGGCCCCGCCCGCGACCTGCTCTCCCTGACCCGCTCCCGACCCGACCACCCGGCCTGAGCACCCGCACCGCCGGAGGCGGACGAGCGGAAATCCGCTGGCGCACTCGTCCCCGCGCTCGCCACCATGGCGCATGGCCTCCACCGCCCCGCCCGCCACCGGTGTCCGCACCTCCTGGGAGAAGCTCCCCATCACTGTCACGGACGCCGTCGCCGGCCTGCTCGGCGCCCCTGTCGTCCACGCCGTGACCCAGCCGGGCGGCTTCTCGCCCGGCGTGGCGGCGCGGGTCCGTACCGCCGCCGGCCGGCGCGCCTTCGTGAAGGCGGTCAGCGCGGACACCAACCCGCACAGCCCGTCCCTGCACCGCGCCGAGGCCCGCAACGCCGCCGCCCTCCCGGAGACCGTCCCCGCGCCCCGGCTGCTCGGCACCTACGACGACGGCACCTGGGTCGCCCTGGTCTTCGAGGACGTCGCCGGGCGCCAGCCCCACGTCCCGTGGCGGCCGGCCGAACTCCGGCTGGTCCTCGGCGCCGTCGGCGAGCTGAGCCGCGGCCTCACCCCCTCGCCCGTCGCCGCTCCGCCCGTGGCCGAGGCCCTGGCCGGAACGTTCGACGGCTGGCGGCAACTGCTCGACGGGGCGGAGGGCGACCTCACCGGACGCCTCGACCCCTGGGCCGTCGCCCATCTGCCCGAGCTCGCGGGACTCGCCGGCGCCTGGCGCCGGGCAGCCGACGGCGACACCCTCGCCCACGCCGACCTGCGCGCCGACAACATCCTCCTCACCGGTGAGGAGGACGGCCGTGGCGTCGTCTTCGTCGACTGGCCCCACGCCGTGCGCGCCGCGCCGTGGTTCGACCTGCTGGTGATGCTGCCGTGCGTACGGGCGCAGGGCGGGCCCGAGCCGGAGGAACTGTTCACCGGGCATCCGGTGGGCCGGGACGCCGACCCGGCCGCGGTCACCGCCACCCTGGCGGCCCTCACCGGCTACTTCCTGCGCCACTCGCTGCAGCCCCCGCCCCCGGGCATCCCCGAACTCCGTGCCTTCCAGCGCGCGCAGGGAGAGGCGGCCCTGACCTGGCTCAGGGAGCGGCTCGCCGCCGGCCCAGGAGCGCTACGGGGCTGACGGGCCGGGGCCGGACGCCGCCCGGACCAGTGCCCGCACGACCCGGAGGTCCTCACCCATCTCCGGGTGCCACTGGACGCCCAGTACCCAGTCGGCGGACGGCAGTTCGAGGGCCTCCACCGTGCCGTCGGGGGCGTGGGCCGAGGGGACGAGGCCCTCGCCGAGGCGGTCCACGGCCTGGTGGTGGTAGGTCGGTACGGTCGTCTCCTCCGGTACGGCCTCGGCGTACCGGGTGCCGGGGACCGGCTTGACCGGGTGGCCGCCGAACACGCCGACCGCCTCCGCGTGTCCGTCGAGGTGCTGCACGAGCGTGCCGCCGAGGGCCACGTTCAGCAGCTGCATGCCCCGGCAGATGCCGAGCAGCGGGACGCGCGCGTCCAGTGCCGCGTCGATCAGGGCGAGTTCCCAGGCGTCCCGTTCGGGCGCGGGCGGGCCCGTGCGGGGGGAGCGTTCGGCGCCGTAGCGGGCCGGGTCGACGTCCGGGCCGCCCGCGATCACCACGCCGTCCAGGCGGGCCACCGTGGCCGCCGCGTGCGCGGGATCGTCGGGGGGCAGCATGGCGGTCAGCCCCCCGGCCCGCTGGACCAGGCGGGGATAGGCGGCCGCCAGCAGGGCCGCCTCGAGCTCCCAGACACCCCAGCGCGCCCCGGCCTCCAGGTACGTGCTGATGCCGATCAGCGGTCGTCCGGTCACACGGACCTCCCAGCGCTCATATGGTTCACCCTCACACCTTTGCAGCGGCCGCTCATGCGAGGAAGCCCCGCAGCAGCGCCGCCGTACCCGCGCAGTGCTCCCGCATCATCTCCCGTGCCCCGTCCGCGTCCCCCTCCAGCACCGCCTCCACCAGCGCGGTGTGCTGCCGCTGCGAGTGCTCCAGGTTGCGGACCAGCAGCGGGATGCAGTCCAGCAGGTCGTTCACGGTCGCCCGGACGGCCGCATACTGCGCGGCGAGCGTCGGTGAACCGCACAGCTCGGCCAGCGTGAGGTGGAGCAGCGTGTCCAGACGGCGGTACTCGGCGAGCGGCGCGTCGTGCGTGCGGGCCAGTGCCTCGCGCAGCCGGGTCGCCGGACCGCCGGTCAGCCCGTGGGCCGCGCACAGGCCCGCCGCGCCCACCTCCAGCACCTCACGGAAGCGGAGCACGTCCTCGACGTCGACCTCGGCGATCCGGCGCCGCAGCTCGTCCTCGCCGCCCGCCTCCGTGCGCGGCAGCACGAACGTCCCGCCGTACCGCCCGCGCCGGGACTCCACCAGCCCCTGCTCCTGGAGCACCTTCAGCACCTCGCGCAGCGTCACCCGGCTGATCCCCAGCCGCTCCGCCAGCTCCCGCTCGGCGGGCAGCCGACCCCCGCCCGGCACCAGACCCAGCCGGACCACCTGCAGGATCTGCTGCAGCGCCTCCTCGAAGCCGTTGCCCGCCCGCACCGGCCGCAGCACCGGCGTGAGACGGTCACCGAGGCCGCCGTCGGCATCCACTGGCATCTGGCCGCGCCCCCTTCCCAAGCAATGGTTCTCGGCAATACCTTATGGCTTCCGGCCCGGCCGAAAAAGCGGCGAGGAAGCGCGAGAATGCGCGAAGGAGCACGAAGAAGCCGAAGGAGGCTCTCCCGTGGCAGACCGCACACCCCCGCTGAGCGTCGAGGAGCTGCACACCCTCGTCGCCGGCGGTGAGATCGACACTGTCGTTCTGGCCTTCCCCGACATGCAAGGGCGGCTCCAGGGCAAGCGGTTCGCCGCACGCTTCTTCCTCGACGAGGTCCTCCACCACGGCACCGAGGGCTGCAACTACCTCCTCGCCGTCGACACCGAGATGAACACCGTCGACGGCTACGCGATGTCCTCCTGGGACCGCGGCTACGGCGACTTCGCCATGCACCCCGACCTCACCACCCTGCGCCGCGTCCCCTGGAACGAGGGCACGGCCATGGTGATCGCCGACCTCGCCTGGAACGACGGCTCCCCGGTCGTCGCCGCTCCCCGCCAGATCCTGCGCCGCCAGCTGGAGCGGCTCGCCGAACTCGGCTACACCGCCCAGGTCGGCACGGAGCTGGAGTTCATCGTCTTCAAGGACACCTACGAGCAGGCCTGGGACACCGGCTACCGAGGCCTCACCCCGGCCAACCAGTACAACATCGACTACTCCGTCCTCGGCACCGGCCGCATCGAGCCCCTGCTGCGCCGCATCCGCAACGAGATGGCCGGCGCCGGGCTGACCGTCGAGTCCGCCAAGGGCGAGTGCAACCCCGGCCAGCACGAGATCGCCTTCCGCTACGACGAGGCCCTCGTCACCTGCGACCAGCACGCGATCTACAAGACCGGCGCCAAGGAGATCGCCGCCCAGGAGGGCATGTCCCTCACCTTCATGGCCAAGTACAACGAGCGCGAGGGCAACTCCTGCCACATCCACCTCTCGCTCGCCGACGCCGACGGCACCAACGCCATGGCCGCGGACGGCGCGGACGGCGAGCACGGCATGTCCGAGGTGATGCGGCACTTCCTCGCCGGCCAGCTCACCGCACTCCGTGACTTCTCCCTCCTGTACGCCCCGAACATCAACTCCTACAAGCGGTTCCAGCCGGGCTCCTTCGCCCCGACCGCCGTCGCCTGGGGCCACGACAACCGCACCTGCGCCCTGCGGGTCGTCGGCCACGGCCGCTCCCTGCGCTTCGAGAACCGCCTGCCCGGCGGCGACGTCAACCCGCACCTCGCCGTCGCCGGACTGGTGGCGGCCGGGCTGTACGGCATCGAACAGAAGCTGGAGCTGCCCGAGCCCTGCCCGGGCAACGCCTACACCGCCCACTACGCGCACGTGCCCACCACACTGCGCGAAGCCGCCGAGCTCTGGGAAACCAGCGCGATCGCCGAGGCCGCCTTCGGTGGCGAGGTCGTCGCGCACTACCGCAACATGGCGCGCGTCGAACTCGACGCCTTCGACGCCGCGGTCACCGACTGGGAGCTGCGCCGCTCCTTCGAACGCATGTGAGGCACCACGTGTCGCAACCGTACGAACTCGACGTCCTCAACCCCGCGACGGAAGAGGTGATCGCGACCGTTCCCGGCGCCGTCGAACCGGACGTCGACGCCGCCGTCCACCGGGCCGCCCGGGCACAGCGCGCATGGGCCGCCGCCGCGCCCGCCGACCGGGCCCGGCTGCTGCGCCGCTTCGCCGTCGTCGTCGACGAACACCTCGAGGAACTCGCGCTCCTGGAGGTCCGCGAAGCCGGACACACCATCGGCAACGCCCGCTGGGAGGCGGGCAACGTGCGCGACCTCCTCGACTACGCGGCCGGCGGCGTGGAGCGGCTGGCGGGCCGGCAGATCCCGGTTCCCGGCGGCCTGGACGTCACGATCCTCGAACCGCTCGGTGTCGTCGGCGTCATCGCGCCGTGGAACTTCCCCATGCCGATCGCCGCGTGGGGCACGGCCCCGGCCCTCGCCGCGGGCAACGCCGTCGTCCTCAAACCCGCCGAGACCACCCCGCTCACCGCGCTGCGGCTCGCCGAACTCGCCCTGGAGGCCGGACTCCCGGAGCACCTCTTCCAGGTACTGCCGGGGCGCGGCGACATCGCGGGCGACTCGCTCGTACGGCACCCCGGCGTCGCCAAGATCGTCTTCACCGGGTCCACCCGGGTCGGCAAGCGCGTCATGGCGCTGTGCGCCGAACAGGTCAAGCGCGTCACCCTGGAACTCGGCGGCAAGAGCCCCAACATCGTCTTCGCCGACGCCGACCTGGAGGCGGCGGCCGCCGCGGCCCCCATGTCCTTCCTCGACAACGCCGGGCAGGACTGCTGCGCCCGGACCCGCATCCTCGTCCAGCGCGACGTCCACGACCGGTTCCTCGGCCTCCTCGCCCCCGCGATCGAGTCCGTCGTCGTCGGCGACCCGGCCGACGAGAGCACACAGATGGGTCCGCTGATCTCCAAGGCCCAGCTGGAGAGGGTGCGTTCGTACGTGCCACCGGAGACCGAAGGCATCCGCGGCAAGGTCCCGGAGGGCGCCGGCTTCTGGTTCCCGCCCACCGTCCTCACCGGCGTGGACCCGCACGCGCGCGTGGCGGCGGAGGAGGTCTTCGGGCCCGTCGCCGTCGTCCTGCCCTTCGAGGACGAGGCGGAGGCCGTGGCGCTCGCCAACGCCACCGACTACGGCCTCTCCGGTTCCGTCTGGACCCGCGACGTCGGCCGCGCCCTGCGCGTGTCCCAGGCCGTCCGGGCCGGCAACCTGTCCGTCAACTCCCACTCCAGCGTCCGCTACTGGACCCCCTTCGGCGGCTTCAAGCAGTCCGGCATCGGCCGCGAACTCGGCCCCGAGGCCCTGACCGCCTTCACCGAAACCAAGAACGTCTTCATCAGCACGGAGGCATGAGTCGCACATGACCGAGGAAACCACCATCTGCCGCCGTCTGGTCGGCCGTACCGCAGTCGTCACCGGAGCCGGCAGCGGCATCGGCCTCGCCACCGCCCGCCGGCTCGCCTCCGAGGGGGCGCACGTCGTCTGCGGCGACGTCGACGAAGCCCGCGGCAAGGCCGCCGCCGAGGAGGTCGGCGGGCTCTACGTGAAGGTCGACGTCACCGACCCCGAGCAGGTCGAGGCGCTCTTCAAGGCCGCCTTCGACACCTACGGCAGCGTGGACGTCGCCTTCAACAACGCCGGCATCTCCCCGCCCGACGACGACTCCATCCTGGAGACCGGCCTGGAGGCCTGGAAGCGCGTCCAGGAGGTCAACCTCACCTCCGTCTACCTGTGCTGCAAGGCCGCGATCCCCTACATGCGCCGCCAGGGCAAGGGCTCCATCATCAACACCGCGTCCTTCGTGGCGAGGATGGGCGCCGCCACCTCCCAGATCTCGTACACGGCGTCCAAGGGCGGCGTGCTCGCCATGTCCCGCGAACTGGGCGTGCAGTTCGCGCGGGAGGGCATCCGCGTCAACGCGCTCTGCCCGGGCCCGGTCAACACCCCTCTCCTGCAGGAGCTGTTCGCCAAGGACCCCGAGCGGGCCGCGCGCCGCCTGGTGCACATCCCGGTCGGCCGGTTCGCCGAGGCGGAGGAGATCGCCGCCGCCGTCGCCTTCCTGGCCAGCGACGACTCCTCCTTCGTCAACGCCACCGACTTCCTGGTGGACGGCGGGATCTCCGGCGCGTACGTCACGCCCCTGTAGGGCCGGGCGTCCGGGGGAGGTGCGTCACAGGAAGGTGTGTCCCTCACCCCGGTACGTCGGCACCGTCGCCGTCACCGCGTCCCCCTCGACCAGGTGCAGCACGTCGAACCGCTCGCACAGCTCACCGGCCTTGGCGTGCCGGAACCACACCCTGTCGCCGATCAGCAGATCGTCGGCGGGCGAGCCGAGCAGCGGCGTCTGCACCTCGCCGGGCCCCTCCTGGGGGTCGTACCGCAGCCCCTCGGGCAGGTACGGCACCGGCAGCCGGTCGGGGCCGGGGGCGCCGGAGGCGGGATAGCCGCCGCCGAGCACCGTGACGACCCCCACGCCCGGCCGCCGTACGACGGGCATGGCGAACAGGGCCGCCGGGCGGCCGGTGAACGACGTGTAGTTGTCGAACAGCCGCGGCACGTACAGTCCCGAACCGGCCCCGATCTCGGTGACGGCCGCCTCGGCTGCGGTGTGCTGCACACTGCCCGTGCCGCCGCCGTTGACGAACTCCAGGTCCGGCGCCACCGCCCGGACGGCCCGCACCACCGCGGCCCGCCGCTCGGCCAGTTCCCGCCGGGCGGTGGCCTGCATCAGCCGGACCGCGCGGGAGCGGAAGGGACGGCCGGCGACCGAGTCACCGACCCCGGCGATATGCCCCTCGTACGCCATGATCCCCACCAGCCGGAAGCCCGGTCGCCGGACCACGGCCCGCGCCAGGTCGGCCACCTGGGCGGGGGAGTGCAGCGGCGAGCGGCGCGCACCCACCCGCACCCGCCCGCCGAGCAGCCTCAGCGAGGTGTCCAACTCCAGGCAGACCCGCACCACTTCGCGGCCACCGGCCCGGGCGGCGTCGATCAGGTCCAGCTGGGCCAGGTCGTCGACCATCACGGTGACGGCGGCGGCGAGCTTGGGGTCCCCGGCGAGTTCGGCGTACCCGGCCCGGTCGACGGACGGATAGGCGAGCAGGACGTCGTCGAACCCGGAGCGGGCGAGCCACAGCGACTCGGCCAGCGTGAACGACATGATGCCGGCGAACCCGTCCTTCGCCAGCACCCGCTCCAGCAGGGCCCGGCAGCGCACGGACTTGCTGGCGAGGCGGATCGGTTTTCCGCCCGCTCGCCGCACGAGATCGTCGGCGTTGGCGTCGAAGGCGTCCAGGTCCACGATCGCGAGAGGGGCTTCGAGATGGGCGGTGGCCTTGTCGTAACGGGCCCGGTCGGAGGCGCGCGCAGTCATGCACGAAGCCTGCCAGACAGGATTACCGCAGGGTAGAGGGACGTTCCGGGCAGATGCCCCCGGGCTCGTGGACTGGTTCCCGTTCGACCAGGACCAAGCCGTAGAGTGACGCGCACACGCACGGTGGAAACCGTCCCGGCCGCTGTCCCTGCGCCCGGATGCCGGTCCGCGCGTGCGGGTATGCATGACGGCACGAGGAAGCGGGGGGTGCATGAGCACGGAAGCGCGGCACGCCCCGATCCCCCCACGCCCCTCCGACGACTCCACCCCGGCGGGCGACGCCGCCCCGGAAGCGGAGCCGAAACCGAAGGCCACACGGGACCCCCGTACCGCCGCGGCAACCGGCCGCACGGAGCGCGGCGAAGCCCCCTCGGTCCCGCGCGCGACGACCCGCGATCTCCGGTTCGACCCACGCACCGCGGGCGGTGGCGCCGCTTCGGGTGCGCGACCGACAAGTGGGAGCGCGCCCTCGGGCTCCCGTCCGGCGGGCGGTGGCGCGAGCTCGGGTGCTCGGCCGGTGGGCGGTGGCGCCGCTTCGGGTGCGCGACCGACAAGTGGGAGCGCGCCCTCGGGCTCCCGTCCGGTGGGCGGTGGCGCGAGCTCGGGTGCTCGGCCGGTGGGCGGTGGCGCCCCTTCGGGTGCGCGACCGACAAGTGGGAGCGCGCCCTCGGGCTCCCGTCCG
>NZ_JBIAVN010000006.1:0-240775 GCF_042894285.1 Streptomyces sp. NPDC001544 | reverse complement strand
CGTCCGGTGGGCGGTGGCGCGAGCTCGGGTGCTCGGCCGGTGGGCGGTGGCGCCCCTTCGCAGGCGCGGTCGGCGGCAGGTGAGGGCTCTTCGGGTGCGCGGCCCACGGCCGGTGACCCACCGCCCCGGCCGCGCGGAGCGGGCGCCGGCACACCCTCGGCCTCGCGCCCGGGGGGCGGTGACACTGCTCCGCAGGGACGTTCCACCACCGGTGAGGGCTCCCCGGGTGCGCGGGCCGCGGCCGGTGACGCCTCGTCCGGACCCCGCAGGGCGGACGGAGACACGCCCTCGGGCGCACGGCCGGCGAGGAGCAGTACGTCACCGGGTTCGCGTGCGGCGGCCGGTGGCGCCCCCCGGGTTTCCCGTACGGGGGCCGGGGACGGCCCCGCGGGCGGGCGCACGGTGCCGGGTGGTGCCCCGGGCGGATCACGTCGGCCGGGAGCGCCGGTGCGGCCGGGCTCCGGTGCGCCGGCCCGGAACGCGGACGACGCGAGCCCGCCCCGCCGAGGCCCGGGCGGCCAGGACGCGCGCCCGGACTTTCCTTACCTCCGCCCCGCCTTCGCCGCCCGCAACCCCGCCCCCACGGCTCCGCCGCCGCCCGCCTCGGCCCGCTTCCCCGACGCCCCGCCCACCGTCGGCCGCGAACCGGGCACCGAGCGCGCGGACAGCCCCGACGGGGAGCGCATACCGCCCCCGCCCCGGCACCGCCCCACCGTGCCCCGCCGCGGTCCCGGGACCCCCGCGGAGCGACCCGCTCGGACGACGGGCCGGCTGCCGGGGAGCGGTGAGACGGCCCGCCAGGTCACGCGGGAAACCCCCGGCCCGGCCGCCACCGGCACCATGGGCGCGACGCGCACGACCGCGCCCCCCTCGCCCCGAGAGACGAGCGCGCCCACCGTGAACCCGGACCCCGCCCTCTCCTGGAGCGCGGCCGTCCCGCCCATCGTGACGTTCGCCCAGGCCGAGGGGTACGACGAGCGCGGTCGTCCCCGGCCGCTCGGTGCCCGGGTACGGTCCCGTACCGCCCTTGCCGCCGCCTGTGCCGTACTGGGCCTCGGGCTCATCGGCGGCGCGGTGACCGGCAGTTGGCTCACCGGGGGCGACGACGGCACCGGAGCCGTGAACGGCTACGCCTCGGCCGCCGACCTCTGGCACAGCGTGCCCGTCGACCAGCTCTTCCCGCCCACCCTGGAGGGCACCGGCGCGGGCCCCGGCGGCGCCGACCGGGCCTGGACCCGGATCGCCGTCGCCCCGGACAGCGGCTGCGCGAACGCCTTCGACCCGCTGCTCGCCAAGGCGCTGGCCCCCGTCGGCTGCCGTCGCCTGCTGCGCGCCACCTACACGGACGCCACCCAGAGCTACGTCACCACCGTCGGCCTGCTCTTCACCAAGGCCGACGCCGCCGCCATGAGTTCCCTGGCCCGCCGCTTCCAGAGCGAGGGCCTGGCCGGCCGGGCCGACCTCATACCCCGCCCGTACGCGGCGAAGGGCACCGTGGCCGCGGGCTTCGGCGACAGGCAGCGCGCCTCCTGGACGGTCTCCGTCCTCACCGACGCCCCGGTCGTCGCCTACGCCGTCTCCGGCTGGGCCGACGGCCGCACCGTCGACGACCCGCAGCCCGCGGCCGAGGCCACGCGCTCCGGCGCCACCTCGGCCCCCGCCCAGGCGGGCCTCGGGAACGAGGCGCAGGGTCTGGCCGACCGCGTCGCACGGCGACTGCGCCAAACCGTCAGCACGCCCACGGAGCCCCCCTCATGAACCGCCGCGTGAACCGTACGACCGGGGCGGCGCTGAGCCTCATGCTCGCCGGCCCACTCGCCCTGCTGCCGTCCACCGCGGCGTACGCCGACGGCATCCGCGCCCAGGAGTGGGCCCTGTCCGCGATGCACACCCAGGAGGCCTGGCGCACCACCAAGGGCAAGGGCGTCACCGTGGCCGTCCTGGACACCGGCGTCGAGGAGGACCACCCCGACCTGGTCGGCAACATCCTGCCCGGCAAGGACATGATCGGCTTCGGCGCCCAGCGCGGTGACCGCCCATGGGCCCGCCACGGCACCGCGATGGCCGGCATCATCGCCGCCCACGGACACGGACCGGGAGACGGCGACGGCGTCATGGGCATCGCCCCCGAGGCGAAGATCCTCCCCGTCCGGGTGATCCTGGAGGACGACGACCCGGCCCGCGCCAAGGCCCGCTCCACCCGCGGCAACGCACTCGCCGAAGGCATCCGCTGGGCCGCCGACCAGGGCGCCGACGTCATCAACCTCTCCCTCGGCGACGACTCCGCCTCCGCGCATCCCGAACCCAGCGAGGACGAGGCGGTCCAGTACGCCCTCAGGAAGGGCGTCGTCGTCGTGGCCTCGGCCGGCAACGGCGGCAGGAAGGGCGACCACATCTCCTACCCGGCGGCCTACCCCGGGGTCATCGCCGCGACCGCCGTCGACCGTTACGGCACCCGCGCCTCCTTCTCCACCCGCCGCTGGTACGCCACCGTGAGCGCCCCCGGCGACGACGTGGTCATCGCCGACCCGGACCACAAGTACTACGAGGGGTGGGGGACGAGCGCGGCCTCCGCCTTCGTCTCCGGCGCCGTCGCGCTGGTCAAGGCCGCCCACCCCGGCCTGACCCCGGCCCAGATCAAGAAGCTGCTGGAGGACACCGCCCGGGACGCGCCCAGCGGCGGCCGCGACGACTCCCGCGGCTTCGGCATGGTCGACCCCGCCGCCGCGATCAAGGCCGCCGACCGTCTCGAGCCGGAGGGCCTGCAGTCGGCCGCCTACGGTGCGAAGTACTTCGGTTCGGGCCCGGACACCGCCGACGCCACCGACGGCTCGTCGGGCTGGGCCGGGGTCCTGGCCGGCAGCACCGGCGGGGTGCTCGTGGTGGCGGCGGTCGTCCTGTGGCGGGGGCGCCGGGAGCAGGAGCCGGACGGCCGCTGAGGCCGTCCGCCATGGCTACCGGGAGGCCCGGGCCGTCGACGTGGCGTCGTTCCCGGTGAACGCCGACACCGCCGCCTTCGCCGCCGCCTCGACCAGCGCGATTCCCCTCTCCTGACTCACGCTGCCGTTCGACAGCACGGCGACCAGATAGTCGTCGCCGTCGACCGTCACCCGCCCGATGCTGTTGACGACCCACAGTCCGGTCGTGCTGCGGGGCAGCCAGCCGTTCTTCAGCGCCCACGCGGAGCCGTCGGCCGCCGCCGAGACACCCCACCGCTGGTCCGGCTCGATGTTCCTCATCAGAGCCCGCACATACTCCCGCGATGCCTCGCTCAGCTCCGAGTCGTCCCCGAACACCTGCTGGAGAAGGACCAGTTGGTCCGCGGCCGTGGTCTGCGTCAGCCCCCACAGCTCACCGTCACCGCCCGTGGTGCCGGTGAGGCCGAACCGCTCGTTCGCCGCGTCCAGCCCGTCCGCCCTCCCGATGACGTGCCACAGCGCGGTCGTGGAGGCGTTGTCGCTGTTCTCGATCATCTTGGTGGCATACGCCTTCTCGGCCGCCGTGAGACGGCGGCCCGCGTCCTGCGCCCGCAGCAGCAGCGTCGCCAGGATGTCGACCTTGACGATGCTCGCCGTGTCGAAGGCCGCGTCGCCGTACATGGCGCTCTCACCGGAGCCGAGGGCCAGTACGGCCGCCGACACCTTCGCGGCGGACGGCACGGTGACCGCCGCCATGGCCTTCGCCAGCGTCGCGTTCCGGTCCGCCGACGGCTCCGCCACAGGTTCCACCGATGCCTCCCCGCCCGCCGAGGCCGAGGAGGAGGCCGACGGCGACGCCGCCGAGGATACGGCGCCGGGGTGCGCCCGCGCCTGCACGTACGCGGTTCCGGCGGCCGAGGCGCCGACCACGGCGACGGTGGCGAGTGCGGTGCCAAGGAGCGGACGGCGCCGGGACGGGCGCGCACGCCGGCGGCGGCGGGCTCTGGAGGACTCCATGTCCGCGATGCTGGGGGTGGCGACTGTGCACCCCGTTAGACCGAAGTTAGAACCGCGTCAGGGAAAGCCGAGATTCCTGTGAAAGCGGTGAACGCCCGGTTTCAGGGGCCGCACAACCCCAGCAGCATCCCCCCTATAGGGTCGGTGACCGTGGCGAACAAGAACATTCCCGACCCCGGCTTCTCCGACGACGACGGCTCAGCCGAGCCCCGGCTGAGCGCCGCGCTGGCCGCGTGGGCCGAGGACCGTACCGCCGTCGCACCCGTCCTGGAGGCGCTCAAGGACGCCCGGCTGCTGGTTCCGGTGGTGGCCGTGCTCGGTGAGGTCGAGGAGGACGAGAACGGGCTGCGCCGCGAGAAGACCAGCGACATGGCCGTGCCGACGCTGAAGGCCGGCTCCCGCACCGCCCTGCCCGCCTTCACGTCCACCGGCTCGCTGGCCCGCTGGGACCCCGCGGCCCGTCCCGTCGCCGTGCCCCTGCACCAGGCCCTGCAGGCCGCCGCCCACGAGAAGGCGGACACCATCGTGCTGGACCTGTCCGGTCCGGTGCCGTTCGAGCTGACGGGGCCGGCGCTGCTCGCCCTCGCCGAGGGCCGTACGACGACCGACCCGCTGGCGGACCCGGCCGTCGTCGAGGCCGTCCGCACCGCCGTCGCCGCCGAGCCCGCCGTGCTCCGCGCCCACCTCGGTCCCGGCCGGGCGGACGGCACCCTCGCCCTGGTCCTGGACCCGGCCGTCGCCCCCGACCAGGCCGCCCGTGCGGTCGCCGAGCGCCTGGCCGCCGACGACACACTGAGGGCCCGCCTGGTGCGCGGCCTCGACCTGGCACTGCTGCCGGCCGGGACGACGCCTCCGGGCGAGCCCTTGTACGTACGTGGCTAAAGGGTCGTAAATTTACTACCCGCTAGCCATAGACCGGCCCCGTGTACTTCTCACCGGGGCCCTGGCCCGGCTCGTCCGGGACGAGGGACGCCTCGCGGAACGCAAGCTGCAGCGACTTCAGGCCGTCGCGCAGCGGCGCCGCGTGGAAGGAGCTGATCTCGGTCGCGCTCGCGTCCAGCAGACCGGCGAGGGCGGTCACCAGCTTGCGGGCCTCGTCCAGGTCCTTGTGCTTGTCGCCCTCCTCGGTCAGCCCGAGCTTCACGGCCGCGGCGCTCATCAGGTTGACGGCGACGGTCACGATCACCTCGACCGCGGGGACCTCGGCGATGTCGCGGGTCATCTCGTCGAAGTCGGGCTGGCCGGCGGTGCCGGAGGGGGAGGTCTCACTCATGTCCCACACGATAGGCGGTACCCGTCCGTGCCTTCCGATTGGCCCTTTCCCGAACCTTGCTGCTAACCTTGTGTAACGACCGGCTGGACATCGTCATGTCACCATCGTCATGTCCGGCCCACAAGTGGAGGCTCCGAGCTCCCACCCGACCGTCCCCAGGATGGCGGGTCACCCGGTCAGGCGGCCGCCATCGTTCCGTACGGACGATGGAGTCGCCCGAAAGCGCGCCCCGCGTTCACCGCGGCGGTGCTCCGGCAGTCATTGGAGCCCCGCCTGTGATCGTCCGGGGCATTTTTTGTGCTTCGGCGCGGTTAGGTCTTACGAATACAGACGTTACGCGGCTGTCCGCCAGACCGTCGCGTGGTGCTACCGAGGAGGATCCATCAGCGCCGAGCCCCGCATCAACGACCGGATTCGCGTTCCCGAGGTGCGACTTGTCGGTCCCAGTGGCGAGCAGGTGGGCATCGTCCCGCTGGCCAAGGCACTGGAGCTTGCGCAGGAGTACGACCTGGACCTGGTCGAGGTCGCGGCGAACGCCCGTCCGCCCGTGTGCAAGCTCATGGACTACGGGAAGTTCAAGTACGAGTCGGCCATGAAGGCCCGTGAGGCGCGCAAGAACCAGGCGCACACGGTCATCAAGGAGATGAAGCTCCGGCCGAAGATCGACCCGCACGACTATGACACCAAGAAGGGTCACGTCGTCCGGTTCCTCAAGCAGGGCGACAAGGTCAAGATCACGATCATGTTCCGTGGCCGTGAGCAGTCCCGTCCCGAGCTGGGCTACCGACTGCTGCAGCGTCTCGCGGAGGATGTCCAGGACCTCGGGTTCGTCGAGTCGAACCCGAAGCAGGACGGCCGCAACATGATCATGGTCCTCGGTCCGCACAAGAAGAAGACCGAGGCGATGGCCGAGGCCCGCCAGGCGCAGGAAGCCCGCAAGGCCGAAGCGAAGGCGAACCCCGGCAAGTCGCAGAACGCCGCGGAAACCGAGAACGCCGTGGAGACCGAGGCCCCTGCCGAGGCTTCCGCCGAGGCGTGATCCCGGGGGACGCGAGTCCCCAGGATGTAACCGAAACAAGTCCGACGCTCCACCGTGCCCGGTTTTCCCGACCGGGCACCGGAGCGCCACCGACGAGGAGAGAACGGCGCTATGCCGAAGAACAAGTCGCACAGCGGTGCCAGCAAGCGCTTCAAGGTCACCGGCTCCGGCAAGGTGCTCCGTGAGCGCGCCGGCAAGCGCCACCTGCTCGAGCACAAGTCGTCCCGTGTGACGCGTCGCCTCACCGGCAACGCCGAGATGGCCCCGGGCGACGCCGCGAAGATCAAGAAGCTTCTCGGCAAGTGACGCGGCGGCGCCGTCCGAGCGCCGTACGTCTGGACCGGGACCGAATCGTTTCCGGGCCGTGTGAGGACACCCACGGCCCCGCTACAAGGAGTTAACAAGTGGCACGCGTCAAGCGGGCAGTCAACGCCCACAAGAAGCGCCGGGCGATCCTCGAGCAGGCCTCCGGCTACCGCGGTCAGCGTTCGCGCCTGTACCGCAAGGCCAAGGAGCAGGTCACCCACTCGCTGGTCTACAACTACAACGACCGCAAGAAGCGCAAGGGCGACTTCCGTCAGCTGTGGATCCAGCGCATCAACGCCGCTGCCCGCGCCAACGGCATCACCTACAACCGCTTCATCCAGGGTCTGAAGGCCGCGAACGTCGAGGTCGACCGCAAGATCCTGGCCGAGCTGGCGGTCAACGACGCGAACGCGTTCGCCGCGCTCGTCGAGGTCGCGCAGAAGGCGCTGCCCTCGGACGTCAACGCGCCGAAGGCCGCGTGACGCTGCGCCGGCTTTCGGCCGGCGCGCACTGAAGGACCCGCAGGCTTCATGGCTTGCGGGTCCTGCATGTTGGGGCCCCTTGGTCGTCGTTCGGCTGCGGGAGCATCGTGGCTGGTCGCGCCCACGCGGCGGAGCCGCAAATCGACACAGCCCCGCGCCCCTGGGCCGGCCGCGGTGCCGTCGGTCTCACCGCGCCGTAGATCAGTACCCGTGAACATCCGAAGGTGAACCCATGTCCCCCGCCACCCCCGAGCTGATCTCCCCCCGTTCCGCCCGTGTGGCCGCCGCGCGGCGGCTGGGGAAGCGGAACTTCCGGGGGAAGGACCGGTTGTTCCTCGCGGAGGGGCCGCAGGCCGTCAGGGAGGCCGCCGGGCATCACGTGGACGGCACCCCCACACTGGTCGAGCTGTTCGCCACGGTCGAGGCCGCGGAGCGGTACGCCGACATCGTCGGGGCGGCCCGGGACGCCGGGGCCCGCGTCCACCTCGCCTCCGAAGAGGTCATCGCCGACATCTCCACCACGGTCACCCCGCAGGGACTGGTCGGTGTCTGCCGGTTCCTGGACACACCCTTCGAGGACGTCCTCGCCGCCGCGCCCAAACTCGTCGCCGTGCTCGCCCATGTGCGCGACCCGGGGAACGCCGGGACCGTACTCCGGTGCGCCGACGCGGCCGGCGCCGAGGCCGTGATCCTCACCGACGCCTCCGTCGACCTGTACAACCCGAAGGCCGTCCGCGCCTCCGTGGGCTCGCTGTTCCACCTGCCCGTGGCCGTCGGAGTGCCCGTCGAGCGCGCGGTGCAAGGGCTCAAGGGCGCCGGCGTACGCATCCTCGCCGCCGACGGCGCCGGTGACCGCGACCTCGACGACGAACTCGACCGGGGCACCATGGGCGACCCCACCGCATGGGTGTTCGGCAACGAGGCCTGGGGGCTCCCGGAGGAGACCCGCGCGCTCGCGGACGCCGTGGTGCGCGTTCCGATCCACGGAAAGGCCGAGAGTCTGAACCTCGCCACGGCCGCCGCCGTATGTCTCTATGCGTCAGCCCGTGCACAGCGCGCCTCCGGAGGGTGCCGTTCCGTCACCCACAGCTAGTAGGGTGACCAGCTCGGGGCCCTGCGCCGTTCGAGAGGTGGGGTACGGGGATGAGTGTCGTCGGCACCAGCACGGCGCAGGGAGGGCGGGGCGTGCGACGCACACCCGCGTCCCGGCCCGGCGACCCCACCGAGTCCGGCATCGATCCCGACGACCTGCCCGACGGCCTCGTGATCGCCGACGAGGACGGCCGGGTCGTCTGCTTCAACGCCGCCGCCGAACGCATCACCGCGATCCGCGCCGCCGACGCCCTCGGCCGGCACCTGGAGCGGGCCCTGCCGCTGGAGGACCTCGAGGGGCGGCGCTGGTGGCAGCTCACCGACCCGTACGGCGGGCTCGCCATCCGGGTGCGGCAGCCCGAGCGCAACCTGCTGCTGCCCGGCGGCCGGGAAGTCCTCGTGTCGGCCCGCTACGTCCGCGAGGAACCCACCGGGCCCGTCCGCCGCGTCGTCGTCACCCTGCGCGACACCGAGGCCCGCCGCCGCACCGAACGCAGTCACGCCGAGCTGATCGCCACCGTCGCCCACGAGCTGCGCTCCCCGCTCACCTCCGTCAAGGGCTTCACCGCCACCCTGCTCGCCAAGTGGGAGCGGTTCACCGACGACCAGAAGCGGCTCATGCTGGAGACCGTCGACGCGGACGCCGACCGGGTCACCCGGCTCATCGCGGAACTGCTGGACATCTCCCGGATCGACTCCGGACGCCTGGAGGTGCGCCGCCAGCCCGTGGACATAGGCGCCGCCGTCGGACGGCACATCCAGGCCTACGTGGCCGCCGGACAGCCCGCCGACCGCTTCCTGCTCCGCATCGAGCAGCCGCTGCCCGCCCTGTGGGCCGACCCCGACAAGGTCGACCAGGTGCTCAGCAACCTCATCGAAAATGCCGTGCGGCACGGCGAGGGAACCGTCACCATTGACATCACGCCCTCGGCGTCCCCGCGTGAGGGCGAGGAAACCGGCACGTCGGTCACGGTGAGCGACGAGGGGCCAGGCATCCCGGAGGAGTCCATGAACCGCGTCTTCACCCGCTTCTGGCGGGGCAGCAAGCGCGGCGGCACCGGCCTGGGGCTCTACATCGTCAAGGGCATCGTCGAGGCCCACGGCGGCACCATCACGGTCGGCCGCGCCCCCGGCGGCGGCGCCGAGTTCCGATTTACGTTGCCCGTGAGCGTGCCGGCCTACCTGGCCTGAGCCGCCGCGGGCGCAATCGCAACCTTCAGCCCCGTTAGACTCGGCCATTGGCACCTTTGCGTCCATAACCAGGGACGGATCGTCTCCGGATCATCTCCGGGTCGTCCCCGGCTCGAAGACGGGGCACTCCAGCCAGCCAATCGGAAGCACGGGAAGAGATGTCGGCACCGAATAAGTCGTACGACCCTGTAGAGGTCGAGGCGTTGAAACCGGAAGAGATCGAGCGCATGCGGGACGAGGCGCTCGCCGCCTTCGCCGCCGCGGACTCCCTCGACGCGCTCCACGAGGCCAAGGTCGCGCACACCGGCCCCGCCTCCCCGCTGGCCCTCGCCAACCGCGAGATCGGCGCCCTGCCCCCGCACGCCAAGGCCGATGCCGGCAAGCGGGTCGGCATGGCCCGCGGCGCCGTCAACAAGGCCCTGGCCGCCCGCCAGACCGAGCTGGAGGCCGAGCGTGACGCCCGGGTGCTGGTCGAGGAGGACGTCGACGTCACCCTGCCGTACGACCGTGTCCCGGCCGGCGCCCGCCATCCGCTGACCACCCTGTCGGAGCGCATCGAGGACATCTTCGTGGCCATGGGCTACGAGGTCGCCGAGGGCCCGCAGGTCGAGGCCGAGTGGTTCAACTTCGACGCCCTCAACATCGGCCCGGACCACCCGGCCCGCGGTGAGGCCGACACCTTCTTCGTGCGGGGCGAGGACGGCGGCGCCGACTCCGGCGTCGTGCTGCGCACCCACACCTCGCCCGTGCAGATCCGCTCGCTGCTGCAGCGGGACCTGCCGGTCTACGTGATCTGCCCCGGCCGCGTCTACCGCACCGACGAGCTGGACGCGACCCACACCCCCGTCTTCCACCAGGTCGAGCTGCTCGCCGTGGACGAGGGCCTGACCATGGCCGACCTCAAGGGCACCCTGGACCACATGGTGCAGTCGCTGTTCGGCGAGGGCATGAAGACCCGGCTGCGGCCGAACTTCTTCCCGTTCACCGAGCCGAGCGCCGAGATGGACATGCTCTGCTACGTCTGCAAGGGCGAGTCCGTCGGCAACCCCGACCGGCCCTGCCGCACCTGCTCCAGCGAGGGCTGGATCGAGCTGGGCGGCTGCGGCATGGTCAACCCGCGGGTGCTCACCGCCTGCGGCGTCGACCCGGAGAAGTACAGCGGCTTCGCCTTCGGGTTCGGCATCGAGCGGATGCTGATGTTCCGCCACAACGTCGAGGACATGCGAGACATGGTCGAGGGTGACGTCCGGTTCACCCGGCCGTTCGGGATGGAGATCTGATGCGGGTCCCGCTTTCTTGGCTGCGGGAGTACGTCGACCTGCCGGCCACCGAGACCGGCCGTGACGTCCAGGCCAAGCTCATTTCGGCAGGCCTGGAGGTGGAGACCGTCGAGCAGCTCGGCGCCGACCTCAAGGGCCCGCTGGTCGTCGGCCAGGTGCTGACCATCGAGGAGCTGGAGGGCTTCAAGAAGCCGATCCGCTTCTGCACCGTCGACGTCGGCCAGGCCAACGGCACCGGTGAGCCCCAGGAGATCGTCTGCGGCGCCCGCAACTTCGCGGTCGGCGACAAGGTCGTGGTGGTCCTCCCCGGTGCCACGCTGCCCGGCGGCTTCTCCATCTCCGCCCGCAAGACCTACGGCAAGACGTCCCACGGCATGATCTGCTCCAGCGACGAGCTGGGCATGGGCGACGACGGCACCCACGGCATCATCGTGCTGCCGCCGGAGACCGAGGTCGGCAAGGACGCCATCGAGCTGCTGGAGCTGGTCGACGAGGTCCTGGACATCGCCGTCACCGCCAACCGCGGCGACTGCCTGTCCATCCGCGGTGTCGCCCGCGAGACCGCCATCGCCTACCGGCTGCCGCTGCGCGACCCGGCGCTGATCGACGTACCGGCCCCGAACGCCTTCGGCCACCCCGTCCAGGTCTCCGACCCGATGGGCTGCGACCGCTTCACGGCCCGCACGGTCACCGGCCTGAGCCCCGAGGCACGCTCCCCGATCTGGCTGCAGCGCCGTCTGCAGAAGGTCGGCATGCGCCCGATCTCGCTCGCCGTCGACGTCACCAACTACGTGATGATGGAGCTGGGCCAGCCCCTGCACGCCTACGACCGGAAGCTGATCCAGGGCACGATCGGGGTGCGCCGGGCCGAGGAGGGCGAGAAGCTCGTCACCCTCGACGGCGTCGAGCGCAAGCTGCACGCCGAGGACCTGGTCATCACCGACGAGCGCGGCCCGATCGGCCTGGCCGGCGTCATGGGCGGCGCCAACACCGAGATCGCCGACCACGAGGATCTCGAGAACGCCTCGACCGACGTGGTCATCGAGGCCGCCCACTTCAACGCCGTGGCGATCGCGCGCACGGCCCGCCGCCACAAGCTGCTGTCGGAGGCCTCCCGTCGCTTCGAGCGCGGCGTCGACCCGCTGGCCGCGGCCGCCGCCGCCCAGCGCACGGTGGACCTGCTGGTGCTGCTCGCGGGCGGCACGGCCGAGGCGGGCGTCACCGAGATCATCGCGCCGTCCGCGCCGCACACCATCACCCTCCCGGCGAACCACCCGGACAAGGTCGCGGGCGTCGACTACGGCCGTGAGACGGTCGTGCGCCGTCTGCAGGAGGTCGGCTGCGACGTCTACGGGCAGGACGAGCTGATCGTCACCGTCCCGTCCTGGCGGCCCGACCTCGCCGAGCCCAACGACCTGGCCGAAGAGGTCATCCGGCTGGAGGGCTACGAGAACCTGCCCTCCACACTGCCCAAGCCTCCCTCGGGCCGCGGCCTCACGTACCGCCAGCGGCTGCACCGCCGGGTCGGCCGGGCGCTGGCCGGTGTCGGCTACGTCGAGGCGCCCAACTACCCCTTCGTCGCCGAGCACGTCTTCGACCAGCTCGGCCTGGACGCCCACGACCCCGCCCGCCGCGTGGTCAAGCTGGTCAACCCGCTCAGCGACGAGGAGCCCGCGCTCCGTACGACGCTGCTTCCGGGCCTGCTGGGCGCCCTGCGGCGCAACGACGGCAGGGGCTCGCACGACCTGGCGCTGTTCGAGACGGGCCTGGTCTTCCGGCCGCGTGCCGAGCAGCGAGTCGCCGGACACCTGCCCGTCGACCGGCGCCCCACCGACGAGGAGCTCGCGCAGCTCGACGCCGCGCTGCCCGAGCAGCCGCGGCACGTGGCCGTCGTCCTCACCGGGGCCCGCGAGCAGGCCGGCTGGTGGGGCAAGGGCCGTCCCACGGACTGGGCCGACGCGATCGAGGCCGCCCGCGCCGTCGCCCGTGAAGCCGGTGCCGACCTGATCGTCCGCAAGGGACAGTACGGCCCGTGGCACCCGGGCCGCTGCGCCGAGCTCGCGGTCGTGGCGGACGGCACCGAGCAGATCGTGGGCCACGCGGGTGAGCTGCACCCGCGGGTGCTGAAGGCCCTCGGCCTGCCCGAGCGCAGCTCCGCCATGGAGCTCGACCTGGACGCCCTGGAAGCGGCCGGCGACGGCGCCCCGCAGGCGCCGCGGATCTCCGCCTTCCCGGTCGCCACGCAGGACGTCGCCCTCGTGGTCGACCGGCCCGTCCCGCACGCGGACGTCGAGGCCGCGCTGCGCGAGGGCGCCGGTGAGCTCCTGGAGTCCATCCGCCTGTTCGACGTCTACGAGAACGCCGACCAGCTGGGCGAGGGCAAGAAGTCCCTGGCGTACGCGCTGCGCTTCCGCGCGAGCGACCGCACGCTGACCGTCGACGAGGCCTCCGCGGCCCGTGACGCGGCGGTGGCCCTCGCGGGCGAGCGTACGGGCGCGGTGCTGCGGAGCTAGCGAGGACAGCTGCCACCTGCATAAATGCACGGATCCGTTGAACTTTCACTCATTAGGGTGAGAACTTCGGGTGATCCATCCCCTTCGGGGGCATGCCGTGGACAGAATCGGACCGGCCTTTCGGGGTCGGTCCGTCTGCTCTGCCAGAGCCTGTATGGGGGGCCATCGGCATGATCCGTATCAACGCTCGGGGACCGACCCGAGGGTGGTCCGCCCGCAGGCCCGACCGGCGGCCGCTGTGCCGCGCGCTGGGACTGCCGCTCGCCTGGGGCGTCATGGCGGTCCTCTACAAACTGGCCTGTCCGCTCGCCCGGCAGGACGGGCTCGCCGCCAGGCTCGCCACCAGCGCCGTGTTCTTCACGGTCGGCACCGGCCTGGTGGCCCATCTCGGCCGGACCCTGCTGGGTGAGCTGCGGCAGGCCCGCCGAGCGGCGGGCGCCGCGCAGAGCGTGTTGCTGCGGCCCCCGCCCCCGCGCCTGGACGGTCTGAGCATCGCCGCCGCCCAACTGTCCGCCGACCGCGGAGCGGCCATCGGCGGCGACCTGTACGAGGCGGTGGCCACCGAACACGGCGTCCGGGTGGTGATGGGCGACGTGCGCGGTCACGGACTGTCCGCCATCGGCACCGCGGCCGCGGTCCTCGGCAGCTTCCGCGAGGCCGCGCACGACGAGCCCGGACTGGACCGCGTGCTGCGGCGCCTGGACCGCGCCCTGGCCCGGCACCTGAGGGAGCGGGCCCGCGCCGAGCATCCCGCGAGCGGGCAGGAACCCGACACCCCCGTCGCCGAGGAATTCGTCACCGTACTGCTCCTGGAGATCGACCGGGGCGGCGAGGTGCACGCACTCAACTGCGGCCATCCCTGGCCGTACCTGCTCAGCGGCGCCCGGGCCGAGCCCCTGACGGGGGCCGACCCCCTCCCGCCGCTCGGCCCCTTCCCGCTCCCGCCCGACCTGCCGGTCCTGGAGTGCGGACAACTGCCGCCCGGCGAGACCCTGGTGCTCTACACGGACGGCGCGGAGGACGCCCGTGACGCGCGGGGCCGCTTCTTCTCGCTGCCGACGGCGCTGAGCGAGGCCCTGCACGCCCACTCCGTCACGCCGCAGGCCATCCTGCGCAGGGTCTTCACGGCCCTGCTCCGCCACACCGGCGGCACCCCGGCCGACGACGTCGCCCTGCTCGTGCTGCGCAACGACCGCGACCCCCACCTCTGGGCCGCAAGGGCCGGCGCCGACGGCCAGGCCACCGCTGTATGAGGGGGAGCCGGTGGCCCGGCCGGCCTCTTGCGAGGCAATCAAGTCAATCGGCCGACGACTCTGCGCGACAGCGCGCGCACCGTGCGGATTCGCGTACTCCGTTCACACCCCGTGTGAAGACGCACCCGCTACTCTGGCGAAGGTGGCGCCCACCGAGCCACCCGGGGGGCCTTGATGCAGCCCAACACTCTGCTGGACGCGATCCTCGACGAGGCCGGGATCTCGCACGCCGGTCTCGCCGCCCACGTCAACCAGGCGGGCCGGGCGCGCGGTCTCGCGCTCCGGTACGAACACACCGCCGTCGCGCGGTGGTTGAAGGGACAGCGGCCACGCGGCCAGGTGCCCGACCTGATCTGCGAGGTGCTCGCCGCCCGGCTGCAACGGCCGGTCACCCTCGACGACATCGGCCTCGGTGTGCCCGGCGAGCCGAGCGTCCCGCACGGCACCTCGCTCTCCGGCTTCGTCGAACGCGCCACCGCCCTGTGGCGCTCCGACGAACAGCAGCGGCCCCACCTCCTCGGTGCCCCCGCGGTCACCGGAACACCCGCCGTGATGCCGGTGTGGGAGTGGGAGAACCCGCCGGAGGACGTGGACGTCTCCCGAGGCGGCCGGCACCGGGTCACCTCGGCCGACATCGAGATGCTGCGTGCCGCCCGCACCCACTACGAGCAGCTGTACCGCAAGGCAGGCGGCATCGCGACCCGCACCCGTATCGTCGGCTTCCTCAACGCGGAGGCGGCCCCGCTGCTGCGTGGCAGCTACACGGATGCCACCGGCCGCCAACTGCACCGGGCCACCGGCGGGCTGGTGGCGATCGCCGGCATCTGCGCCTACGACTCCGACGCGCACGGCCTGGCCCAGCGCTACTTCCACCAGGCCCTCAGGCTGGCCAAGGCCAGCGGGGACCGGGGACTTGGCGCCTACGTGATCGCGCTCCTGGTCAACCAGGCGCTGTTCATGCGGGAGTACCGGCAGGCCGTCGCCTTCGCGGAGGCGGCGCTGCGCGCCGCCGGCCGGCACATCACCCCCGCCCTCGCCTCCGACCTGTACGCGATGCAGGCCAAGGCGTACGCCCACCTCGGCGACGGCACGAGCGCCCTGTCCTGCATCCGGCGGGCGGAGACGGCCGCCGACCGCATCCGGCGCGGGCACGAACCCGACGAGACCGGCTATGTCCAGCCGGGCCTGGTCAACGTCCAGGTGGCGGAGGCGCTGCTCAGCCTCGGGGAACTCGCGGCCGCCCAGGAGCACGCGGCCGCCGCCGTGGACAATCCGGCCCACGACCGGGGCCGGGTGCACCGGCTCGCCATGCTCAGCACCATCGAACTCCGCCAGGGCAACGCGGACAAGGCGGTGGTTACGGCGGTGCAGATGGCCGAACAGGCCAGGGGCATGGAGTCCCAGAGACTGCGGGACAGACTGCGCACGGTACGCGAACACCTCGTGCGCAGTGGCTGCGCGGGCACTGCCGAGGCCGCCGAACTCATCGACGGGGCACTGCGCGTTCCCCTGTAGGTCCACCAGAGACGCTGCTGCGATATTGCCACTTACTCGACGGAAGGTGGCAGAACCGTGCAGTGGACGAAACAGAACGAACAAACTGTCTACGCGAACCGCTGGTTCAGCGTCAATCTCGCAGACGTCGAGCTGCCGGACGGCCGGCACCTCGACCACTTCCTGATACGGCTGCGTCCGGTGGCCGTGGCCACCGTGGTCAACGAGGCCAACGAGGTGCTGCTGCTGTGGCGGCACCGCTTCATCACGGACAGCTGGGGGTGGGAACTGGCCGCGGGGGTCGTCGAGGACGGCGAGGACATCGCGTGCGCGGCCGCCAGGGAACTCGAGGAGGAGACCGGCTGGCGGCCGGGGCCTCTGCGCCATCTGATGAGCGTGGAGCCGTCCAACGGCCTCACGGACGCCCGGCATCACATCTACTGGGCCGACGAGGGCGAGTACGTCGGACACCCGGTGGACGACTTCGAGTCGGACCGCCGGGAATGGGTCCCCCTCAAACTCGTTCCCGACATGGTCGCCCGCGGGGAGGTCCCGGCCGCCAACATGGCGGCCGCGTTACTACTGCTGCATCACCTCAGGCTCGCCGATGACTAGGGCCTGTCCGTCGGATCAGGTCGCAGCAAACCAGCGGTGACTCATCGACGCCGGTGAGCGGGGCTTGGTGCGTCCGGCTGCAAGGCGGAGGGGGGCGTCGACGCGATGCGGGTCCCCCCGCTCGAGCGGAGCCGAGAGTGGGGGAGGGCGTGCCAAGCCCCGCGTCTGCGGCCTGGTCCGCCGGACAGGCTCTAGTGGGCCAGCGCCTGCCAGACCGTCACCACGAGCGCTCCCAGTGCGGTGAGCGCGGCGAGCGAGGGCAGTGGCCAGCGTGCGTGTTCCAGCGAGATCACGCGGGTGTTCAGCTCGTCGACTTCCTTGGCGGTCTCCTCGGTGCGGTGGCTGAGCAGCGCCAGCCCGCCCTCGACGCGGGCGTACGCCATGTCGAGGCGGCGACGTAACTCCGCGAGTTCTCCATGGACCACGGGATGCTCAGGATCGACGGTCACGGGTCCACTCCCTTCCGTAGTCGAACGTGGTGGTTTTCGCATCCCAGCATGCGCATGATGAGTGAACTCGCCTGGTGGACGCGTGGGGAGAGTGTGCGACGGGCATATGCGTGCCCGGGGCGCACACGGGGAGTGAAACACGTGTGCCCGGCACCGAGCGGGTGCCGGGCACAGCGGAGCGTGGCAGCCTGTGATCAGCCGTACGTGTAGAAGCCGGATCCGGCCTTCCGGCCCAGCCGGCCCGCCTCCACCATCCGCTGGAGCAGCGGGGGAGCGGCGTACAGCGGCTCCTTGTACTCGGCGTACATCGAGTTGGCGATGGACACGATGGTGTCCAGGCCGATCAGGTCGGACAGCTTCAGCGGACCCATCGGGTGGGCGCAGCCCATCTCCATGCCGTTGTCGATGTCCTCGCGGCTGGCGATGCCGGACTCGAACATGCGGATGGCGGACAGCAGGTAGGGCACCAGCAGCGCGTTGACCACGAACCCGGAGCGGTCCTGGGCGCGGATGGCGTGCTTGCCGAGCAGCTTCTCGGCGAAGAGCTGGGCGCGGCCGAGCGTGCCCTCCGAGGTGGTGAGCGCCGGGATCAGCTCGACGAGCCGCTGCACGGGGGCCGGGTTGAAGAAGTGGATGCCGATGACGTGGTCGGGGCGCGAGGTGGCCACCGCGAGCTTCACCAGCGGGATGGAGGAGGTGTTGGACGCGAGGATCGCGTCCGGCCGGGTCACCACCTGGTCGAGCACCTGGAAGATCTCGGTCTTCACCTGCTCGTTCTCGACGACCGCCTCGATCACCAGGTCGCGGTCGGCGAACTCGCCGAGGTCGGTGGTGAAGCTCAGCCGCTCCAGGGTGGAGTCCCGCTCCTCCTCGGTGATCTTGCCGCGCTCGGCTGCCTTGGCCAGGGAGTTGAACAGCCGGGTACGGCCTATCTCCAGGGCTTCGCCGGTGGTCTCGGCGACCTTCACGTCCAGCCCGGCGCGGGCGCACACCTCGGCGATGCCCGCTCCCATCTGGCCGCAGCCCACGACTCCGACCCGCTCGATGTCGGTCACATCGTCCCCTTCGCTGATCAACGACCGGACGGCAGGCGCTCCGGGTTGTGCCCCTGCTCCGATCGAGCACGTTACTCCCAAGTATCGATGATCGATCGTCCGGGGAGGGGCATCCTTTGCCCCGAGACGATCCGTGACCGGGCGGATCCTGAGCGTATGGGGTGTGCCCATGGGGTCCACGAGGCGGGTCTCGCGGCGTGCGTTCGCCCTCGCGGCGCTGTCGACACTGGCGATGACGCAGGGCGCGTCGGCGGGGCCGCGCCGCCCGCGGGCGGCCACCGAGATGCGGGGCGTGTGGCTGGCGACGGTCGACAACCGGGACTGGCCCTCGCGTCCCGGCCTCACGGCAGCCGAACAGCGCGCGGAGCTGACCGCCCTCCTCGACCGCGCCGTCCGCGACCGGCTCAACACCGTGGTCTTCCAGGTGCGGCCCACCGCGGACGCCCTGTGGCCCTCGCCGTACGAGCCGTGGTCGCAGGTGCTGACCGGCACCCAGGGCAGGACCCCCGGCTGGGACCCGCTGGGCACCGCCGTCACCGAGGCGCACGCGCGGGGCCTGGAACTGCACGCCTGGTTCAATCCCTACCGGGTCGCGCTCCACGCCGACCCGACGCGGCTCGCCGCCTCGCACCCCGCCCGCAAGCACCCGGACTGGGTCGTGCCGTACGGCGGCAAGCTCTACTACAACCCGGGCCTGCCCGAGGTCCGGTCCTTCGTCGAGGACGCCATGCTCGACGCGGTCGCCACGTACCCGGTCGACGCGGTCCATTTCGACGACTACTTCTATCCGTACCCGGTCGCCGGGCAGACCTTCGACGACGACACCGCGTACGACGCGTACGGCGGTGACTTCGACAGCCGGGCCGCCTGGCGCCGTGACAACATCGACCGGCTGGTGCGCGAGACCGCGGCCCGGATCAAGAAGGTCCGGCCCGGCACCCGGTTCGGGATCAGCCCGTTCGGCGTATGGCGCAACGCCACGACCGACGAGCGGGGCTCGGACACCCGGGCCGGTGTCCAGACGTACGACGATCTGCACGCGGACACCCGCAAGTGGGTCCGCGAGAACTGGATCGACTACATCGTGCCGCAGGTGTACTGGCACATCGGCTTCGCCGCCGCCGACTACGCCACGCTCGTGGCCTGGTGGGCGGAGGTCGCCCACGGCACGAAAACGCGCCTGCACATCGGCGAGGCGCTGTACAAGGCGGGCGCCGCCGCCCAGCCCGCGGCCTGGCAGGATCCGGTCGAGCTCTCCCGGCACCTCACTCTGGCCGCGCGGTACCCGCAGGTGCGCGGACACGTCTTCTTCGCCGCACAGGACATGGCGAAGGACCCGATCGGGGCGATGGCGCGGGTGGTCGCCGACCACTACGGGCAGCCGGCGAAGCCACCCCGCTGATCTACTGTGTCCGGTGTTCCGGTTCCCGGTGCCGGACCTCGCAGTCGGGGCCGGGGGACATCACGGCCTCGCGGCCGTCCGGGAAGCGGACGCGGTACGGCGGGGTGCCCTCCGTACCCATCACTTCGACGACTACCGTGACCTGGTCGTGCTGGCCGACCACCCTGCCGTGCTGGACAAGCTGGTCGCCCACGGATGCGTGCATCTGCGGGGCCTCCTCATGATCGAGACCGTTGGGTGACGGCGATGCACACGAGCACGGCGGCGGCCGTCAGTGGAGCGGCCACCGTGAGGTGCTCGCCCAGCAGCAGCACCGACCACACCAGTGTGAGCAGCGGCTGAGCCAACTGCAACTGGCTGGCCCGCGGGATGCCGATGGCCGCCATGCCCCGGTACCAGACGACCAGCCCGAGGAACTGCGAGCCCGCCGCCAGCCACAGCACCCCGGCCACACCGTGCGCGGTGAGGGACACGGGTTCGAAAGACAGCGCCAGCGCGGCGGCCGGCACGGTGAGCGGCAGACACAGCACCAGCGCCCAGCCGATCACCTGCCAGCCCGGCATCACCCGGGCCAGCCGACCGCCCTCGGTGTAGCCGGCCGCGCACACCAGCAGCGCGCCGGCCAGGTAGCCGTCGGCGGCGGTCAGCGCGCCGCCGCTCTGCTGCACGGTGAACGCGAGAACCGCACCCGCCCCCGCGAGGGCCGCCACCCAGAACGTACGGGAGGGGCGGGTGCCCATCCGCAGGGCGGAGAAGAGCGCCGTGGTCAGCGGAAGCAGGCCGACGACCACGGCGGCGTGCGCGGTCGTGGAGGTCTGCAGGGCGAGCGTGGTGAGCAGCGGGAAGCCGAGCACCACTCCCGCGGCGACCACGGCCAGTCCCGCCCGGTGCCGGCGGTCGGGCAGGGGCACGCGCAGAAGGAGCAGGCAGAAGCCCGCGATGACCGCCGCCAGAACACTGCGCACCGCCACGAGCGACCAGGGCCCGAAGCCCTCCAGGCCCCAGACGGTGGCCGGGAAGGTGAGGGAGAAGGCCGTCACGCCGAGGGCGGCCTGAAGGGTGCCGCCGAAGCCGGGGCGTTCCCGGGGAGCGGTGACCGTTATCGATGGTGCGGTAGTAGCGCTACTCTGTGTCCTCATGCAAGAGCGTAGCAGTGTGGCGGAGCTGGCCGATCGCCTGCGACGGGAACTCGACCGCTATTCACCGGGTGGAAAGCTCCCGTCGAGCCGGGCACTCGTCGAACGGTTCCGGGTGAGTCCGGTGACCGTGTCGCGCGCGCTGGCACAGCTGGTCGCCGAGGGCCTGGTCGTCACCCGGCCCGGAGCCGGCGCCTTCCGCGCTCCCGTACGCACCGCGCCCACCGCCACCGGCGACACCTCCTGGCAGGAGGTCGCGCTCAGCGCCGACAGCGTCGCGGAACTCGTCCCGCGCACGGTCGACGCCTCAGGGGTCACCGTCTCCCTCGCCGCTCCACCGCCGGGCGTGCTGGAGTTCAGCGGCGGCTATCTGCACTCCTCGCTGCAGCCGGAGCGGGCGATGGCGGCGGCGCTGGCCCGGGCCGGGCGGCGCCCGGGCGCCTGGGAGCGGCCGCCGATGGAGGGGCTGCCGGAGCTGCGGGAGTGGTTCGCGCGCGGCATCGGCGGCGCCGTCACCGCGGCGGAGGTCCTGATCGCGGCGGGCGGGCAGTCCGCGCTGGCCACCGCGCTGCGCGCCCTCGCCCCGCCCGGGGCGCCGGTGCTCGTAGAGTCGCCCACCTACCCGGGCATGCTCGCCATCGCTCGCGCCGGCGGGCTGCGCCCGGTGCCCGTGCCGGTGGACCCCGACGGGGTGCGGCCCGAACTGCTCGCCGACGCGTTCCGGGCGAGTGGCGCCCGGGTGTTCGTCTGCCAGCCCCTGTTCCAGAACCCCACCGGAGCCGTGCTCGCCCCCGGGCGGCGCGCCGAGGTGCTCGCCATCGCCCGGGAGGCGGGCGCGTTCGTGGTCGAGGACGACTTCGTACGACGGCTCGTGCACGCCGACGCCGGTCCGCTGCCACGCCCGCTGGCCGCGGACGACCCCGACGGCGTCGTGGTGCACGTGGGGTCGCTGACCAAGGTCACCTCGCCCAGCTTCCGGGTGAGCGCGCTGGCGGCCCGCGGACCCGTGCTGGAGCGCCTGCGCGCGATCCAGGTCGTCGATTCCTTCTTCGTGCCCCGCCCGTTGCAGGAGGCGGCCCTGGAGCTGGTCGGCTCGCCCGCCTGGCCCCGCCATCTGCGCACGGTCGCGACCGAGTTGCAGGCCCGCAGGGACGCGATGACCACCGCCCTGCGCCGCGACCTGCCCGAACTCGCCCTGCCGCACGTCCCGTCCGGCGGCTACCACCTCTGGCTCCGCCTCCCGGACGGGACCGACGACTCCGCGCTCACGTCGGCGGCGCTGCGCGCGGGCGTGGCCGTCACCCCCGGCCGCCCCTACTTCAGCGCAGAGCCCCCGGCGGCCCATCTACGGCTCAGCTTCGCCGCGGTCGCGGGCACCGGGGAGATCGCGGACGGGGTGCGGCGACTGCGGAGGGCGTGCGACGAGGTGTTCCAGTACCTGCCGGGGCACTGACCAAGGGGCAGGCTCCCACAGACGAACTCCAGCGACCCGAACAGGTCTTCCGTGTCCGCGGCCCGCCCCCCACGGGCGGCATCGCACCCGCCGCCGACCACGCCCACGTACGCGGTGAAACGATTCGACACCCGTACTCGGGACCTGCCAGTCTCCTTGCATGACCGATACACCCACCCTTCCCGAAGGCTACGAGTTCTCCGCCGACGCCGACCGAGTCGACGCCGACCGCGTCCACCGCTGGCTGTCGACCGACTCCTACTGGGCGACCGGACGCACGCGCGAGACGCACGACCGCGCGATGGCCGGCTCGCTGAACTTCGGGGTGTACGACACGGCTTCGGGGGAGCAGGTGGCCTACGCGCGCGTGGTGACCGACGGGGCGCTGTTCGGCTGGCTCGCCGACGTGTACGTGGACCCGGTCGTGCGCGGCAAGGGCGTCGGAACGGCGATGGTCGGCGCCATCCGCGAGCACCTGCGGCCGTACGGACTGCGCCGCCTCCTGCTCGCCACCGAGGACGCCCAGGGGGTCTACGAGAAGCTGGGCTTCCGGCCGCTCGACCAGCCGGACCAGTGGATGCTCCACAGTTACCAGTAGGAACTGACACCCCCTCGGGTAACTCCCGGGTAACGGCCATATCCGACCCTTGACCTGCTCACTTGCGCGGCTCACCATCACCGCATGCAGATTCGGGTCACGTTCGTGGCCGCCGTGCGGAGCGCCCCGCTGCTCGCCGAGCGCTTCCAGGACGACCGGCCACTGGACCAGGCGGGCTGGGACGAGGTGCAGCGGGTCGTGCCGGAGCTGCTGCCGCTGGCCGCGGCCGAGCTGCGCTACTGCTCGCCGACGCCGCGCAGCCGCGCCACCGGCGACGCCCTGGGGTACGCCCCGCTGGCTCAACTCGCCCTGCGGGACTGCGACATGGGCCGCTGGCGCGGGCTCACCCTGGGCGAGGCGATGGCCCGGGAGCCGGGGGCGGTGGACGCCTGGCTCGCCGACCCGCGCTCCACACCGCACGGTGGTGAGTCGCTGCTGGCGTTCATCTCCCGGGTCGGCGGCTGGCTGGACACCCGGCCCGCCGACGACGGCGGCCGCATCGTCGCCGTCGCCGAGCCCTCCGTGATCCGCGCCGCCCTGGTCTACGCCCTGAAGGCGCCGCCCTCGACCTACTGGAACCTCGATGTCCGCTCGCTGTCGACGATCTCCGTCATCGGCCGCGCCGGCCGCTGGAACCTCCGCTTCGACAGCGTGTCCCCCTCGACCACGCGCGCGTAGTCGGTCGTGAGCACGAGATCCTTCGCCGGGCCGCCGACCCGCCACACCGTGCGCCAGTGGTCGATGTCCGCCACGGTGAACTCGCCCCGGTAGAGGTCCGCCGCGCACGGATGCTCGGCTACGTACCGCCCGGACGTCAGGTCCAGGCCGTGAAAGGGCCGCCCGTCGGCGAACCGCACGTCCGCCGTGCCCGGCGCCGCACCCGGCAGGAACCGCAGCGTGCGTTCGGCGGGCCGCGGGACTCCCCGCCAGGTGAAATGGCCCGACTCCGCGTGCAGCAGGCCGCCGCCCTCCAGCGGGCCGAAGACGGTGACCCCGTGGAACCGCCCCTCGTCCCCGCTCGCCAGGTCCCGCACGGTACGCGTCACGCGCCACCGGCCGGCCAGATGCTCCAGCACGTCGGGAACGGGCCAGAACTCACCCATCGTCACCACACCCTTGACAGTAGCGCACGCCCCACCGCATCGACCGTGCGGCACCCATTGGCCTGTTCATCATTTGCCGGTCATCTTTTATTCACCTACCGGTCGGAAAGCAATTGCACAAGGCATCGGTCGGGTATTCGGAGTTCCCTCACCCACTTATCGGTCGTGGCACAACCAATCCGAAATCCGGTCCGTCTTAGCGGGCAAACCAGTGACACGTCAGAATTCTCCGGGGGCTTTCAAAGAATGCGACGCACCATCCTGCGCGCGGACGGCGGCAGTGTCCGGCGAGCCGCCTCCCTGCTCGCGGCGGCCCTCACCGTCACCGCGTTATGCGTGGGCGACGTCATCGCCCGCAGTTACCCGTTCGGTCCCCGGACCCGGAACGTCAACGACCTGGGCAATCAGTACGTGCCCTATCACGCGCACCTGTGGGACCTGCTGCACGGACGCGCCGACGGTGGACTCCTCGTCAACTGGCAGTCCGGTTTCGGCGCCGGTTTCCTGCCCGACTTCGGCACCTACCTCAGCAGCCCGTTCGCCCCGCTGGTGGCGGTGTTCCCGAGGGACGAGATCGACCTCGCGGTGTACGTCATCACCGTGCTGAAAACGGGGTGCGCGGCCGCCGCCATGGCCTTTCTGCTGCTCACCCTGCGCCCGGGCCGCTGGTGGGCGGCGGGACTGCTGGGCACCTCCTACGCCCTGTGCGGCTGGAGCGTGGCGGCCGCCTCGTACAACCCGATGTGGCTCGACGGGCTCATCGCCCTGCCGCTGCTGTGCCTGGTCGGCGAGTGGACGCTGACCGGACGCCGCCCGCTGCTCGGTGTGCTGGTCGTCGCGGCCGCCTGGACCGCCAACTTCTACACCGCCTACATGGCCACCCTCGGCGCCGGTCTGGTGCTGCTGCTCCGGCTGCTGGTCGCCGGTCTCCCGCGCCGACGGGCGCTCGCGGCGGCGGGCCGCGCGGCCCTCACCTTCGCGCTCGGCGTGGGTCTGGCGGCGCCGCTGGTCATGGTGGTGTACTTCGGCAGCAAGCACGCCTCCCCGACCAGATTCCAGGACTTCGTGCCGGCGACGGGCCAGGACCTGGCAGCCCGTCTGCTGCCCACGACGTACAGCTTCGCCACGCCGGCCGTGTACGTCGGCGTCATGGCGCTGCTGCTCGCCCTGGCCCTGCCGTTCCACCGGGCGGTGCCCCGGCGGGTGCGTGTGGGATGGACGCTGCTGGTGGTGGCGGTGACGCTGTCGATGCAGTGGAACCCGACCCATCTGGCCTGGCACGCCTTCACCGCACCGCAGGGCAGTCCGTACCGCCAGGCCTTCGTCCTGTGCGGGCTGCTGGTCATCGCCGCGTGGCATGCGCTCTCGTACGGCCCGCCCGGCCGGCGTGCGCTGCTCGCGGCGAGCGGGCTGCTCGTACTGATCGCGGCCGTCGCTAGCCGAAGCCATCTGGTCCGCCCGTACGCCTGGCCGGTGCTCCTGCTCGCCGCCGTGGGCGTGCTGGGCGGGCTGCTCCTGCTGGCCGGGCTCCAGAGCGGGCGACTCGCCGCCGGCACCCGCCGCACCGCGCTGACCGTGCTGGCCGTCGTCCTGCTCGCCGGGGCGCAGTTCGGGGAGGCCACCGCCAACTCCGCGGCGACCACCCGGCAGCGGCTCGCGGGCATGGACGACTACGCGCCGTGGGGGGAACGGCAGCAGCAGCAGTCGGAGGCGATCGCGCAGGCCGACGGCTGGCCCCGCTACCGTACCGACCCGGGCCGGGAACAGACCGTCGGCAACGACCCGCTGGTGGTGGGCGGTCAGGGCGCCCAGTACTACAGCAGCCACACCTCCGACGTCCTCTACCGCCTGCTCACCGCTCTCGGGGCCGGCTGGACCTCGGGCGGCCGCAGCCCGCAGAGCCTGGACAACGCCGTCACGGACACGATCTTCTCCGTCGGCGCGCGGGTGCACTCCCCGCCGGACCCGCATCAGCAGTGGCCCCCGCAGGACGGCAGCCGGATGACCGTGTCCCGGCGGGACGTACCGCCCCTCGTCACGGTGCGGCCGGCCGCCGTGGGCCCGCGCACGGGCGTCGCCGCCTTCGGGGCTTCGCCGTACCGCAATCAGGAACGGCTGCTGGGCACCCGCGTCTACACCGTGCCCCGGCTGACCGTGCGGACCGCCACCGGGCGGACTCCGGACGGCGGTGACGCCGGGCACCCCGGACTGCTCATCGGCGCCCCCGCCGCCGGCGCCGTGCGCAGGCCGACCATCACGGCCCGGTGCAGGGCGGGCAGCGAGGCGTACCTCTGGGCGCCGCACTTCTCGGGCAGCGCGCGGCTCATCGGTGCCGTGGCCGGTGGGCGGCCCGCGTGGTTCCGGGCCGATGCCAACCGGATCGCCGCCATGCAGCCGCTCGGCATGGTCCCGGCCTCCGGGCGCCTCCGGATCGAACTGGCCCCCAACCGGGCCGGCCGCATCCCGGACCGGGCGGTCGGCTGTCTGGACACCGCCCGGCTGCACACCGCCGTCGAACGGCTCAAGGCCACCGGCGCCACCCGGGTGAGCGTCTCCGACGGCACCGTACGGGCCGAGCTCCCCGCGGGCAGCAAGGGAACCGCGATCGTGGCGGTCCCCCGGACAGCCGGCTGGCGCTGCGCCGCGGGCGGTGCCGCCGCCCGGTCGGCCAGGCAGTACTACGGCCTGATCGCCGTCCCCCTCGACGGTTCGTCGAACACCGTCACCTGCACGTTCCACCCGCCCGGGCTACGGCTCGGCACGGCGGTCGGGACCGCCTCCCTCCTGGTGCTGATCCTGCTCGGCGTCCTCGGCTCCATCCGCCGCCGCCGACGGCGTGCCGCCGGACTGCCGGTGTCCCCGCCCGCGCCCACCGGCTCGCCCGGGGGAATGATCGTACGGGCGCCGGCGAAACACAGCGCGGCGGGCGCCGGCCGACGGGCGGACTGACCTCCGACAGCCATCCGCGCTTGATCGGGGACCGCGAACACGGATTGCATAAACGTGCAGCGAAACGTATAGTCATGCCATCCAGAGGAGGGTGACATGGCGGTACGTGCGGCGGTGGCCGGAGCGAGCGGATACGCGGGCGGAGAGGTCCTGCGGCTGCTCCTCGCGCACCCCGAGGTCGAGATCGGTACCCTGGCCGGCAACTCCAACGCCGGGCAGCGGCTCGGCGCGCTGCAGCCGCACCTGCTGCCGCTGGCCGACCGGGTGCTGGCCGAGACCACGCCCGAGGCCCTCGCCGGACACGACGTCGTCTTCCTCGCCCTGCCGCACGGGCAGTCCGCCGCGGTCGCCGAACAACTGGGGCCCGAGGTGCTCGTGATCGACATGGGCGCCGACTTCCGGCTGAAGGATCCGGCCGACTGGGAGCGGTTCTACGGTTCCCCGCACGCCGGCACCTGGCCCTACGGCCTCCCCGAACTGCCGGGTGCCCGCGCCGCGCTGGAGGGGTCCAAGCGCATCGCGGTACCCGGTTGCTACCCGACGGCCGTCTCCCTCGCGCTCTTCCCCGCCTACGCCGCCCACCTGGCCGAGACCGAGGCCGTGATCGTGGCCGCCTCCGGCACCTCGGGCGCGGGCAAGGCGCCCAAGCCGCACCTGCTGGGCAGCGAGGTGATGGGCTCCATGTCGCCGTACGGCGTCGGCGGCGGCCACCGGCACACTCCCGAGATCATCCAGAACCTCAGCGCGGCGGCGGGGGAGCGGGTCACCGTCTCCTTCACGCCCACGCTCGCGCCGATGCCCCGCGGGATCCTCGCCACGTGCAGCGCCAAGGCGCTCCCCGGCGTGACCGGGGAATCCCTGCGGGCCGCGTACCGGAAGGCCTTCGCCGACGAGCCGTACGTCCACCTCCTGCCCGAGGGACAGTGGCCCGCCACCGCGTCCGTCCACGGTTCCAACGCCGTTCAGGTGCAGGTCGCGTACGACGAGGCCGCGGGGCGCATCATCGCGATCAGCGCCATCGACAACCTGACCAAGGGCACCGCGGGCGGTGCCGTGCAGAGTATGAACCTCGCCCTGGGGTTCGACGAGACCACGGGGCTTTCCACGATCGGTGTCGCACCGTGAGCTGGGGGCACCTCCCAGCGGTAGCCGGGGGAGCACGTGCAGCCACCGGGCCGCACACGACGACGATGGCCGCACCGCTGCGCTGCACGGGCGGCAGTGACATCAGCCGCTACCGCGGCGGAGCGAACGAGGAGATGCAGTGAGCGTCACGGCAGCCAAGGGATTCACGGCGGCGGGGATCGCCGCCGGGATCAAGGAGAACGGCAACCCGGACCTGGCCCTCGTGGTCAACAACGGGCCGCGCCGCGCCGCCGCCGGTGTCTTCACCTCCAACCGTGTGAAGGCCGCGCCGGTGCTCTGGTCCGAGCAGGTGCTGAAGAGCGGTCAGGTCTCGGCGGTCGTCCTCAACTCCGGTGGCGCCAACGCCTGTACGGGGCCGAAGGGCTTCCAGGACACCCATGCCACCGCCGAGAAGGCCGCCGAGGTCCTCGGCCGGGGCGCCATCGAGGTCGCCGTGTGCTCCACCGGCCTCATCGGTGTACTCCTCCCCATGGACAAGCTGCTGCCGGGCGTGGAGAAGGCCGCCGCCCAGCTCACCGAGCACGGTGGTGAGAAGGCCGCCATCGCCATCAAGACCACGGACACCGTCCACAAGACCTCCGTGGTGACCAAGGGCGGCTGGACCGTCGGCGGCATGGCCAAGGGCGCGGGCATGCTCGCCCCGGGCCTCGCCACCATGCTGGTCGTCCTCACCACCGACGCCGATCTGGACGACGCCACCCTGGACCGGGCACTGCGGGCGGCCACCAGGGTCACCTTCGACCGGGTCGACTCCGACGGCTGCATGTCCACCAACGACACCGTGCTGCTGCTGGCTTCCGGTGCCTCCGAAGTCACCCCGGAATACGAGGAGTTCGCCGAGGCGGTACGCCAGGTCTGCGACGACCTCGGTCAGCAGCTGATCCGCGACGCCGAGGGGGCCAGCAAGGACATCAAGGTCGAGGTGATCAACGCCGCCAGCGAGAACGACGCCGTCGAGGTGGGGCGCTCCATCGCCCGCAACAACCTCCTGAAGTGCGCGATCCACGGCGAGGACCCCAACTGGGGCCGCGTGCTCTCCGCGATCGGCACCACGAGCGCCGCCTTCGAACCCGACCAGCTGAACGTCGCCATCAACGGCGTCTGGGTGTGCAAGAACGGCTCGGTGGGCGAGGACCGCGACCTCGTCGACATGCGCTACCGCGAGGTCCACATCGTCGCCGACCTCGCCGCCGGCTCGGAGACCGCCACCATCTGGACCAACGACCTGACCGCCGACTACGTCCACGAGAACAGCGCCTACTCCTCATGAGCAATGTGACCAGGAAACACACCGCTCTGCCCAAGGCCCAGACCCTCATCGAGGCGCTGCCCTGGCTGGTCCGGCACAACGGCAAGACCGTCGTGATCAAGTTCGGCGGCAACGCCATGATCGACGACGAACTGAAGGCCGCGTTCGCCCAGGACGTCGTGTTCCTGCACCACGCCGGCCTGAAACCGGTCGTCGTGCACGGCGGCGGCCCGCAGATCAGCGCCGCCCTCGACAAGCACGGCATCGTCAGCGAGTTCAGGGCCGGCCTGCGCGTCACCACCGAGGACGCCATGGACGTCGTACGGATGGTGCTCGCCGGGCAGGTGCAGCGCGAGCTGGTCGGCCTGCTCAACCAGCACGGGCCGCTCGCCGTGGGCCTCACCGGCGAGGACGCGCACACCATCACCGCCACCAGACACCAGCCCGAGATCGACGGCGAGTTGGTCGACATCGGGCGGGTGGGAGAGATCACCGACATCGACACGGGCGCGATCGAGGCCCTGCTCGCCGACGGCCGCATCCCGGTCGTCTCGTCGATCGCCCGGAGCCAGGACGACGGACATGTCTACAACGTCAATGCCGATACGGCGGCTGCGGCACTCGCTGCGGCACTGGGCGCCGAAACCCTCATGGTCCTCACCGACGTCGAGGGACTCTACGAGGACTGGCCGAACTCGGACGAGGTGATCAGCCGCCTCACCGCATCCCAACTGGAGAAGCTGCTGCCGGACCTGTCCGCCGGCATGGTGCCGAAGATGGAGGGCTGCCTGCACGCCGTGCGGGGCGGGGTCAACACCGCCCGCGTCATCGACGGCCGGGTCCAGCACTCCATCCTGCTGGAGATCTTCACCGACGAGGGCATCGGCACGATGGTCGTGCCCGACGAGCAAGAGGGGGAGTCGTCATGAGCAACGAGGAACTGACCACACGCTGGCAGGGCGCCCTCATGAACAACTACGGCACCCCGCGGCTGCCCCTCGTGCGCGGCGAGGGCGCCAGGCTGTGGGACGCCGACGGCAACGAGTACGCCGACTTCGTCGGCGGCATCGCGGTCAACGCCCTCGGCCACGCCCACCCGGCCGTCGTGGAGGCGGTGAGCAAGCAGATCGCCTCCCTCGGCCATGTCTCCAACCTGTTCATCGCCGAGCCGCCCGTCGCCCTCGCCGAGCGGCTGCTGCAGCTCTTCGGCCGGGACGGCAAGGTCTACTTCTGCAACTCCGGCGCCGAGGCCAACGAGGGCGCCTTCAAGATCGGCCGGCTGACCGGCCGGACCCACATGGTCGCCACCCAGGGCGGCTTCCACGGCCGGACGATGGGCGCCCTCGCGCTCACCGGCCAGCCCGGCAAGCAGGAACCCTTCCGGCCGCTGCCCGGCGACGTCACCCACGTCCCGTACGGCGACGCGCAGGCACTGGCCGCCGCGGTCACCGAGGAGACCGCGCTCGTCGTCATCGAGCCGATCCAGGGCGAGAACGGGGTCGTGGTCCCGCCCGCCGGATATCTGAAGGCGGCCCGCGCGATCACCGCCTCCACCGGCTCCCTCCTCGTCCTGGACGAGGTGCAGACCGGCATCGGGCGGACCGGTAACTGGTTCGAGTACCAGGCCCACGAGGGAGTCCTGCCGGACGTCGTGACCCTGGCCAAGGGGCTCGGCGGCGGACTGCCGCTCGGCGCCACCGTCGCCTTCGGCCGCGCCGCCGAACTCCTCCAGCCGGGCCAGCACGGGACGACCTTCGGGGGCAACCCGGTCGCCTGCGCCGCCGGCCTCGCCGTCCTCGACACCATCGAGAACGAGGGGCTGCTGGAGAACGTCAAGCGGCAGAGCGAGAAGCTGCGGGGCGGAATCGAGGCGCTGGGCCACTCATTGATCGACCATGTCCGGGGCGCCGGCCTGCTCCTGGGTATCGTGCTCACCGAGCCGCTCGCGCCGCAGGTGCAACAGGCGGCTCAGGAGGCCGGTTTCCTGGTGAACGCGCCCGCCCCCGACGTCGTCCGGCTGATGCCGCCACTGAACCTCGGCGACGACGAGGCGGATGCCCTTATCCGGGCACTGCCCGGCATCCTCGACGCGGTTCACGGGGACGGACGATCCGGAGAATGAGACGACGATGAGTCAGGCGCAGGAGCACGACCAGCCCGGGGGGCCTGCCGTACCGCAGACCCGCACCGCCCGCCACCGCCGGATCGTGGACATCCTCAACCGCAAGCCGGTGCGCTCGCAGAGCCAGCTGGCGAAGCTGCTCGCCGACGACGGGCTGAGCGTCACCCAGGCGACGCTCTCCCGGGACCTCGACGAGCTGAACGCGGTGAAGATCCGCAACACCGAGGGCGACCTGATCTACGCGGTGCCCAGCGAGGGGGGCTTCCGTACCCCTCGGGCGCCGCTGGGGGAGTCGGCGAAGGAGGAGCGGATGCGGCGGCTGTCGCAGGAGCTGCTCATCTCCGCGGAGGCTTCGGCGAATCTGGTGGTTCTGCGTACCCCTCCGGGGGCGGCACAGTTCCTCGCCTCGGCGATCGACCAGGCCGAGCTGCACGACATCCTCGGGACGATCGCGGGGGACGACACGGTGTTGCTGATCAGCCGGGAGCCGACGGGTGGGCAGGCCCTGGCGGAACACTTGCTGAGGCTGGCTCAGAACGGCCACTGAGGGGGGGTGACGGTGGTGTGCCGACCGCGGGCCGGTGGGGACTGGTCGCGCCCACGCGGCGGAGCCGCACATCGACACAGCCCCGCGCCCCTGAGGTCGGTACAGTCGCCCGCGCCGAGCCGCTCGCCCGCCTGGCTGCGCCCACCCGGGCAAGTGAAACCTCCGCCCGAGCAGCAGCCCCGGTCAGCCCAGACGCGCCGCCAACCCCCCGGTGCACCGCACCTCGTCACCCGCGGTGATCAGCAGGGCCTCCACCCCTGGCAGGGACTCCAGCCAGGCCAACCCCTCCCGCGAGCCCATCGCGAACGCGGCCGTGGCCCAGCAGTCCGCCCAGGTCAGTCGGGGCGCCACCACGGTCACGGCGACCAGGTCCGTGACCGCCGACTTCTGTGTGCGGGGGTCGACGATGTGCGCCCCCCGCTCCGCCGTACCGGACGTGGCCACGGCCAGCTCGTCCACTCCGGTGGAGGAGATCACCGCCGCCAGCCCGCCCGGCCGCAACGGATCCGACACCCCGACCCGCCACGGCCGCTGCGGCTCGGGCGCGCCGAGCATCTGGACGTCTCCGCCGCCGTTCACACTCACGCCGTTCACCCCGGCCGCTTGCGAGATCCGCCGCGCGCAGCGCTCCGCGGCCCAGCCCTTGACGACTCCGGTCGGGTCGAGCCGTCCGCCGTACGTCATGCTGAACCAGCCACCGCTGACCCGCTCCGCCTCGGCACCCAGTTCGAGCACCTCGGCGACCTCGGGATCGCAGTCGGCCACGGTCACCTCGCCCCGCACCAGCCGGGACACCTGGCTGTCCTCGCGGTAGGTGCTGAAGACCTCGTCGATCCGGTGCAGGCCGGCGACCGCCTCGTCGAGGGCCGCGCGCACGGCGCGCGGTTCCCCGCCGCGGACGTCGAAGGAGAAGACCGTCCCCATGACCTCCTCCGCGTGCCGCACCGCGGCGGGAGCTTCCGGTGAGTCCGTCACCGTGTCAGCCACCGGCCTGGTCCAGCGCGGACTGGAGGGACTGTTTGTACCCGGTGCTGGTGTAGGTCGCCCCCGACACGGAGTCGATGTTCGCGGTCCCGGCGGCCACGGCCTCCTGGTTGAGCTTGGGCACGGACAGCGCGGTCTTCTGGTCGCTGGTGCCGCCCTTGGGCGCCTGCACCGCCTCCGCCTTGGTGATCTTGCCGTTCGCGAGGGTGACCCGGACCTGGACCTGCCCGTACGGGGTCTGGGCGGCCTTGCCGGTGACGGTACGGCTCGCCTGGGCCGCGCCGCCGCCGGCGGAGGACGACGACCCGCCGCCGCTCTGCGCGGACGACGCCTTCACCTTGTCCAGCGCCGACTGCAGCGACTTCTTGTACCCGGTGCTGGTGTAGGTCGCCCCGGACACGGAGTCGATGTTCGCGGTGCCGGCGGCCACGGCCTCCTGGTTGAGCTTGGGCACGGACAGCGCGGTCTTCTGGTCGCTGGTGCCGCCCTTGGGCGCCTGCACCGCCTCCGCCTTGGTGACCTTGCCGTTCGCGACGGTCAGGCGCACCTGGACCGGGCCGTACTGGGTCTGCGCCACGTCACCGGTGACGGTGCCGGTCCCGGCGGCCGCCGCGCCGCCCTGCGGTGCCTCCTGTCCCGCCGCGGGCTGCTGCGGGGCCGCGCCGGCCGCGGACGCGGAGGCCGGGTCCGTGGACGGCTTCAGCGACAGCAGCAGTACGACACCGGACACGGTGGCCGCGGTCGCGAGCATGACGCGCCGAACGGGGTGGCTCTTCCTCATGGTTGCTGGGCTCCTGATTTCCCGTGGGTTTCCCGACGATTCCCGTCGCTCACATCTCGAACGACTCGTGATGGATGCGGCGGGCGGGAACCCCCGCGCCGCGCAGTGCTTCGTACACGCCCTGCGCGAATCCGGGCGGACCGCACATGAAGACGTCGTGGTTCTCTATGTCCGGGATCTTCCGCTGGAGGTTCTCCGCGGAGATGTCCGGCCGCTCGCCCTCCGGGCTGTTGACCGCGTACATCAGCCTGGCACCGCGCTCCTTGGCGATGAGGGCCAGCTCGTCCCACAGGGCCAGGTCCTGGGTGGTGTTGGCGCGGTAGAGCAGGGTGATGTCCCCGGCCCCGCCCGGCAGCGTCTCGAACAGGGTGCGCATCGGCGTGATGCCGACCCCGCCCGCGACCAGCAGCACCTTGCCGCGGCTGCGCCGCTGGGCGGTCATCGCGCCGTACGGGCCCTCGGCCCACACCCGGGTGCCGGGCGTGAGCTCGCGCAGCCGGGCGGTGTGGTCGCCGATCGCCTTCACCGTGATCCGCAGCATGTCCGGGCGGGGCGGCGCGGACAGCGAGTACGGGTGGGAGCTGAACCGCATCCCCGGGGCCAGGAACCGCCACCGGAAGAAGTGGCCGGCCTCCGCGCCCATCCGGTGCAGCTTCCGCCCGCCGATCAGCACCGACACGATGCCCGGCGTCTCCTCGATGACCGCCTCGACCCGCATGCGGTGCCGCAGGTTCAGCCGGATCGGGGTGATGATGCGGTACCAGACCACCAGCGCGGTGACCGTGCCGTACAGGGCGTACCAGAAGGTCTTCGCGGTCGGTTCGATCGCGAAGTCGTTGCCGGTGGTGATCTGGTGCCAGAAGGTCAGGAACACCGCGGCGTAGGTGAACACGTGCACGTGGTACCAGGCGTCGTACGGCAGCCTGCGGCGGACCACACCGATCGAGGTGAGACCGATGACCACGAACAGGCCCGTGCCGATGGCCGCCTTGCCCATGTCCGGGAGCTGGTTGATGGAGTCGATGGTCTGCTGGACGATGTCGCCGAGCGATTTGCCCGCCTGCAGCGCGTAGCCCCACATGATGAGGAAGACGTGCGCGAACACCAGGCAGAGGGTGTACCGGCCGCTCATCGCGTGCCAGCGGGCCACCCGGTCAGAGCCCACCCGGCGCTCCAGCGCGGGCACCCGGGCCATCTGCAGCACGACCAGGGCCATCAGATACCCGGCGAGCAGACCGGTGATCCGGCCGGCGTTGAGGATCTTGCTGTTGTCGTCGGCGATGTTCGGCGTGTTGTGCCACCACAGCCACAGCACGCCCGCCGCACCCGCCCAGACGGCGAGCAGCAGCGGGACGGCCGGGGAGCGGCGCGGACGGATGCGGCGCATCGTCTGGCGGCGGGCGGCACGTCCGCCTGCGATCGTGGTGGTCACTGTTCCTCCGTGGGGACTTGACCCTTGGCCCACAGATACGTGCCGTGACGGCCGAGTGTTCAGACGCCCACCGAGTCCAGTGCGGACTGGAGTGACTGGCGGTAACCCTCACTCGTGTACGTGGCACCCGAGACGGTGTCGATGTCGGCACTCTGCGCGGCCAGTGCCTCGCGCCGCAGCTGGGGGATGGCGTAGCTGTTGATCTCCTGGTCGCGCGGGTTCTCCGTGGGGTAGGTCACCGCGGTCACCTCGGTGAGCTTGCCGCCCTTCACGGTGATCCGCACCTGGACGGGGCCCCAACGGGTCTGGACCGTGTCGCCGGTGGCGGTCCTGGTGCCGGTGGAGCTCGATCCGCTGGAGCCCTTCGATCCGCCCGACCCGCTGGAGCCGCCGGGCCCGCCGGGGGACGCGCTCGCGCTGCTCGACGGCGCCGGGGACGACGCGCTCACCGTGATACCGGGACTCTCGTGCGGCTTCAGCGACAGCAGCAGCACCATCCCGGAGACGGTGGCGGCGCTGGCCAGCACGATGCGGCGCAGGGGGCGGTTCTTCCTCAAAGCGTGCACTTCCACTGCCTCACAGCTCGAACGACTCGTGGTGGATACGCCGGTCCGGGACCCCGGCGGCGCGCAGTTCCCGGTACAGCTCCTGGGCGAAGCCGTGTGGTCCGCAGATGTACACGTCGTGCTCGGCGAGACCGGGAACCGTGGCGGCCAGCGCCTCGGCCGTGAGCCTCGGGCGCTCGCCCCGCGGTCCGTTGAGCGCGTACAGCACCCTCGCCCCGCGCCAGTTCGCGATCGCCTCCAGTTCGCGGCCCAGGGCGAGGTCCTCGGCCGTACGGGCCCGGTAGAGAAGGGTGACGTCGCCGGGCAGCGTCTCGAAGAGCGCCCGCAGGGGGGTGATGCCGACGCCGGCCGCGATCAGCAGCGACCGGTGGGTGGTGGCCCGGTCGGCGGTCATGGAGCCGTAGGGGCCCTCCGCCCACACCCGGGTGCCCGGGCGCAGCAGCGGAACCGCCGCGCTGTGGTCGCCCAGCGCCTTGACCGTGATCCGCATGAGGTCCGGGCGGGGCGGCGCGGACAGTGAGTACGGCGTCGACGTCCAACCCATGCCCTCGCCGAGGAACCGCCACCGGAAGAACTGGCCCGGCCGCGCGTCCAGCTCGTCCAGCCGCCGCCCGTGCACCACGACCGAGTACACGCCCGGCGCCTCCTCGTGCACGGACTCCACCCGCAGCCGGTGCCGCCGGTTGAGCCGCACCGGCGCCAGGATCCGGTACCAGATCACCAGTGCGGCCACGCCCAGGTACAGGGCGTACCAGGCGGCCGTGGAGAACGGCTTGCCGTTGAAGTCGTTGCCCAGCGAAAGCTGGTGGAAGAAGGCCAGGAAGACGGCGGCGTACGTGAGCAGGTGGACGTAGTACCAGAACTCGTAGCTGGTCCGGCGGCGCACGGCCCGCGCGGAGGTGATGCCGACCGCGAACAGGATCACCGTGCCGGCCGTCGCCATCAGCATGTCCGGGTAGTCCAGGATCACCGTGACCGTCTCGTGCAGGATCGAGGCGCGGTCCTGTGCGGCGTACCCGGTCAGGATCAGCACGACGTGGGCGACGAGCAGGCAGACCGTGTACCTGCCCGCCATGGCGTGCCAGCGGGCCACCCGGTCCGAGCCGATCCGCCGCTCCAGCAGCGGCACCCGGGCCATCAGCCCGACCAGGACCGCGCACGAGTAGCCGCACAGCAGCCCGGCGATCCGCCCGGCCCCGGTCAGCCAGCCCTCGGTGCCGACCACCGAGCCGGTGTCCGCCCACCACAGGACCAGCACGGCCGCCGCGCCCGCCCACAACAGGGCGAGCAGCGGGCCCGCGGGGGAGCTGCGGGGAGCGGGCGCCACAGGGGGCGCCGTCCGCCGCTCGTACACGGTGGTCATGAGGCGTTCCTTTCTGCCGTTCGTAGGCAACTGTGCGGGGCGGACCTCTGAGACAGCTCTGAGCAGGCCCTTCTCTCAGCGCACTCAGAGGAAACTCAGAGCCAGGGCGGTCACCTGCCGCACCGCGCAGGGGCGATCCTGGAAGGGAGATGAACACGACCCGCTCAGGCCGCCCGGCCCTCACCCGACCCGACGGCACGCCGCTGCGCGTCCTCGTCGTCGACGACGACCCCGACCTCGCCGAGGTGCTCACCGGCGCGCTGCGCTACGAGGGCTGGGAGGTGCGCGCGGCCGGGGACGGCGCCTCGGCGGTCGCCACCGCGCGCGAGCTCATGCCCGACGCCGTCGTCCTTGACGTGATGCTCCCGGACACCGACGGCTTCGCCGTGCTGCGTACGCTGCACCAGGTGAAGCCCGACGTCTGTGTACTCTTCCTCACCGCCCGGGACGCGGTGGAGGACCGTATAGCGGGCATCACGGCGGGCGGCGACGACTACGTCACCAAGCCCTTCAGCCTGGAGGAGGTCGTCGCCCGGGTGCGCGGCCTGCTGCGCCGCGCGGGCATGGCCCGGCAGCAGGACGAGGGGCCGCGGCTCGTCGTCGGCGATCTCGTCATGGACGAGGAGTCCCGTGAGGTGACCCGGGGCGGGGAACTGATCGAGCTCTCCCCGACCGAGTTCGAGCTGCTGCGCTTCCTGATGCGCAACCCGCGCCGCGTGCTCAGCAAGACGCAGATCCTCGACCGCGTGTGGTCCTACGACTTCGGCGGCCGGGCCCATGTCGTCGAGCTGTACATCTCCTACCTGCGCAAGAAGGTGGACGTGGGACGCGATCCCATGATCCACACGGTGCGCGGGGCGGGCTATGTGCTCAAGCCGGTGGTCAAGTGAGGTACCCGCGCCGCCTGCCCCGTCCCCGTACCCTGCGGGCCCGGCTCACCGTCGGCCTGGTGGTGCTGCTGGCGGTCAGCTGCGCCGCGGTCGGGCTCGCCGCGGTGGTGGAGCTGAACGGCTTCCTCACCCAGCGCCTGGACCAGCAGCTCGAACAGGTCGGTGCCCGGTTCCCGCAGAGCCTGGAGCACGGCGGCAAACTTCCGGACGACCACGACGGCGACGAGCACGGCGACGACCGCAGGCAGGCGACGGGCACCTTCGGCGCGCGCCTGGTGGACGGGAAGGTCACCAACGCGGCCGTCGTCCGTCCCGGCGGCATCGAGAACGTGATCGGCGAGCTGACCGGCAGGGACAGGAAGCAGCTCACGGCGGTCGACACCGACGGCCAGGCCCACACCGTCGAACTCGCACCCCTGGACGACTACCGGGTCTACGCGGCCCAGGGCCTCGACGGCGACGTCCTGATCGTCGGCCTGCCCCTGGAGCCGGTACAGGCCGCCGTCCACCGCCTGGAACTGGTCGCCGGGATCGTGTTCGGGCTCGCCCTGGCCGCCACCGGCGTGATCGGCGCCCTCTGGGTGCGCTGGTCGCTGCGGCCGCTGAGCCGGGTCGCGGCGACCGCCGCCCGGGTCAGCGAGCTGCCGCTCGCCAGCGGCGAGGTCATCATGCCCTCGCGCGCCCCCGAGGCGGACCCGCACAGCGAGGTCGGCCGGGTCGCGGCGGCCTTCAACCGCATGCTGGGCCATGTCGAGGACGCCCTGACCAAACGGCACGCCAGCGAGGAGCGGCTGCGCAGCTTCGCGGCCGACGCCAGCCACGAGCTGCGCACCCCGGTCGCCTCCGTGCGCGGCCACGCCGAGCTCGCCCTGCTGCACCCAGGGCCGGTCCCGCCGGCGGTCACCCGGGCGCTCGGCCGGATCGCCGCCGAGTCGTCCCGGATGGGCGAGATGGTCGACGACCTGCTCCTGCTGGCCCGTCTGGACGCCGGCCGCCCGCTCGAACGTCTCCCCGTCGACCTCACCCACCTCGTCCTGGACGCCGTCACCGACGCCCGCGCGGCCGGTCCCGACCACCGCTGGACCATGGAACTCCCCGAGGACCCGGTGACCGTGACCGGCGACGCCCACCGCCTTCACCAGGTGCTGGGCAACCTGCTGGCCAACGCCCGTCTGCACACCCCCGCGGGCACCAAGGTGACGGTGTCCCTGGAGACCGACGGCGCGGTGGCCCGCCTGCAGGTCCACGACGACGGCCCCGGCGTCCCCGAAGAGGTCCAGCCGGGAGTCTTCGAACGCTTCACCCGGGCCGAACACCGCCGCCGCACGGACGCTTCCGGGGGCGGAGCCGGGCTGGGGCTGGCGATCGTGGCGGCGGTGGTGGAGGCGCACGGGGGGAGCGTGGGGCTGGAGAGCAGGCCGGGGTCGACGACGTTCACGGTGCGGCTGCCCCTGGGCGACGTCAGTACCGGGTGATGTCCGTCGGACCGTCCTGCGTGCCCACGGCGATGTGCGGCGCTCTGCGGGGGTCGGCCCAGGCGAGGATCCGCCGCATCGCCTCCTCGGGAACCGACACACAGCCGGCCGTCGCGCCCGGGCCGTCGACGTGCAGGAAGATCCCGGCGCCCCGTCCTCGTACCGGCTGCCGGTAGTTGAACCCGATGACGAGCGCGTGCGCGTACTGCCCCCGGTAGTCGACGAGGTGCTCGGACTCGCCGGCCCGGCAGTCGGCGGCCAGGGGTTCGGTCCACCGGTTGTAGGCGGCGGAGTCGTTGTCCTGGCACCACCAGGAGTCCGGGTGGACCGGGCGGTACGGCATCCTGGTGCCGGCCGGTGCCGCCTCGGTGCCGAAGGCGAACGGCAGGTCGTACAGGCCGGTCGGCGTCGTCTTGGTGCCCTGTTGCCGGGCGGTCCCTTCGACGAGCCCCTTCGCGCCGAAGCGGGCGGGGGCAGAACCCGCCCGCACCCACCGCCCGTTTTGCAGGTCCCACCAGACGAGCGTGCCCGTCGTCGCATCGGTGCCCGCCGCCTGAGCCGTGACCAGCTGGGTCCCGCCCCCGGTGTCCGCCATCCGGGCGGGCAGCGGAGCGGGGCAGCCGCCGGACGCGGCACCGATCAGGAACACGGACGCGGACGCGAGGGCGACTGCAACGGGGCGCATGGTTCAGACGGTAGAGGGCGGCAGTGGCAACGGCAGCCCGGGTAGTCCGTCCAGGCTGGTGGCCACGTGGTCCTTCTTGCGGAAGTACTCGCTCAGTGAGGCGTCGTCCTCGCGGGCGAAGCGCTTTGCGTGCAGGTCGCGGTCCGTCTCGTACGACATGAAGGGCACCGCGTAGCCGCAGGTGTCCCGGACGAGTTCCGCGTGCACGACGATGATCGCGCGCAGGCCGTGCGGCGTCGGGTCGATGCCGGGGAAGTGGGTGAGGAGCTCCCCGAAGCGGGGGTCGTCGCGGAAGACCGGTTCGCCCCGGCCGTGCACCCGCACGATGTTCGGCGGGCCCTGGAAGGCGCACCACATCAGGGTGATCCGCCCGTTCTCGCGCAGGTGTGCGATGGTCTCCGCGTTGGACCCGGCGAAGTCGAGATACGCCACGGTGTGCTCGTCGAGCACCGCGAAGGAGCCCTTGAGGCCCTTGGGGGAGAGGTTGACCGTGCCGTCGCCGGAGAGCGGGGCGGTCGCGGTGAAGAAGAGGGGTTGTTCCTCGATGAACGTGCGGAGCCTGCCGTCTATGCGCTCATAGGTCTTTCCCATGACTGCTGATTATCGGTGAACCCCGCTCGGCTGTACGAGACCTCGCGGCCGGCCACCAGGGCCGCCCCGGCCGGCGTCACTCGGGGCGGCCCCGGCTGCCTGTCACCTCACTTGTTGAGGGTGCAGGCGGCCAGCGCGTCCAGGCCGGTCGGCTTGGTCCCCTTGCGGCCGATGGCGGTGGCGATGCGGTCGACCGTGGACTTCCGCTTGTCGGCCAGCGGGCCGAGGATCGCGTTCTGCACGAAGTTCGGACCGCCCTGACCCACCGTGTCCTGCAGGCGCTTGTTGGCCTCGGCGATCTGCGTCTGCAGCAGCGTGAGGTTGCGGTCCACCTCGGCCTGCGCGGAGGCGGGGATGTCGGCCGGGAGCTGCGACTTCACGTCGGGGCAGCTGATGGTGCCCGCCGCGGCGGCACCGGCGTTGCCCGCGTTGCCGCCCGCGTTCTGGTTCGCGTTGGCCCCGTTGTTCGCCTTGGCACCGCCCGCGTTGGCGTTGGCGTTCCCACCCGCGTTGGCGTTGCCGTTCGCGTTCCCCTTCGCGCCGCCCGCGTTGGCGTTGGCGTTCACGCCGCCCCCGTTCAGCGTGCACGTCGCGAGGGCGTCCAGGCCGGTCGGCTTGGTCCCCTTGCGGCCGATGGCGGTGGCGATGCGGTCGACCGTGGACTTCCGCTTGTCGGCCAGCGGGCCGAGGATCGCGTTCTGCACGAAGTTCGGACCGCCCTGGCCGACCGTGTCCTGCAGGCGCTTGTTGGCCTCGGCGATCTGCGTCTGCAGCAGGGTGAGGTTGCGGTCCACCTCGGCCTGCGCGGAAGCGGGGATGTTGGCCGGGAGCTGCGACTTCACGTCGGGGCAGGTGATCGTGCCGGGACTGGCCAGCGTACGGGCGTTCGTGCTGCCGCTGTTGCCGTTGCTGTCGTCGGGCGTCCCGGCGAGAGCGGAGCCCGCGATGATCGCGCCGGACAGCGCGACGGCGGCGGCACCGCCGATGATCGCGACGCGACGCTTGTTGTACTTCGGAAGAGCCCTGGACATGCGGATGCCTCACTTGGGTCAGGAGTGGGATTACTAACGCGGCGCCAGCGTTCGGAGATCAGTACGCGAAAGCGGTTTCGTTTGTTCAACGCGTCCGTCGATCTCTTTCAGATTGACGAATCATGCAGTGCTCTGCATACTCATGCATAACGTGGTCACCACCTTCGAGGAGCAACCCACAGTGAGCAGCAACAGCGGTGACGTACGGCTCTGGGGCGGCCGTTTCGCCGACGGTCCCGCCGAGGCCCTGGCGAAGCTGTCCGCATCCGTCCACTTCGACTGGCGGCTCGCGCCCTACGACATCGCCGGTTCGCGTGCCCACGCGCGCGTGCTGCACAAGGCGGAGCTGCTCACCGGTGAGGAACTCACCCGGATGCTCGCCGGACTCGACCAGCTCGAGGCCGATGTCGCATCCGGCGCCTTCGTCGGCACGATCGCCGACGAGGACGTCCACACCGCCCTGGAACGCGGCCTTCTGGAGCGCCTCGGCCCCGAACTCGGCGGCAAGCTGCGCGCGGGCCGCTCCCGCAACGACCAGGTCGCCACCCTCTTCCGGATGTACCTGCGCGACCACGCCCGGATCATCGGCGGTCTGATCGCCGATCTCCAGGACGCGCTGATCGGCCTGGCCGAGGCCCACCCGGACGTGGCGATGCCCGGCCGCACCCACCTCCAGCACGCCCAGCCCGTACTCTTCGCCCACCATGTCCTCGCGCACGTGCAGTCCCTGTCCCGGGACGCCGAGCGGCTGCGGCAGTGGGACGAGCGGACCGCGGTGTCGCCGTACGGCTCCGGCGCCCTGGCGGGCAGCAGCCTCGGCCTGGACCCGGAGGCCGTCGCAGAAGACCTCGGATTCGAGCACGGCAGCGTCGGCAACTCCATCGACGGCACGGCCTCCCGGGACTTCGTCGCCGAGTTCGCCTTCATCACGGCGATGATCGGGGTCGACCTGTCCCGGATCTCCGAGGAGATCATCATCTGGAACACGAAGGAGTTCTCCTTCGTGACCCTGCACGACGCGTTCTCCACCGGCTCGTCGATCATGCCGCAGAAGAAGAACCCGGACATCGCGGAGCTGGCGCGTGGCAAGTCGGGCCGCCTGATCGGCAATCTCACGGGTCTGATGGCCACGCTGAAGGCCCTGCCGCTCGCCTACAACCGGGACCTCCAGGAGGACAAGGAGCCGGTCTTCGACTCCTGCGACCAGCTGGAGGTGCTGCTCCCCGCCTTCACCGGCATGATCGCCACCCTCACGGTCCACCGCGAGCGCATGGAGGAGCTGGCCCCGGCCGGCTTCTCGCTCGCCACCGACATCGCGGAGTGGCTGGTCAAGCAGGGCGTGCCGTTCCGTGTCGCGCACGAGGTGGCCGGCGAGTGCGTGAAGGCAGCCGAGGCCGAGGGCAAGGAGCTGGACGAGCTGACGGACGAGCAGTTCGCCAAGATCAGCACCCACCTCACCCCCGAGGTGCGCTCGGTCCTCAACGTCCCCGGCGCCCTCGCCTCCCGCAGCGGCCGCGGCGGCACGGCACCCAGCGCCGTCGCCGTCCAGCTGGCCGAGGTCAGGGCGGACGTGGCTGCGCAGCACGCCTGGGCGGACGCCAAGAACAAGCGGTAGTGCCCGAAGGGTGAACCCCCGCCTCCCCGGGCAGGCAGGGAGGCGGGGGAACCATGGAGAACAACGCACCGGGAAGTCGTCGGCTGCTGAGCAGATTCCGCGCCGCTCTCGCGCTCTGCGTCCTGCTGGCGGGCTTGAGCCCGGCACCTCGGTCCCACGGCCGCGACGGTTTCGGCTGGGCCTTCGTCAACGAACTCGCTCTCTTGGCGGCGGCCGGTGTCGCCGTGCCCTTCTCTTACGACCTGTTCCAGCGGGACGCCGAACGGCAGACGTTCCTCCAGGAGTTGGCCGGGGTCATCGACGAGCGGCTGCCTGTCGGCAACCAAGGCCACGGCCTGACTGTCCACGCCGAGGGGCGGTCGGCCCCCGGGCCGGCTTCCTCGAAGGGGCACAGGAGGAGATCGTCGAGGTCGGGGTGGCCCTGCGCAGCTTGACGAGCCTGTTCGTCTCCCGCCCGGCCCGCGACTTCACCGAGCCGGTGCGCCGACTGCTGAGCCGTGGCGTGCGGATCACCTGTCTGGTGGCCGACCCGGAGTCGGCGCTGACCACCGAGTACGCCCGCAGTATCGGCGACCCCGACCTGCACGCCCGGGCAGCCGAGTCCGCCCGTCAGCTGGTAGGAGTCGCACGGGACTTCGCCGCCGAAGGCCACCCCGGACGGATGGAGGTGCGCTTCACCCGGCAGCTGCCCACGTGCTACCTGTCCCTCGTCGACCCCGACCTGGACACAGGGCGCTGCCGTACCTCTCCCTGCCTGGCCGGCGTTCGGAGAGCGGAATCGCCCATGCTCGACATCGTCCGAGCGCACCAGCCGCAGATGTTCGAGCGCTATGCGGCACACGTGCGGCATGCACGGGAGGACAGCAGGCCGTTGGGCCCGGACGCGTAGCGGCTCGCGGGTGTCCCGGGAGCCCGCTGTGTCCGCCGTCACCCGGCGGGTTACGTTGGTCCGGAGCAGCAAGGAGCCGACCGAACGGAGCCCCCCGATGCCCTTCGACCGACTGGCCTCGGCCACGACTCCGACCTGCCACATCGGCCTGGGTCTGGCCGCCGTCGGCCGGCCCGGTTACATCAACCTCGGCCGTGAGCAGGACCTGCCCGCCGAACGCACCGTCGAGGCCCTGCGCGAGCGCACCCACCAGCTCCTGGACGCCGCCTACGCCCAGGGCGTCCGCTATTTCGACGTCGCCCGCTCCTACGGCCGCTCCGAGGAGTTCCTCGCCGACTGGCTGAGTGCCCGGCCGGACGCCGACGACGTGGTCGTGGGCAGCAAGTGGGGCTACACGTACACCGCGGGCTGGTCCGCCGACGCCGAGCGGCACGAAATCAAGGACCACACCCTCGCCACCTACGAGCGGCAGCGCGCCGAGACCGCCGGGCTGCTCGGCGACCGGCTCGACCTCTACCAGATCCACTCGGTGACCCCGGACAGCCCCGCTCTCGCCGACAAGGAGCTGCACGCCAGGCTCGCCGAGGCCGCCGCGCAGGGCCTCACCGTCGGGTTCTCCACCAGCGGACCCGCCCAGGCCGACGCCATCCGCGCCGCCCTGGCCGTCACCGTCGACGGCGAACCCCTCTTCCGTACGGTCCAGTCGACGTACAACGCGCTGGAGACCTCCGCCGACGCCGCGCTCGCCGAGGCGCACGAAGCCGGCCTCACCGTGATCGTCAAGGAGGGCATGGCCAACGGCCGGCTCGCCGAGCCGCACGCGCCCGAGGAACTGAAGGCAGTGGCCGCGGCGACCGGCCTGGGCTGCGACGCGGTCGCGCTGGCGCTGATCCTCCGTCGGCCGTGGGCCGGGGTGGTCCTCTCCGGCGCGGCCACCCTCGACCAGCTCGCCTCCAACCTGCACGCCGCCGTCGTGGACCTCGACGAGGACCAGCTGGCCCGACTCGCCACGCTGGTCGAGGAGCCGCGAGCGTACTGGGAGCACCGCGGCCGGCTCCCCTGGCACTGATCGAATTCCCCGGCTGACCAGCGCTGATGAGTCACGCATGATGCGCATGAGACAGCAATGTCTCATGCGAGCTATGCTTGTCTCATGGCTGTCGACCGTGACCAGGTGCTGCGCAGCGCAGCCGCCCTGCTGACCCGCAGATCCACCGCGACCATGGACGAGGTCGCCAAGGCCGCCGGGATCAGCCGAGCCACCCTGCACCGCCACTTCGCCGGGCGCGACGCCCTCGTGCGGGCGTTGGAGGCGCTCGGCATCGAGGAGTGCGACGCCGCGCTGGACGGCGCACGGCTCGACGAGGGCACGGCCGAGGAAGCCCTGCGCCGGTTCGTGAAGGAGATCGAACCGGCCGCCGGACTGCTCGCCTTCCTCTACACCGAGAACCAGCTCTTCGAGGGCGAGGAGCAGAACGAGGGCTGGTCCCGGCTCGACGACCGCGTCTGCGCCCTGTTCCGGCGCGGTCAGCTCAGCGGCGAGTTCCGCATCGACCTCACCCCCGCATGGCTGACCGAGGCCCTCTACGGCCTGCTGGCCTCCGGCATCTGGGTCGTGCAGAGCGGCAAGGGCGCCCCCAAGGACTTCCATCACATGATCGTCGAGCTGCTGCTCGGCGGCGCGCTACGGAGAGAGGAACCATGACCAGCACCCTGCGGCCGGCGAGCGTGACACGGGAGGGGGAGAAGCGTCCGGGCCGCTGGCTCGCGCTCTCCGTCCTCGTGCTCGCCGTGCTGCTGGTGGCCGTGGACGCCACCGTCCTCGGCCTCGCCACCCCGTACATCAGCGAGGACCTGAGGCCCACCGGCACCCAGCTGCTGTGGATCGGTGACGTCTACTCCTTCGTCATCGCCGGTCTGCTGGTCTCCATGGGCAGCCTCGGCGACCGCATCGGCCGCAAGCGGATCCTGCTCGGCGGCGCGACCGCGTTCGGCGCGATATCCGTCCTCAACGCCTACGCCACCACGCCGGAGCTGATGATCCTGGCGCGGGCGCTGCTCGGGGTCGCGGGCGCCACGCTGATGCCCGCCACGCTCGCCCTGATCCGCACCCTCTTCCACGACCCGCGCGAACGCAGCCTCGCCGTCGGCATCTGGGGCGCCACCGCCTCCGCGGGCACGGCGGTCGGCCCCGTCGCGGGTGGTTTCCTGCTCGAGCACTTCTGGTGGGGCTCGGTGTTCCTCATCAACCTGCCGGTGATGGCGGTGCTCGTCCTCGTCGGCATCCGCACGCTCCCCGAGTACCGCGACCCGAGCCCCGGCCCCTGGGACCTGATCAGCGTCGCCCTGTCCCTGGTCGGCATGATCGGCCTGGTGTACGCGGTGAAGGAGGCCGCCACCCACGGCTTCACACGTGCCACGCTCGGCGTGGGCCTGCTGGGCGCGGCCGCCCTCTACGGGTTCGTACACCGCCAGCTCACCGTTCCGGCCCCGCTGCTGAACATGCGCCTCTTCCGCGACCGGGGTTTCAGCGGTGCGGTCGTGGCCGACCTGCTCACCGTCCTCGGCCTGTCCGGGCTGGTGTTCTTCCTCTCCCAGTACCTGCAACTCGTCCAGGGCCGGCACCCGTTCGAGGCAGGGCTGGCCGAACTGCCCGGCGGCATCGGCGCGGTGGTGGCCGGACTGGTCGCGGGCCGAGCGGCCCGGCGCCTCTCGGTCCGTGCCGTCGTCTCCGGCGGCCTCGCGGCCATGGGGCTCGCCCTGGCCGCGCTGACGACGTCGACCCGGTCGACCGGCTACCCGCTCATCGGCGCCGCGCTGCTGGTCGTCGGTGTCGGCGCGGGTTTCTCCTTCACCGTCACCGCCGACGTCATCCTCGCCTCGGTCCCCAAGGAACAGGCGGGCGCCGCGTCGGCGGTGTCCGAGACGGCCTACGAACTCGGCGCCGCCCTGGGCATCGCCCTGCTCGGCTCGATCATGACGGCGGCGTACCACGACTTCACCGCCCCGGCGGGCACCCCCGAGGCGGCACACGAGTCACTGGGCGCGGCGGTGCGGGCGGCAGCGGATCTGCCACCCCACACCGCCGAGCCCCTCCTGGCCGCGGCCCGCGACTCCTTCGTACAAGGCCTGCACCTGGCATCGGGCGCGGGCTCAGCAGTCCTGCTGGCCACGGCGGTAGGCGCGTGGTTCCTGCTGAAGGAGCAGAGCCTTGAGGACGCCGGGTGACGGGGAGCGCCCTTAAGGGGCGCGGGGAACTGCGCGACAAGCCCCCACGCACCCGCACTGAATTTGATTGCCGAACCGCCGGAGGCGCTAGGCGGCTTTCGCCTTCGTCGCATACATGTCCACGTACTCCTGCCCGGAAAGCCGCATGACCTCGGCCATCACGGAATCGGTCACGGCCCGGAGCACATACCGGTCCCGGTCCATGCCCTCGTAGCGCGAGAACTCCATCGCCTCACCGAAGCGGACGGTGACACGGCCGGGCCGCGGCATGCCCCGCCCGCCCGGCTGCAACTTGTCCGTGCCGATCATCGCGAAGGGAACCACCGGCGCCCCGGTCATCAGCGTCAGCCGCGCGATACCGGTACGTCCCCGGTAGAGACGGCCGTCGGGCGACCGCGTGCCCTCGGGGTAGATGCCGAAGATCTTCCCCTCCTCCAGCACCCGCCGTCCGGTCATCAGCGCGGCCACGCCACCCCGCCCGCCGTCACGGTCCACGGGGATCATGCCGACGCCGGTGAAGAACCACGCCATCAGCCGGCCCTTGAGGCTCGTGCCGGTGACGTACTCGTCCTTGCCGATGAAGAAGACCTGACGGTCGCACACCAGGGGCAGGATCATCGAGTCGATGAACGTGAGGTGGTTGCCGGCCAGGATGACCGGGCCGTCGCCCGGGATGTGCTCCACGCCCTCCACCTGTGGGCGGAACATCAGGCGCATGATCGGTCCGAGCACTGCCTTGATGAGCGCGAAGCGGGACAACGGTTCCTCCGATGTCAAGGGGCCGGTATATGTCTGTGCAGGTGAGGACGATACTCGCGGGTCGCTGCGAAGCGCACATCGGGCGCGTCCGGTTCACCGATGTCTTACGCACTGTTGACGCTGGTTTACCTGCGGTACCGCGCCGACGGCCGCCCGTAACGCGACCGCGACGATGTGACGGACCTCGCTCGCTTCGGCCTCGGCCGGGCGCGTACCCGGGGTACGCCGACCGAAGCGGACGGGCTGTCAGATGCCGCCGTTTCTAGGCCATCCGGCGTCACCCACCTGTTCGGACCAAGGTCTCCCGCGAGTCATGTCCACGACCCTACGATCGGCCCGCACCGATGGGCGGACGGCTGGAGGGCCCTCATGGAAACCCGGAACTCGAACGGGCGGGACTCGAACGAGCGGGACGCGAACGGACAGGCGCACGGCACCGGACGGCGGGCGCTGCTCGGTGCCGCGGTGCTCGGCGCGGGCGGAGCCGCCCTCGGGCTGCCCGGCGTGGCCAGAGCCGCCGACGGGAGGGCGGCCGGACACCACGGCGCGGGTCTGAAGAGCCTGCCCGTGCCGACGATCATCGGTCACCGGGGCGCCAGCGGCTACCGGCCCGAGCACACCTTCGGCTCGTACCAGCTGGCCCTGGACCTCGGCGCGGACGTCGTCGAGGCGGGCGACCTGGTGCCCACCAAGGACGGTCATCTCGTCTGCCGCCACGAGCCGGAGATCGGCGGCACCACGGACGTCGCCTCCCACCCGGAGTTCGCCGGCCGCAGGACCACCAAGGTCCTCGACGGGGTCTCCACCACCGGCTGGTTCACCGAGGACTTCACGCTCGCCGAGCTGAAGACGCTGCGCGCGGTCGAGCGCATCCCGGCCAACCGCCCGCACAACACCCTCTACAACGGGCGCTGGGAGATCCCCACGTTCGAAGAAGTCCTGAAATGGCAGGACGAACAGACCCGCAAGCGCGGCAAGCAGGTGTTCATCTACCCCGAGACCAAACACCCGACGTACTTCCGCAAGCTGGGCCTCGGCCTGGAGGAGCGGGTGGCCAAGCTGCTGCGCAAGTACGGCAAGGACAAGCGGAACTCGCCGGTCATCCTGCAGTCCTTCGAGCCGAGCAGCATCCAGCGTCTGAACACCCTGGTCGACAACCCTCTCGTCGTGCTGCTCTCCGCGGCGGACAGCCGTCCCTGGGACTTCGTCGAGGCGGGCGATCCGCGCACGGTGGCCGATCTCATCACGCCGAAGGGCCTCAGGGAGATCGCCGGTTACGCACAGGGCATCGGTCCGACCCTGGACCTGGTCATCCCCAAGGACGCGAACGGCAAGCTCACCACGCCGACCACCCTGGTCAAGGACGCTCACGCCGTGGGGCTGATCCTGCATCCGTACACCATGCGCAACGAGAACCCCTTCCTGCCCGCCGAGTTCCGCAAGGGCAGCGGCGCCGACGCCTACGGTGACGCGTTCGGTGCGTTCAAGGCGTACTTCGCGACCGGCATCGACGGTGTGTTCACCGACAACGCCGACACCGGTGTCCTCGCCCGCGCGGACTTCGTCAACGGCTGACCCGCCCGGCCCCCGTTCGGGGAGACTCACGGCCGCCCCGGCAACCTGCGCCCGGGGTGGCCGCGTCGCACTGCACATGACGCACGACCTGGTTGCCTCCCTGCGCCCGCTCCTCACCGCCGAAGCCTGCGCCGAGGCGCATGCCGCCGGAGCCGAGCCGGGCGACCTGGAACAGGCGGTCTGGCTCCGCCTTCTGGAGCGGCTGGAGACGGACGGGCCGCCGGCCGATCCGCAGGGCTGGCTGCGCAGGGCCGTCCGTGCCGAAGCGCGCCGCAGCCGTCGTACGACCCGTCACGAACGCCCGTACGGCGACGAACCCGCCGACGACAGCGGTCGCGGCCCGGAGCAACTGGCGCTCGCCGCGGCCCGGCGGCGTGCCCTGCGCGACGCGGTGCGCCGGCTTCCGGGCCGCTGTCCCCGGCTGATGGAGGTCCTGCTGTCGGCACGGGATCTCACCTACCGGGAGATCGCGGGGGAGTTGGGTATCTCACAGGGCAGTCTCGGCCCGGAACGTTCCAGATGTCTGGGATGTCTTCGACGTTTGCTGGCGCCGGAGGTTGCGGCCCGCGAAGTGCGGGGATAGGAGTGAGGAACGACCGGTGATCAGGTGAGCGGGAGGCGTGCGCACATGGGCATGAGCGTGACCATCTCGGTGGCGACCGAGCAGGACGCGGAGCAGATCTTCAAGCTCCAGTACCTGTGTTTCCAGAGTGAGGCCGCGCTGTACGGCAACTACCGCATCGACCCGCTCGTCCAGAGCCTCGACTCGGTCCGCCAGGAGGTCGTCTCCGACTGCGTCTTCGTCGCGCGGCTCGGGGACGAGGTGGTCGGCTCGGTGCGCGGCCGGATCACCGAGGACGGCGAGGCCTGCATCAGCAGGCTCTGCGTCCACCCGCGCCTGCAGGGCCACGGCATCGGCGCCCGGCTGCTGCGCGCGGCCGAGGAGGCCCTGGCCCAGGAGCGCGGCGCCACGAGGTTCCGCCTGCACACCGGCCGCCGCAGCGAGGGCAACCTCCGCCTGTACCGCCGGGTCGGCTACCAGACGGTGGGTACGTCCAAGGGCACCGACGGAGTCGAGATGATCGTCCTGGAGAAGCAGGCCGGGACGTACGCGGCTACGGCGTGACCGTGCGGGACTTCCGCAGCCAGTAGATCGCGGACAGCGGCAGCAGCACCGGGATGAAGACGTAGCCCATGCCGTAGTCGGACCAGACGGTCGCGTCCGGGAAGGCCGACGGCTCGACCACGGTCCACGTACCGACGATCAGCACCCCCGCCAGCTCGGCGGCACAGCACACCAGTGCCGCCCTGCGGGCCGTCTCCCCACCGCGTACCAGCGTGTACGTGATGAAGCCGTAGACGACACCGGCCACCGCCGACAGCGAGTAGGCGAGCGGCGCCCGGCCGAAGTCCGTCGCGATCTGGTACGCGGAACGGGACACCGCGCCGACCACCATCACGCCGTAGAACCAGACGAGCAGCATCCCCGGACCGCTGATGAGCCGCGTCCGCGCCGGCTTGTCCTGAGCGGTGTCCACGGTCATCCTCCCCAGATGTCATAGAGCCGCACCTCGAGCACGGCCAGCACCACGCCGCCGGCGGCGGCCGTCACCGAGCCCCAGCGGGTCCGCTCGGCCAGCGACATGAAACCCGCCGCCGGCACGCAGGCGAAGGCGCCCAGCAGATACGCCACGAAGATCGTCGTGCCCTGTTCCGGCTTCTCGCCCCGCGCCAGCTGCACGAACCCGATCACCAGCTGCACCACGGCCAGCAGCGTGACCACGGCCATCCCGATGAAGTGCCAGTCCTTGGTCGGCTGGTCGCGATAGGCGGCCCATCCGCACCACGCGGCGAGCAACAGCGCGGCGACCCCCGTCACCAGCGTCAGGACATTGAGCATGCGGCGACCCTATTACGGGCCGTACCGTCCGCTGCGCGCGGGCCGCCCGTCGGCCGGGGCGCGCGGGGCTCGTAGGGTCGGGACCATGACGATCCACGCACAAGCCCTGCTCTTCGACAACGACGGCACCCTCGTCTCCTCCCTGGCCTCCGTGGAGCGCTGCTGGACGCGATGGGCGCGGGAGTACGGGATCACGGCCGAGGAGTTCGGGCGGGTCGAGCTGCACGGACGGCCCGCCGTGGAGATCGTCGCCGACCTGCTGCCCGCCGGCCTCGTGCCGGAGGCCGTCGCCCGGGTCGAGCAGCTCGAGGTCGAGGACGTACCGAACGGAGGCGTCCACCTCCTCCCCGGCACCAAGGACCTCCTCGACCTGCTGCCCGCCGACTCATGGGCCGTCGTCACCTCCGCCACCCGGCGGCTCGCCGGGGCCAGGCTGGACGCCGTCGGCATCCGGCCCAAGTCGCTGATCGCCGCCGACGACATCACCCGTGGCAAGCCCGATCCCGAGCCCTATCTGCTGGCGGCCCGCCGGCTGGGCGTGGACCCGGCCCGCTGCGTCGTCTTCGAGGACGCCCCCGCAGGGCTCCAGGCGGGCCGCGCCGCCGGGATGACCACCGTGGCCTTGACCACAACCCATCAGACCCACGAGCTGGTCGCCGACCTGGTGGTCGAGAACCTGGCGGCCCTCTCCGCACTGGTCACCGACGGGGGAATCCGGATATCCGCCCGCCACTGACCCCGCACCGTCCCCCGTCCACGGCCGACCAGGACTGTCCACGGCTGTCCAGCATGTGGACGGGCGCGGTCTGTCAGGACCGTACGTCTGGTTTACTGATCGCATGACCACGACGAGCTGCCGCACCCCTGCGACCGAGGCGACCATGACGCCCGGTGCTCGTTGTCTGTGTCGCACGTGCCGAATGTGTGCCTTCTAGAGGGCCCCTGCACCACCCCCGGGCTCGCGCCCCGAAGCGAGCCGGCGTGGCACGTTCGTACGCCGTGAGCCGTACGTGACCTGAGCCGCGCCCCGCGCACATGTTCTCTTCCGGTTCCATCGCCACCGCGAGAACCGTGCCGCGTCCCTGAACGAATGCACCCGTGCCCGGGCATATCCACGCCCGCGCACTCGACAGTGACGGAAACCCACGTGATCACCACATCGGGCCTCACCAAGGTCTACCGATCCCGCGGCCGGGAGGTCACCGCCCTCGACGGCGTCGACCTGCACGTCCGCGAAGGCGAGGTGTACGGCGTCATCGGCCAGTCCGGCGCCGGCAAGTCCTCGCTCATCCGGTGCGTCAACCTGCTGGAGCGCCCCACCGCCGGCACGGTCACCGTCGCCGGACAGGACCTCACCGCCCTCGCCGGGCGCGGACCGCGCGCCGGCCGGGAACTGCGCCGGGCCCGCAGCCGGATCGGCATGGTCTTCCAGCACTTCAACCTGCTGTCCTCCCGGACCGTCCAGGACAACGTCGAGCTGCCGCTCGAGATCCTCGGCAAGTCAGGGAAGGAACGTTCCCGCAAGGCGCTGGAACTGCTCGACCTGGTGGGCCTCGCCGACAAGGCGAAGGCCTACCCCGCCCACCTCTCCGGCGGACAGAAGCAGCGCGTCGGCATCGCCCGCGCCCTGGCCGGCGACCCCAAGGTGCTGCTCTCCGACGAGGCCACCAGCGCCCTCGACCCGGAGACCACCCGCTCGATCCTGACGCTGCTGCGCGACCTCAACCGGCAGCTCGGACTGACCGTCCTGCTCATCACCCACGAGATGGACGTCGTGAAGTCGATCTGCGACTCCGCCGCACTCATGGAGAAGGGGCGCGTCGTCGAGTCCGGCACGGTCAGCGAGCTCCTGGCCACCCCGGGCTCCGAACTGGCCGCCGCGCTGTTCCCGGTGGGCGGCGAGGCCGCCGGTGCGGACCGCACCGTCGTGGACGTCACCTTCCAGGGCGAGGCGGCCACCCAGCCGGTCATCTCCCAGCTCTCGCGCACCTACAACATCGACATATCGATCCTCGGTGCCGCCATCGACACCGTCGGCGGCCTCCAGGTCGGCCGCATGCGCATCGAACTGCCCGGCCACTACGAGGACAACGTCGTGCCGATCGGCTTCCTGCGCGAACAGGGACTCCAGATCGACGTCGTCGGCAACGAGGGCCATGAGCGCGCACTGGTGAAGGAAGGTGCCAAGTGAGCTGGACTGACTGGTCCGCGATGCAGCCCCTGCTGTCCCAGGCCTGTTGGGACACCCTCTACATGGTCGGCTGGTCGACGCTGATCGCCGTCGTCGGCGGACTTCCGCTCGGCATCCTGCTCGTGCTCACGGACCGGGGCGGACTGCTCCAGAACCTCGTCGCGAACAAGGTCATCGGGCAGATCGTGAACGTCGCCCGGTCCATGCCGTTCATCATCCTCATGGTCGCCCTGATGGGCTTCACGCGCTCGATCACCGGAACGACCATCGGCCGTGAGGCCGCCATCGTGCCGCTCGCCATCGGCGCCATCCCCTTCTTCGCGCGTCTGGTCGAGACGGCTGTCCGCGAAGTGGACGGCGGGCTCGTCGAGGCCGTGCAGTCGATGGGAGGCAACACCTGGACGGTCGTGCGCAAGGTGCTCGTACCGGAGTCCCTGCCCTCCCTGATCTCGAGCACCACCACCACCATCGTGGCGCTCATCGGCTACTCCGCGATGGCCGGCACGGTCGGTGCCGGAGGCCTCGGCGACATCGCCATCCGCTACGGCTACCAGCGCTTCGAGACCCAGCTGATGTGGATCACCGTGGCGATCCTCGCCGTGGTCATCTCCCTCATCCAGTTCGCCGGCGACTACGCGGCCCGCTCCCTGCACCGGCGCGGCGGCCGCTCCGGACCCGCACCGAAGCTCCGCCTGCTCAGGGCCAAGGAGCCGGCGGCGGCCGACATCGGCAAGGTCGCCTGAACACCCCCTCGGACTCCCCGCGAACCCACAGCGGGGCCGCACCACCCCAGGAAAGGCACTTTTCGTGCGTAACACCGCCAAGCTCACCACCGCCGTCCTCGCCGCCGGAGGCCTCACCTTCGGGCTCGGCGCCTGCGGCTCGGGCAAGGACTCCGCCGCCGCCGACTACAGCGGCCCGCTGGTCGTCGCCGCCAGCCCCACCCCGCACGCCGAGATCCTGAACTACGTCAAGGACCACCTGGCGAAGAAGGCGGGCCTCGACCTGCAGGTCAAGGAGTTCCAGGACTACATCGTGCCGAACACGGCCACCGAGGACGGCTCGGTGGACGCCAACTACTTCCAGAACCAGCCCTACCTGGACGACTTCAACAAGAAGCGCGGCACCGACATCGTGCCCGTCGTCACGGTGCACCTGGAGCCGCTCGGCCTGTACTCCCACAAGGTCAAGAAGGCCGACGCCCTCAAGAGCGGTGCGACCGTCGCCGTCCCCAACGACGCCGTCAACGAGGCGCGCGCCCTGAAGCTGCTCGCCGCCAACAAGCTCATCACCCTCAAGGACGGCGTCGGCAACGAAGCGACCCCGCAGGACATCGCCAAGAACCCCAAGAACCTCAAGTTCAAGGAGGTCGAGGCGGCCCAGACCCCGCGCTCCCTGGACGACGTGGACGCCGCGGTGGTCAACGGCAACTACGCCATCTCCTCGGGCCTGAAGCCCGCCAAGGACGCGCTCGTCCTCGAGTCCCCGAAGAACAACCCGTACGGCAACTTCCTCGCGGTGAAGAAGGGCAACGAGAAGGACCCGCGCGTCAAGAAGCTTGCCAGGCTCCTGACCTCGCCCGAGGTGAAGAAGTTCATCGAGGACAAGTACCAGGGTTCGGTCATCGCGTCGTTCTGATCCCATATCGCCACGCACGGGGTCCGCTCCTTCACTACGAGTGGACCCCGTTGTGCGGCCGAGGGATTTCATGCTGCATGCTGGGCAGTTCAGCAGTCCCTGTTGTAGCGGTTGTAGCGGTTGTAGCGGTTGTACCGAAGGTTACGGAGCGGCGCATGACGAGCACCTTCCCCAGCATCTCCATCAGCACGGAGCGGTTGGTGCTGCGTCCCCTCGACGAGGACGACGTCCCCGCCCTGGCCGAGATGATGAACGACGAGCAGGTCGGGGCCTGGACCGACGTCCCCCAGCCCTACACCGAGGAACAGGCCCGCCGCTGGATCGGCGAGTACGCCCCCGCCGAGCGCGCCGCGGGGCGCGGCCTCGACCTCGCGGTCACCGAGTTCCTCACCCAGCGCCTGGTGGGCGTCGTCCAACTGACCAAGACCAACTGGCACATCCGGTCCACCGAACTGTCGTACGTGATCGCCCCCTGGGCCCGCGGCGAGGGATACGCCTCCGAGGCCGCCCTCGCCACCGCCCAGTGGCTGCTCGGCGACCAGAAGTTCGAGCGCATCGAACTGCGCACCGCCGCCGGCAACACCGCCTCCCAGCAGGTCGCACAGAAGATCGGCTGCATCAGCGAGGGCGTCCTGCGCAACGCCTGCATAGCCCGCGTCCGCACCGAGGACGGCACCTGGACCGAGGCGCGCACCGACTTCATCGTGTGGAGCCTCCTCCCGGAGGACCTGGAGGGCGCGGGCGAACAGCTCGCCGACACCGGCGGTTTCACGTCGTTCTCCGACTGGAACTGACGAGACACGAACGGCGGCGACGGACCGGACGGAACCCACGGCGACCCGCCCGCCGCGCGCCGGCAGCACCGCCAGGTACCCTCACGGAGCCCGCCTGTGGGCGACCGTACGCTGACGACCTGCGAAAATCTGGAGACTGACGACGATGGCCGACCGGGTCACGGTGATCGGCTGGGACGGCTCGCCGCTGACCGCCGCGGCACGTTCCGCGCTCGGCGCCGCCACTCTCGTGGCGGGCGCGGCCCACCACCTGGCGCTCCCCGAGATCCCCCGCGCCGCCGAGCGCGTCCGCCTCGGCAGTGTTCCCCTGGCCGCCCGCCGCATCGCCGCCCACCGTGGCACCGCGGTGGTGCTCGCCGACGGCGACCCCGGTTTCTTCGGCGTGGTACGGACCCTGCGCGCACCGGAGTTCGGCCTTGAGGTCGAGGTCGTGCCCGCCGTCTCCTCCGTGGCCGCCGCCTTCGCCCGCGCCGGCATGCCCTGGGACGACGCCCAAGTGGTCGTCGCACACCGGCGCACCCTGCGACGCGCGGTGAACGTGTGCCGCGCCCACGCCAAGGTCGCCGTGCTCACCTCACCCGGCGCCGGGCCCGCCGAACTCGGGCTGCTCCTGGACGGGGTCCACCGCACCTTCGTCATCTGCGAGGAACTGGGCACCGAACGCGAGCGGGTCTCCGTCGTCACCTCCGACAACGCCGCCGACCACACCTGGCGCGACCCCAACGTCGTCATCGTCATCGGCGGCACGGCCGGCCCCGCCGCCGCGGGGGACGGCTGGATCGCCGGCCGCGAACCGGGCTCGGGTCCACGCGGCTGGGTGCTGCCCGACGAGGCGTACGGCGGCGGGCTCGGCGAGGGGGAGGCCGATCTGCTCCGCGCCGCCCAACTCGCCCGCCTCGGACCGCGCGTCGGCGACCTGGTGTGGGACATCGGGTGCGCCAGCGGCGCGTTCGCCACCGAGGCGGCACGCGCGGGCGCCGCCGTCATCGCCGTGGACCAGGATCCGCAGGCCTGCGCCCGCACCGAGACGGCCGCACGACGCTTCGGCGTACAGCTCCAGGTCGTGCGCGGCACCGCCCCGCACGTGCTGGAGAACCTGCCGGAGCCGGACGTGGTCCGCGTCGGTGGCGGGGGAGCGGCCGTGGTCTCCGCGGTCGCCGACCGCCGCCCCCAACGCATCGTCACCCACGCCGCGACCCGCGACGCCGCCGAACTGGTCGGCCGGGACCTGACCGAGCACGGCTACCGGGTCGAATGCGCCCTGCTGCAGTCGGTCGAACTCGACACGCGGGCCTGGACGGAGACGGAGCGGAGCGTTGCGTTCCTGCTCAGTGGGGTACTGGCCGACCGCGCCCCGTGATCCGGTTGTCGTACCGCTCGCGGTAGGCTGGCCGATCGTTGTACCGCACCCGGTGGTCCGGAAATTCGTTCGCCAATGTCCGGAAAACCCGCCTGTTTTGGGACGGGTGTGGTACGGCAGAACCGGAGGACGCGCAACGTGGCGCAGTCCACAGCGGGCTGTCGCGGATCAAGCTGTCGTGACGGCGGCACGGCCGGGACAATGCCACTGAATGGCTTTGTCGCCTTTTCCGGGCGGGTCGTTCGTGCCGCTGGGCACGCATGCTCGTTCTTCACTGCGGGGCGGTCGGTGCGCCGTTCCGGATGAGCTGGTCGTAGGGAGCACTAACCGATGGGCGAGGGGTACGCATGACGGACACCGGCCAGGTCCCGGGCGAGGGGCTGCCGGAGAGCGCAGGCATGGTGGAACAGCCGGGCGTCTCCGCACACGGCGCGTACACCTACCTCTCCGAGACCACCGCCGAGGACGAAGACCTGCTGCTGCCGGGCGCCCAGGGCGCATGGGGCAACGAGGTACCGCCGCCTCCTCCGGAGCCGGTCGTGGAGACCGTCCACGAGCCGGAGCCGCACGAGAGGGACGGCCGTGACAGCGGCTCCGTCGACCTCGGCGGCGTCCGCCTGCCCGAGACCGGTCCCGTCTCCGTCCCGCCGTCCCCGATCCTCTCGGTTCCGCACGACCCCGCGACGGCCCCGGCGGTCCCGAGACGCCCCCTGCACCTCGGCCCGCCGATTCCCGACGCCTCGGCGAGCCCGGTCCGTTCGCTCGCCGACCGCGGCCCCGCCGGGGCACCCGTACGGCAGCCCGGCCCGCCGGCCCCCGGCCCCGAGTACCTCGACGCGCAACCGTTGCGTGACCTCGCCCCGCAGGGCGCGGCACCCTGGGGTCCGGCTCAGGCGGCGCCCCAGGAAGCGCCCCAGGTGCAGGTGAGCCCTCCGGCGGAGGCTGCCGAAACGGTTGTTCCGGCCGCCGACCCCTCCGGACCGGCCCAGGCCACCCTGGCCAGGCTTGCCGCGCAGGCGGCCACCGCGAGCGCCACGACCGAGACCGCCGCTGCCGCCGCGCACGCGGCGGCGCAGGAGACGGGCACCGGGCCGGCCGCTCAGGAAACGGACCCGGCGCAGGGCGCCCATGAAGCCGCCGGGGCGTACCCGGCAGCCGGAGACGAGGGCGCCGAGGCGGCCCACGCGCCCGGTGCCGTACGGGGCTCCGAGGCCGCACCGGAACCAGAGGCCGTCCCCGGCCCCGAACCCGTCCAGGGCCCGGAGGCCGCCCACCTCGCGGAGGCGGTGCCGGCCCCCGCGGACGCGCAGCCCGTCCCGGACGCCGAGGCGATCGAACAGGCGCCCGCACCGCAGGACGTCCCGGTCGACGGGCAGGTGGATGCGCTCGGCGAGCCGCTCCCGGAAGCCCCCGAAGCCCCCGAAGCTCCGGAGGCCGTGCACGCGCCGGTGCTGGAAGAGGCACAGGTCCAGGAGGCTCCGACCGGAATCACGGAGACCCAGCAGCCCGTCGAGGCTCTTGAGCCCGTCGAGCCCGTCGAGCCTGCCGAGCTCACGGTCCAGTCCGCGGTCCAGGCCGCCGACGCTCACCCCACCGCCGAGGCCGTCGAAGTCACCGAGGCCGCTGGGACCAGTGACGGGGTCCAGGCCCCGGAGCACGTTCCGTCGCCCGAGGACACGCCGGTGCCGGACGCCGAGGCCCAGTCGGATGCCACCGCTCCCGAACCGGTCCCGGCCGCCGCGCCCGCCGCCGAGCCCCCGCAGGCCGAGCCGGGCCCGGTCGCTCAGGAGGCCGTACCGACGGCGCCGACCGGCCACGACGTTCCCGAGCAGGTCCAGGGGCCTCAGTCGGTGCACCCCCTGACGGATGCCCAGCCGCAGCCCGCCACCCTCGTACCGGAGCAGCCGCACGCCGGGCCCCAGGCCCCTGAGGCCGGCCCCGCGGAGCCGGGCATCCCCGACGCCGCCACGCCCGAGCCCGTGCGCACCGAGGACGGCACCGGCCCCAGGGCGTCCGCCGTCCAGCCGGCCGACGAGCCCCCGGCCCCGCCCGTCCAGGCGTCCGCGCCCGTCGCTGAATCCCCGGCTCCCGCCGCCGAGCGGATCCCGGCCCAGGCCGACCCCGCCGCGGCGGCCGGCAGCGTGCCCGCGCAGGCCCAGCCGGACCAGCAGCCGGGGGCGTTCGTGCCCGCGCAGGGCTCCGTGCCGGACAGCCCCCACCTCGCCACGGTCCCCGCCCCCCGGGAGGCCGACCAGGCCTCGGCGCACCGGGACGAGGAGCCCCACCCCGACGTCGTACAGCACGCGGAGGACCTGGACACCAGGGCCGCCGACCAGGAAGAGAGCACGGCCGAAGTGGCGGAAGCCCGACAGCCCACCGGCCCGGCCGCGCCCGGCTACGACGACGCCGAGCGTGAGGCCGTGCTCAAGGTGATGCGCGAGCGACGCGACATCCGCAACGGCTTCCGCAGCGACCCGATCCCGCACGAGGTGCTGCTCCGCGTCCTGGAGGCGGCCCACACCGCGCCCTCCGTGGGCCACTCGCAGCCCTGGGACTTCGTCGTCATCCGGTCCGCCGACACCCGGCGCAGCATGCACGAACTGGCCATGCGCCAGCGCGACGCCTACGCCAAGTCCCTCCCGAAGGGCCGGGCGAAGCAGTTCAAGGAACTGAAGATCGAGGCCATCCTCGACACCCCGGTGAACATCGTCGTCACCGCCGACCCGACCCGCGGCGGCCGGCACACCCTGGGCCGGCACACCCAGCCGCAGATGGCGCCCTACTCCGCCGCGCTCGCCGTGGAGAACCTCTGGCTCGCCGCCCGCGCCGAGGGCCTCGGCGTCGGCTGGGTCAGCTTCTTCGACGAGCGCGAGATGGTCCGTGCCCTCGGCCTGCCCGAGCACCTGGAGGTCATCGCCTACCTGTGCGTCGGATACGTCGACGAGTTCCCGGACGAGCCCGAGCTGCTGCAGGCCGGCTGGTCCAAGCGACGCCCGCTGTCCTGGGTGGTGCACGAGGAGACCTACGGCCGCCGGGCCCTGCCCGGCGAGGACCCGCACGACCTGCTCGCCGAGACCGTCTCCCAGATCCGCCCGCTGGACGCCAAGGCGCTCGGCGAGGCCTGGGAGCGGCAGAAGCGGATGACCAAGCCGGCCGGCGCGCTCGGCATGCTGGAGATCATCTCCGCGCAGCTGTCCGGTCTCTCGCGCCAGTGCCCGCCGCCGATCCCGGAGCCCGCCGCCGTCGCGATCTTCGCTGGTGACCACGGTGTGCACGCCCAGGGCGTCACCCCCTGGCCGCAGGAGGTCACCGCCCAGATGGTGGCCAACTTCCTCGGCGGGGGAGCGGTCTGCAACGCCTTCGCGGGCCAGGTGGGCGCCGAGGTCTGCGTCGTCGACGTGGGTGTGGCCGCCGAACTGCCCGCCACGCCCGGCCTGCTGCCCCGCAAGGTCCGCGCGGGCACCTCCGACATGACCACCGGTCCCGCGATGACCCGCGAGGAGGCCAAGCAGGCCATCGAGGTGGGCATCGAGACCGCCCGTGACCTGGTGGCGGCCGGCAACAAGGCCCTGCTCACCGGTGAGATGGGCATCGCGAACACCACCGCCTCGGCCGCCCTGATCTCCGTCTACACGGGCGCGGACCCGTCCGAGGTGACGGGCCGTGGCACCGGCATCAACGACGAGACCCTGGCCCGCAAGACCGAGGTGGTCCGCCGCGCCCTCGAACTGCACAAGCCGGACCCGGCCGACCCCATCGGCGTCCTCGCGGCGATCGGCGGCTTCGAGCACGCGGCCATGGTCGGCCTGCTCCTCGGTGGCGCCTCGCTGCGTACGCCGGTGATCCTGGACGGCGTCAGCGCCGGTGCCGCCGCGCTGGTCGCCCGCGCGATCGCCCCCGAGGTGCTCGCCGCCTGCATCGCCGGCCACCGCAGCGCCGAGCCCGGGCACGTGGCCGCCCTCAACAAGCTGGGCCTGCGCCCCCTGGTCGACCTCGACCTGCGCCTCGGCGAGGGCACGGGCGCGCTGCTCGCCCTGCCGCTGGTGCAGAGCACGGCGCGAGCGATGCACGAGGTGGCCACGTTCGATTCGGCGGGGGTGACGGAGAAGTAGGCCCCAGCGGCGGGGTCCGGTGTTCAGCCACCGGACCCCCGCGCGGCCTGCCCCGCCCACACCATAAAATCCGCACGTCAGGGCCGCTCCGACGCAGCAGCGACCCATCAGCACCGCCTGCGCGAGGAGCCGTACCCCATGGCCGAACACCCCGCCTACCCCGTAGGCCTCCGCCTCACCGGACGCAGGGTCGTCGTCCTCGGCGGCGGCCAGGTCGCCCAGCGCCGCCTCCCCGCCCTGATCGCTGCGGGCGCGGACATCCACCTCGTGTCCCCCGAGGCGACCCCGTCCGTCGAGGCCATGGCGGACGCGGGCGAGATCACCTGGGAGCGGCGCCCCTACGCGGAAGGCGACCTCGCGGACGCGTGGTACGCCCTGATCGCCACCAGCGACCCGGAGGCCAACACCGCCGCCTCCGCCGAAGCCCAACGCCACCGCGTCTGGTGCGTCCGCTCCGACGACGCCGACGCGGCGACCGCCTGGACCCCGGCCACCGGCCACAGCGAGGGCGTCACCGTCGCCGTGCTCACCACCGACGCCCGGGGCCGTGATCCCCGGCACACCGCGGCGATCCGCGACGCGGTCGTCGAGGGGCTGCGCGACGGCACCCTGGTGGCACCGCACCACCGCACCCGTACCCCCGGCGTCGCCCTGGTCGGCGGCGGCCCCGGCGACCCGGACCTGATCACCGTCCGCGGCCGGCGTCTCCTGGCCGAGGCCGACGTCGTCATCGCCGACCGCCTCGGCCCGCGCGACCTGCTCGCCGAACTCCCCTCGCACGTCGAGGTGATCGACGCGGCGAAGATCCCGTACGGCCGTTTCATGGCCCAGGAGGCCATCAACAACGCGCTGATCGAGCATGCCCAGCAGGGCAAGTCCGTCGTACGCCTCAAGGGAGGCGACCCGTACGTCTTCGGCCGGGGCATGGAGGAGGTCCAGGCGCTTGCCGAGGCCGGGATCCCGTGCACGGTCGTCCCCGGCATCTCGAGCTCCATCTCGGTGCCCGGCGCGGCCGGCATCCCGGTCACGCACCGGGGGGTCGCCCACGAGTTCACGGTGGTCAGCGGCCATGTCGCGCCCGACGACGAGCGCTCCCTGGTCGACTGGCCGTCGCTGGCCAGGCTCACCGGCACCCTCGTGATCCTGATGGGTGTCGACAAGATAGGGAAGATCGCCGAGACGCTGGTCGCCCACGGCAAGTCCCCCGAGACGCCCGTCGCCCTGGTCCAGGAGGGCACGACCGCCGCCCAGCGCCGCGTCGACGCGACCCTCGCCACGGTCGCGGACGCCGTGCGTACCGAGGACGTGAAACCCCCCGCGGTCATCGTCATCGGCGAGGTGGTCGCGGTGGGAACCACCCCCTCCGCGCTCCTCCCCGAGTAACCGCGGGTAACCCACCCGTTCCGAGCCGTTGGCACCGCACCCAGGACAAGGCAGTATCGCTCTGTGGCCGATCTCATCACCGTTGAGGACCCCGCCGACCCGCGCCTGCGCGACTACACGGGCCTGACCGACGTCGAGTTGCGCCGCAAGCGCGAACCGGCCGAGGGACTGTTCATCGCCGAGGGCGAGAAGGTCATCCGGCGGGCCAAGGAAGCGGGCTACGAGATGCGCTCGATGCTGCTCTCGGCCAAGTGGATCGACGTCATGCGCGACGTCATCGACGAACTCCCGGCCCCCGTATACGCGGTGAGCCCCGAACTCGCCGAACGGGTCACCGGCTACCACGTGCACCGCGGCGCCCTCGCCTCCATGCAGCGCAAACCGCTTCCGACGGCGGCCGATCTGCTGCAGGACGCGCGCCGAGTCGTGATCATGGAAGCGGTCAACGACCACACCAACATCGGCGCGATCTTCCGGTCGGCGGCCGCCCTCGGCATGGACGCGGTCCTCCTCTCCCCGGACTGCGCCGACCCGCTCTACCGCCGCAGCGTGAAGGTGTCGATGGGCGCCGTCTTCTCGGTGCCGTACGCCCGCCTCGACACCTGGCCCAAGGGCCTGGAGTCGGTCCGCGAGGCGGGCTTCAGCCTCCTCGCGCTCACCCCCGACGAGAAGGCGAAGACCCTGGACGAGGCGGCCCCGCACCGCATGGACCGCGTCGCGCTGATGCTGGGCGCCGAGGGCGACGGGCTGTCCACCCAGGCCCTGGTCGCCGCCGACGAATGGGTACGGATCCCCATGGCCCACGGCGTCGACTCCCTCAACGTCGGCGCGGCGGCCGCGGTCGCCTTCTACGCCGTGGCCACCGGCCGCCCGGAGGCGTAGACCTCAGCGCGTCCGGCGTGGGGGTACGAAAGTCGTCCGGCCCGAACCGGGTCCGAACCGGGAGTCCGCCGTCCCCCCAACGGGGGCGCGCCCTGACATCCCCCGCGGGACTACACCCCTTCACCCTCGGGGAGTCCGCCCCGCCTTCCGCACAACCGCACCTCGCGCCGCCAGGGCCGAGCCCCGCGGGGGTCAGGGGGCGGAGCCCCGTGACGGGGTCGAAGGGACGAAGCCCATGTCCACCACCGGCCGCGCGCTACTCCCGCAGATGCGCCGGAGGCACGGGCGCCTGCCGCGCGTGTACGACGCTCCCGGCGCCGCCGCCGAGCCCGTGCGCCGGCCCCTGGCAGCCCTGGGCCGCCGCGATGCCGAGCGCGACCAGCAGGGTCACCACGACGAACACGAACAGCCGCTGCCGCAGCAGCCGGGGGTTGGCGGGCCGCCGCCCGGTTCCCGTGGGGCGCGGACGTCCGGGACCGCCGCGCTGACCGGGACGCCCCGCACCGCCGGACCGGGTGGTGCCCCGCGGGGCGGGGGTCGCCCGCCCGCCGCCGGTGCGCGACCCGTCCGGGCGTGACGGCGCCCCGCCACCCCGCGGAAGACCCCCACCGCGCGGCGGCGTGCCGCCCGTGCCGCCCCGCACGGGCACCCCGCCGCGCGCCGCAGGGGTGCCCTGCGAGGGTGCCGGGCGCCGCTGCGCGCGCTGGGCCTCCGGATAGGTCTCGGCGAGCCGCCCGGTGGGCCGGTCCGCCTCGGCGGCGCGCGGCGCGGGCGGCCGGACGGCGGCCAGGCCCTGCGCCTCACGCGCCGCGATCTCCTTCAGCCGCAGCGACAGCTGCAGTGTGCTCGGCCGCTCCTCGGGATCCTTCGCCAGACAGGCCCGCACGAGCGGCGCGAGCGCGTCCGGCACGCCGTGCAGCTGGGGCTCCTCGTGCACCACCCGGTACAGCATCACCTCGGAACTGCCGTGCCCGAACGGGGAGTCACCCGTCGACGCGTACGCCAGGGTCGCCCCCAACGAGAACACGTCCGTGGCCGGCGTGACCGCGGCGCCGCGCACCTGCTCGGGCGCGAGGAAGCCGGGGGAGCCGACGGCCGTGCCGACGTGCGTCAGCGTCGAGGCGCCGGTGGACCAGGCGATGCCGAAGTCGATGATCCGCGGTCCCTTCGGGGACAGCAGGATGTTGGACGGCTTCAGGTCCCGGTGCACCACCCCGGCCTCGTGCACCGCGACCAGCCCCTCGGACAGGGCCGCCCCGATGGAGGCCGCCTCGGCCGCACCGAGCGGGCCCTCGTCGGCGACCTTGTCGTGCAGGGAGGGGCCGGGCACGTACTGCGTGGCGAACCACGGCCGTTCCGCCTCCAGGTCCGCCGCCACCAGCCGCGCCGTACACCCGCCCCTGATGCGCCGCGCCGCCGAGACCTCACGCGCGAACCGCGACCGGAACTCCTGGTCCTCCGCCAGGTCCGGCCGGATGACCTTCAGGGCGACCCGCTGCCCCTTCTTGTCGGAGCCCAGGTAGACAACCCCCATGCCGCCCGCGCCGAGCCGTCTGTGAAGCCTGAACGAGCCGACGACGCGCGGGTCCTCGCGCCTCAGGCGCATCATCGCCATGTTCATCCCCGCTGCCCGGTCCGTGTGACGTGGCACAGCTTACGTTTCCACGGCCCGCTGCGCGCAGAGGCCGCGCCCTCTCGCCCCGATGGATTGTCAGTGCCGGGTGGGAGACTTGAGGAGTGGTCAGGGAGCGGTCACGAACCGCGCCCTTGACCACCCAGTGGCCTCAACCATCCATCCCGGAAGGGGTATTGGACGCGTGAAGGGTGACCGCGTGGAGATAGTCGTGGACGCGGGGGACACGACACGGACGTACGAGGTGGTCGCGAGCCGGGCGGGCCGCCGAGTGGAGACGGCGGTACGGCGGGGTGTGGTCGAAGTGAGCGAAGTCACTCGGTGGGGGTCCCCCCACGCCCTTGAGGCAGTGGGGGAGGCAGCGTGGTCCGCACGGCCCGTTTCATGGCGAACAGGGTCCTGGCCCTGGTCGAACAACCGGTGCCGCGCGAGGACAGCTCGGAAAACCAGGGACACTCCGGGCGTCCCCTCAGGGAAGACCCCGAGACGTAGGGCCGCATCTCCACCCAGGGGAGTACTCCGCAGGTGACGGCTCATCCTTCGGGAGGCCCGTCAATCGGTACGACGGCATGACGCCCGCCGTCGCCGACCCGCCTAGATTGGGGGTCAAGCGGCGGGTGCAGCACTCGTCCCCCGAGGTCAAGCCACCCGCCGCTGCCAAGGACAACTGAAACGGTCAGGAGAGGGACCATGGCCCACACGGCTCCGCGGACACTCATCCGCACATCGGCACGCACCGCGCGCCCCCGCCGTACCGGCCGTCGCCACCCACTGGTGGCGACCGCGATGGTCCTCCCCCTGGCGGCCCTGCTCGTCTACGCCTTCGGCGGATGGGAAGCAGTGGTCACACAGGCGTCGTCCGTGGGTGTGATGCTGGGGCGCTGAACAGCGACCCCAGGCCCGGAAGAGCGGTCCGGGCGGGGACATCCACCCATGAAACCCCGTGGGGACGGGGGTGCGGCGGACGGCACGGATGCCGGCGCAGCTGGGGAGCTGCGCCGGCATACACCCCCTGCGCCTGAACCGGCGCCGCTTTCGCGGACGTGGTTGGTGCCTGTGGGGGTTGCTCAATCATTGGTTGCGGTCCAGACGGGCTCGTCGTGTCTCCGCGTAGCTGCGGGCGGTCGTGCCTCCCCCAGGCACCCCGTCGGCGCCGGGCCGCACGCCCCACCCGCAGCGCCCCGGGCAACACTCAACCTGGCCCACCGCACCCACGTACCCTTCGCAGAAACGTCGCCGCGTTCCAGAGGACCCCGTGCCCGCAGACCTCCTGCTGCCGCAGCTGACCGCGAAGGTCGCCGCCGCCGCCCACCCCGGCGCAGCCTCCTGTGCCTGCGGAACCGCCCCCGTCACCCTCGCCGACCGCCCCGACGTCACCGTCGTCCGGCACGCCGGAATCGTCGCGAAGGCCCACGCGCCGGACACGGACCCCGCCGAGCTGACCCAGCGCCTCGCCACCGCCTCCCGCCTGCCGGACATACTCCTCGCGCCGATCGGCCCGGCCCCGGTCACCGTGAACGACCGGTTCGTCACTTTCTGGCCGTACGGCACCCCCGTCGACCCGGACGATCCGGACGCCGCCCCCTGGGAAGCCGCCGCCACCCTCCTCGCCCGCCTCCACCGGGCGCCCGCGCCCAGCACCGCGCCCCCGATGCGCGGCCCCGCCAAGGCCGCTCGTGCCCTGGCCAGGCTCCGGGCGGCCCTCGCCGGGGAAGACCACCCCGCCGCACGCCCCGTCCTGCGCGCCTGGGCCGCCCTCCCCGCGTGGGCCCGCGCCGAGGCACCCATGCCCGGCACCGCCGCCCTCTGCCACGGCGACCTGCACCTCGGTCAGCTCGTCCGGCACCCCGCCCCGGACGGCTCCTGGCGTCTCATCGACATCGACGACCTCGGGGTGGGCGTCGCGGCCTGGGACCTCGCCCGTCCCGCGGCCTTGTACGCCTGCGGACTCCTCCCGCCCGAGGAGTGGGCCCGCTTCCTCGCCGCTTATCGCGCCGCGGACGGCCCGGCCGTGCCCCCGGACGGTGACCCCTGGCCCGCCTTGGACGTCCCGGCCCGTGCCCTCACCGTCCAGACCGCCGCCCTGGTGATCAGCAAGGCCCGTGCCGCGGACCGGCCGCTGGACGAGGTGGAGCAGTCCGTCGTCGACGCCTGCGCGCGGATGGGTTCCCTGCCGCCCGAGTTGTCGCACGGATTCCCGAAGTAAGGTGCAACCGACCGGGGCCGCACGGAGTCTGTCCTGGGGAAACGCGAAGCAGGACCAACCGGCGAGGAGTTGAGCCGATCAATGAAGTGCCCCAAGTGCCATGCGGAGATGCACACGTACAACCGCAACGGCGTCCAGATCGAGCAGTGCAGCGGCTGTCGCGGCATCTTCCTGGACTACGGTGAGCTGGAGGCCCTCACGCGGCTGGAGTCCCAGTGGTCCCAGCCCGCTCCTCCGCCTCCGCCGGCCCCGCAGGCCTACCCGGCCCCGCCGGCCCCCGCCTGGGGCGCTCCGTACGGCGGCGGTCATGGTGGCCACGGGGGCCACTACGGCGGTCACGGCGGCCACCACCGTCACAAGAGCTTCGGCCACATGCTGTTCTCCAGCTGAGCCCATCGGATCTACCGGCATCCACCGGCATCCACCGGGCGCACGACGAAGCCCCCGGCCGTACGAGACGGCCGGGGGCTCCGGTGTGCGTGGACGATACTGGGATTGAACCAGTGACCTCTTCCGTGTCAGGGAAGCGCTCTCCCGCTGAGCTAATCGTCCGGGATGCTGCGTGCGCGATACTGGGATTGAACCAGTGACCTCTTCCGTGTCAGGGAAGCGCTCTCCCGCTGAGCTAATCGCGCGGGTACGGATCGTGCCGAAGGTGCGGGCAGATCCCGTGGACGATACTGGGATTGAACCAGTGACCTCTTCCGTGTCAGGGAAGCGCTCTCCCGCTGAGCTAATCGTCCTTGGAGGTGGAGACGGGATTTGAACCCGTGTAGACGGCTTTGCAGGCCGTTGCCTCGCCTCTCGGCCACTCCACCAGGAGTGTGCAGGGGACCGGGAAGTCCCCTCTCCTTCGAGCGGACGACGAGGTTCGAACTCGCGACCTCAACCTTGGCAAGGTTGCGCTCTACCAACTGAGCTACGTCCGCCTGTCGGTTCGGACCGCTTGCGCGTCCCGGCGACGTGTTGAACTCTAGCGGATTCCCGGGCCAGCACAAAAACGCGTTTGCGCAGCGTGCTGCGCTGCGCCCGGGAGACGCCGTGGTCAGGCCACCTGCGGGGACACCTCAGGGTCTCCCGCGCGACACCCGCCATAGACTCGGCCGTGTGCTCGACCTGCCCCCTCTCGCCCGCTTCGGCGACCGCCTCGCCACCGGTCTCCTCGATGTGACCAGTGACCCGGCGGCGCTGGACTCCACCGGTTTCTGGGCCGTCTGCGCCGACTTCGAAGGCCGTCTGACCTGCGCCCGCTTCGCGGACGTGAGGGAGCGAGCGGTGCCCGCGCCGGTGCCGGGGAGGTGGCGCGGCCCGGCCGTGGACGCCTGGACGTCGTCGCTCGACCGCGACGCGTACACCGCGGCCGTACGCCGGATCCGCGCGCACATCGCGGCCGGCGAGGTCTACCAGGCCAACCTCTGCCGCGTCCTGACCGCGCCCGTCGGTCCCGACGCCGATGTGGACGCCCTCACGGCCCTGCTGGCGCGCGGCAACCCGGCCCCGTATGCAGGAACGATTCGCCTTCCGGGTCACGGCGTGGAGATCGCCACCGCCTCGCCCGAGCTGTTCCTGCGCCGGGACGGGCGGACGGTCGAGTCCGGGCCGATCAAGGGCACCGGGCGCACCGAGGCGGACCTCCTGGAGAAGGACTACGCCGAGAACGTGATGATCGTCGACCTGGTCCGCAACGACATCGGGCGTGTCTGCGCCACCGGTAGCGTCACCGTCCCCGATCTCTGCGCCGTGGAGAAGCACCCCGGTCTGGTCCATCTCGTCTCCACGGTCCGCGGCGAACTGCGCGACGGCGCCGGCTGGCCCGAACTGCTCGCCGCCGCCTTCCCGCCCGGCTCGGTCACCGGCGCCCCCAAGTCGAGCGCCCTGCGCATCATCGACGCCCTGGAGACGGCACCCCGCGGCCCGTACTGCGGTGGCATCGGCTGGGTCGACGCCGACCGGGGCACGGGCGAGCTGGCCGTGGGCATCCGTACCTTCTGGATCGACCGCACGCAGGGCGTCCTGCGATTCGGCACCGGCGCCGGGATCACCTGGGGGTCCGACCCCGAAGGGGAGTGGCGGGAGACCGAACTGAAGGCGTCCCGCCTGCTCGCGGTAGCGTCGGGGGTGTACGAGGAGAGTGGAGGGGCGCTTACATGAAGATCTGGCTGGACGGTGGGCTGCAGGACGTCGACACCGCCCGTGTCTCCGTCTTCGACCATGGGCTGACCGTGGGCGACGGCGTCTTCGAGACGGTCAAGGCGGACCACGGCAAGCCGTTCGCGCTCACCCGGCACCTCGACCGCCTCACCCGCTCGGCCCGGGGCCTCGGACTGCCCGACCCCGACCACGACGAGGTACGCCGCGCCTGTACGGCCGTCCTCGAGGCCGATCCCGTGCCCTTGGGCCGGCTGCGCATCACCTACACCGGCGGCCACGGACCGCTCGGCTCGGACCGCGGCGACCAGGGCCCGACGCTGGTGGTCGCCCTGGGCGCGACCAGCCGCCGCCCCGACTCCACCGCCGTGATCACCGTCCCCTGGACCCGCAACGAGCGGGGTGCCCTCACCGGCCTGAAGACGACCTCGTACGCCGAGAACGTCGTCGCCCTCGCCCGCGCCCACGAACAGGGGGCGTCCGAGGCGCTCTTCGCCAACACGGTCGGCCGACTGTGCGAGGGCACGGGGTCGAACGTGTTCGTCGTCCTGGACGGAGAGATCCACACCCCGCCGCTCGCCTCCGGCTGCCTGGCCGGCATCACTCGGGCGCTGACCGTGGAGTGGACCGGCGCCAGGGAGACCGATCTGCCGCTGGACGTCCTGGAGCGCGCCGACGAGGTCTTCCTGACGTCCACGCTGCGGGACGTGCAGGCCGTGCACCGGGTCGACGGCCGGGAGCTGCCCGGCGCCCCCGGGCCGGTGACCGCCAAGGCCATGCGGGTCTTCGAAGAGCGCTCCGGGCACGACCTCGACCCCTGAGGGCCCGGTGAAACGGGCTGACGTGGTCCTTCGCGGTGGGTAGAACACCTCTGATGACGACGACCCTGCGGCCGACCGAGCCGCTTCAGCAGCACCCGGACGGAACACGCTCGCGGCGCTACCAGGTGTGTGTCAACGGCCGCCCGGTGGGTGGAGTACGCGTCTCCACCCACCCCGAGTACGGGCACGGCGTGGCCCGTCTCGAAGACCTGCGCATCGAGGAACCGGACCGCGGGCGGGGCCGGGGCACGGTGGCGGTGCTCGCCGCCGAGGAGGTCGCTCGTGGCTGGGGGTGCCGGCGGGTCGAGATATCCGTGCCCGAGGAGTCCGCCGCGGCGCTCCGGCTCGCCACGGCGCTCGGGTACGTGCCGCGCAACCGGAACATGGCCAAGCGCCTGGTCGGCCCACCGCCCGAACTGCCCCCCGGCAGCACGGCCCGGCCCATGTCGGAGGCCGAGTTCGGCCCGTGGCTGGCGGACGACCGGGAGCGCTTCGCACGCAGCATGATCACGAGGGGCGTGTCCGAGGCGGAGGCGTACGCCAAGGCGGACGAAGGGCACGTCCTGCTCCTGCCGGACGGGCTGGCCACCGCGAACACGCTGATCAGCGTCCTGGAGCAGGACGGGACCCCGGTCGGCACCCTGTGGGTCGGGCTGGAGATGGCGCTGTGGCCGGACGCCGCCTACGTGCTCAACGTCGAGGTGCGCGAGGAGCAGCGGGGTCGCGGCCACGGACGGACACTGATGCTGCTGGCGGAGGCGCAGGGGATCGGCGCCGGCAAGGGCCGCATCGCCCTGAACGTCTTCGCCGGCAACACCCCGGCGGAGCGGCTCTACTCGGCCCTGGGCTACGAGCCGACCGCGCACCACCTCTACAAGGAACTGTGCTGAGAACCCTGAGCGGGCCGGTTCCGGGCGGGCGCTGAGCACTCGCTGACAGAGCGCGCCGAGGAACCGCGGAAGGCTTCTGTCACGGCGCCTGGGCGTCCCCGGCCAGCAACCGGTCCGCGATCTCCTCGACCCGCTCGCGCAGGCCTTCCTGGCTCTTGCCCCCGTCGAGGCGTTCGCCTCCGATGACGTACGTCGGGGTGCCGGTGACGCCGATGGCCTTGCCCTCGGCCTGGTCGGCGTCGACGATCAGGATGTGCCGGCCGTCGATCAGGGCGGTGTCGAACTCCTCGGCGTCCAGTCCGAGCTCCCGGGCCACCTCGACCAGGAAGGGTTCTCCCTTACGGTCCAGTTCCTCGACGCGGGCCAGGACCGCCTCGACGTACGCCCAGCCCCGCCCCTGCTCCAGCGCCTCCTCGGCGGCCTGCGCGGCGGCGAAAGCGTGCTTGTGCTTCTCCAGCGGGAAGTGCCGCAGCCGCAGCTCCAGCCGGTCGCCGTAGCGGGCGCGCAGGGCGCGCAGGTCGGCCAGGGCGGTGCGGCAGTCAGGGCACTGGAGCTCGCACCAGACGTCCAGGACGGGGACGGCGGTGCGCGCGGGGGAGGGGTCGCTCATGAGCACCAGTCTCCCAGTCCGGACCCCACCGGCCCAATCGGCCCCGATCGGCCCCGTGCGCCGCGACCGGCACCTGCGGAGGAGGTGACCCGGAGATGTCCCTGATGTCGGGCCGGGGCATGGCTTCGCAGGTACCGGGCGGTGCACGATGGAGTGGACAGGGTGCCGTGACCGAGCCGCCAGGAGGACCGGATGATTGCCGAGACCGTCTGCTCCGCCGTCTCCGCGGCCGGCCTGGGCATCGCGGTGGTCACCGCGTACCGCAGGCGTTTCCTGGCCGCCGCCCGGATCGCGGCCTACTCGCTCGTGCCGGTGGGACTGGTGATGACCGGCGTCGTCGGCTGGCTGGCCGACACCGCGTTCAGCCCGACGGCCTGGGCGGGCTTCGGGGTGCTGGGCGCGGCCTGGGCCCTGTTCGCGACGACACGGGCCGTGGAGCGCCGACGCGGGGGCACCCGTGCCGAGCGCAAGGCGGCCAGGGGGGCGAGCCGCGAGGCGGTCGCCCCGACGGCCTCGGCGCCCTCCCTCGGCCCGGCCGCCGGCCCGGCCCCCCGGCCGGCCGCCCGCCCCGCCGCGGCCCCTCGCGCCGGTGACTCCACGGACGACTTCAGCGACATCGAGGCCATCCTCAAGAAGCACGGCATATGACGTCGTCGGACAACTGCTCACAGGACACAGATCGTCTCGGGCGTGCCCTCAAATGATCACTGCTGGGCCGGAACCGAACCGACATCGATGAATTCGGCGAGCTCCCGCTCATTCCTAGCGTGTTGATCGCGGCGCGGGTGCCCTCTGGTCCATCATCGCCGCGAGATGCTGGACACGTCAGAGAGCGAGGCCGCGCCGCCGAAGGACGAGCCGCGCGGATGCCTCTTCGCCCTTTCCCAGCCACCGCTGATGATCTTCCTTGCGGTGATCGGGTGTCTGCTCCTCATGGCTGCGCTGCACGATCTGCTGTTGCTGTGAGCCGTACACGCCCGTCCCCGGCGTCACCCGCCGGGGGCGGCGTCGACACCGGGCGACCGCCTCGGCGTCAGCCGGCCGCTTCCTTCCGGCGGGCCCGGTAGGCGGCCACGTGCAGCCGGTTCCCGCAGGTCCTGGAGTCGCAGTAGCGACGCGAGCGGTTCCGGGAGAGGTCGACGAAGGCCCGTCGGCAGTCGGGTGCCTCGCAGCGCCGCAGCCGCTCCTGCTCCCCGGCCACCACGAAGAACGCGAGTGCCATCCCGCAGTCGGCGGCGAGGTGGTCGGCCACCGAGGCGCCGGGCGCGAAATAGTGCACATGCCAGTCGTAGCCGTCGTGATCGGTCAGCTGGGGGGTGGTGCCGGCGGCGGCGACCAGCTCGTTGATCATCCCGGCGGCGGTCCGGGCGTCCGACGCGGCGAAGACCCCCGCGAACCGCCCGCGGACCTTACGCACCGCCGACAGGTCGAACTCCGAGAGCGTCCCCACACCGCTGATCTCGTGCTTCCGTACGAAGTCCGCCAGAGCCGCGACGTCCGGCAGCCCGTCCGTCGCCGCGTCCTCCTCCGGCACGGTGTTCACCAGATCCACCACGGTGTCGAGGGCACACCGGGTGTCGTGGGTGATCAACACGTTTCGCTCCCTGGCCTGGGGGTCGGGCGGGCGCCCGCCGATGCTGGCCGATGGTAGCGACATCCACGCGCACCGCACCCGGCCCCGCCCCGTAATCGGCTGCCGGTAGAACGCCTGCGCGCCGGCCGTCGTTCCCGTCCTGCCGCGGTTCCGCCCGGCGGGAGAGGGTCGCACACCGACGCCGTCCCCGTGAACACGTACGGTGACGGCGCCGGTCATGCCGTATGCGGTTGTCCTGGCCCGAGAGCCGCCCGAGCCGTCTCCCCGAGTTGGACGGCGTCGGCCGGCTTCGAGATCCCGCGACCTAGCTTTCCGCCAGGATGTGCGAGAGCTCCTGATCCAGATCGAAGTGCCGGTGTTCCGTGCCGGGCGGCACGGCCGCGTCCGTCCGCTTCAGGAAGGACTCCAGGGCCCGCGCCGGGGCCTCGAGCAGGGCTTCCCCCTCCGGGGAGCTCAGGGCGATGCACACGACGCCCTGACCATGACTCCGGGACGGCCAGACGCGGACGTCGCCGGTGCCGGTGGGACGATGAAGCCCCTCGGCGAGGAGGTCGCGGGCGAACACCCACTCGACGGTCTCCTCGGCTCCGGTGTGGAAGGTGGCGTGCACGGCGTAGGGGTCGGCCGTGTCGTACCGCAGGCCTGCGGGGACAGGCAGGGAGGACTCGCTCGACACAACGAGGCGCAGGTGCAGCTCGCAGCTGACCGTGGTGTTCATAAGCGCCAGGGCCTTTCGCTCAGTGTGCGCTCGGGGATTCGCACGTCGGCGAAATCGACATGCCACCTACGGTGCCGTTGTAAACCCCTCTGAGTGTTTTGCGTGTGTTTACGTAACTCTTACGGCCGAGGGTGGGTCTGGGACGTACGCCCATTCCGGTGATTGGTTTCGCTCCGGTAGGGTTTGGTCGTATGAATACGGGGAGTAACGAGCCTGGAGGGGTTGCTGTCGCGTCGGACGAGGCGGAGGAGATGAAGGACCGGGCACGGGACGAGCGGGGACTCGGATCGAGGGCACCGGAATTCATCAAGGCCCGGCGTGCACTGCACCTGAGCTGGCAGGTCGGCGTCTTCGTCGTCGGGCTGGCGGTCGTGACGGCGGGGATCGTCATGCTGCCGCTGCCCGGGCCGGGCTGGGTCGTGATCTTCGGTGGCATGGCCATCTGGGCGACCGAGTTCGTCTGGGCCCAGCTCGTGCTCCGCTGGACCAAGCGCAAGGTCACCGAGGCCGCGCAGCGAGCGCTCGACCCGAAGGTGCGCCGCCGGAACATCATCCTGACCTCGGTCGGGCTGGTGGTCGTGGGTGTCCTCGCAGGGATCTACCTGTGGAGGTTCGGCTTCGTGATGCCCTGGAAGATCGGCAGCCAGTGACCGGCCGAGGGCCGTCCCGACCGGGGCCGGGCAGCCGGAGCCGGGCGGCGGCCCCTGCCCGTGGTCGGAGGTGCTCGCCGGATCGGGTAATGTTCTTCCTGCGCCCGGGCGATTAGCTCAGTGGGAGAGCGCTTCGTTCACACCGAAGAGGTCACTGGTTCGAACCCAGTATCGCCCACCACCCGGAACCGACGGCCCACCTGCGACACCGCAGGTGGGCCGCGGTCGTACCCCCCCGGCCGCGCCGCTCCGGCCCCCGCCCTCGGGTACCGCCTGCGGATGTGGGCCGCGGGCACGCGAGTGGCGGAAACGGGCCACCGCTGGGCCTCGCCACCTGCGCCCATGAGGGTGGTTCGTGGCCCATTTCCTCCGATTGCCGCACGTTGTGAGTCCTGGGGCCGGTGTGACCGGAGTCGTCCGGTGGGTCCGGTGGGCGCCGAACGGCGGGTCCGGTGAACCGGCGGTCCGGCCGGGCCCGCTGAGTCGCGCCGCGGTTTCCGTCGCCCCTTCCCGCGCCCGTGTCCTCCCCTCGGCGCCGTCACCTGCGACGTCCCCGATCCGCCCGCGCCGGCGCGCCGATCCCGCGGTACGCCGCCGCGAGAAAATCCTGTCCGAATCATTGACGCACCCCGGACCCCTCCGTACCTTGTGCCAGCAAGCGCTTACTTGAAACGATTCATGACTGCCCACGAGGCTTCGGGGAGGCCCAACAGTGGTGACCGGCGCGAATGTTGAGAGGCGTACGATCCTGAAGGCGGCCGGGGCCGGGGCGGCCGCGCTCGGGCTGGCCGCCACGACGGGCTGCGGGGGCGACAGCGGATCCGGGGACGGAACGGTCACGATCCGTTACTCCTGGTGGGGTGCGGAGGACCGCGCTCAGCGCATCAACAAGACCATCGCCCTCTTCGAGAAGAAGTACCCGAAGATCAAGGTGAAAACGGACTTCCAGCCGTACACCGACTTCTGGAAGAAGTTCAACACCCAGGCCTCCGGCGGAAATCCGCCGGACGTCTTCCAGAACGCCATAGGTTTCCTGCGCAAATACGACGCCAAGAATGTGCTGCTCGATCTCAACGAGCAGGTCCAGGCGGGCCACCTTTCCATGGACGGATTCCGGGCCGGGCTGGCGAAGTTCGGCGAGATCGACGGAAAGCTCCTCGGAGTGCCGGTCGGCTCCAACTCGATGGCACTGGTCATCGACAAACCCGTCTACACCAAGGCCGGCATCAAGCCGGAACAGGGTTGGACCTGGAGCGACTACCACGCGGCGATGAAGAGGATCCGCACCAGGACGGGGCGCGCCGGCGACACCGGCCCGTACAACATCATGTACCTGTACGACCTCTACCTGCGCCAGCACGGCAAGGCGTTCTTCACCGAGGACGGACTCGGCTTCACCGAGGCGGACCTGACGGACTGGTGGACCCAGGCCAAGAAGGGGGTGGAGGAAGGCATCTACGCCGACGTGAAGAAGGTCGACCAGATCAAGCCCAAGTCGGCGGTCACCGGTGAACTCTCCGGCGGCGAGTTCACCTGGGACAACTTCACCGTCCGCTACACCTCCGAGGGCAAGAGCGAGTACGGCCTCGCACCCATCCCCACCACGGACGGCAAGAAGACCGGCCAGTACCTCGGGTCCCTCATGCTCAGCGCCTCCAAGCGCACCCAGCACCCCAAGGAAGTCGCCCAGTTCATCGACTTCATGGTGCACGACCCCCAGGTCGCCAGGATCATGGGCTACGACCGCGGGGTCCCCGCGACGCAGGCCCAGTACGACGCGTTCAAGCCGACCGACCCGGTCAACAAGGCGATCGCCGCCTACGAGGAGTCCCTCGTCAAGGCGGGTGTCCTGGAGCCCATCACCCCGCACCCCAGCGGAGCGGACATCTGTGAGGCCGCGTTCCTGCGCATCGGTGAGGAGCTGGGGCTGGGCAAGCGCTCGGTGGACGACGCCGTCAAGCAGTTCTTCACCGAGTCGAAGACGGCTCTCAGCAGCTGATGGGAAGCGCCGTGACACATGCCCCTGCGAGGGAGGGCCTGTCCAAGGACTCCGAGCCGCGGCACGGTCCGGTGAAGTCCGAGCGCCCCGCCGCCCTCAAGCGGCGGCGGCGCCGGGAGAACCTGGCCGGCTATCTCTTCATGTCCCCGTGGATCGCGGGTTTCCTGCTGCTCACAGCGGGCCCGATGGTCGCTTCGCTCTACTTCGCCTTCACCGACTACAACCTGTTCGACCCGCCCAAGTGGATCGGCCTCGACAACTTCTCCGAGATGTTCGGCGATCCGCGCTGGCGCCACTCCGTGCGGGTGACGCTGTGGTACGTGGCCGTCGGCACGCCGCTCAAGCTTCTCGCGGCCCTCGGCGTGGCGCTGCTCCTGGCCCAGAAGCGGCGGGGACAGGCCTTCTACCGAGCCGCCTTCTACGCCCCGTCGCTGATCGGGGCGAGTGTCTCGGTCGCGATCGTCTGGAAGGCCATCTTCTCGGACGACGCGATCGTCGACCGTACGCAGAAGCTCTTCGGTGTGCATGCCGGCGGCTGGACCGGCGACCCGGACCTGATCGTCTACAGCCTGGTGGCGCTCACCGTCTGGCAGTTCGGCGCCCCCATGGTCATCTTCCTGGCCGGCCTGAAGCAGGTCCCGCGCGAGTTGTACGAAGCGGCCGAGGTCGACGGGGCGGGCAAGCTGCGGCGGTTCTGGAACATCACCCTGCCGATGATTTCCCCGGTCCTCTTCTTCAACGTCCTGCTGGAGACGATCCACTCGTTCCAGATCTTCAGTTCCGCGTACATCGTCGGTGGAGGCGCCGGAGGCAACGCCTGCGGCCCCGCGGACGGCTCGATGGTCTACACCTGCTATCTCTACGTCCAGGGCTTCGAGAACAGCCGGATGGGTCTCGCCTCTGCCATGGCCTGGATGCTTCTCGTCGCGGTCGCCCTGGTGACGGCGGTGCTGTTCTGGTCCCAGAGGCGCTGGGTGCACTACGAGGAGGGCGCCTGATGAGCTCCCCCGATCTCTCGACCCCACTCGGCCCGGGGGCACCCCCGCCGGCCACTGACATCGAGCCGGCCGCCTCCACGAGGGCGGGCAGCATCCGGCGCAGGCTGCCCGGTTCCCTCGCCTGGCACCTCAGGTCGCTGCTGGTCCTCGCGGTGATCCTCTATCCGGTGATCTGGCTCGTCGGCGGCTCCTTCAAGAAGAGCGAGGACATCGTCGGCAGCCTGGACCTCTTCCCGGGGGATCCGGTCACCTCGAACTACACACGGCTGAGCAAGGGCATCGCCGACATCTCGATCTCCACCTTCTTCTTCAACTCGCTGACGCTCGCGATCGGCTCGGTGGTCGGGATCCTGCTGTCCTGCTCGCTGACGGCGTACGCCTTCGCGAGGATCAGGTTCGCGGGCCGCAACGTCCTGTTCACCCTGATGATCGGCACCCTCCTGTTGCCGTACCACGTGCTGCTGATCCCGCAGTACGTGCTGTTCCGCAACATGCACATGATCAACACGTACACCCCGCTCCTGCTCGGCAAGTACCTGGCCACGGAGGCGTTCTTCGTCTTCCTGATGATGCAGTTCATGCGCAACCTGCCCAAGGAGCTCGACGAGGCGGCCCGCCTGGACGGCTGCGGGCACCTGCGCATCTACCGGTCCATCGTGCTGCCGCTGTGCCGTCCGGCTCTGATCACCAGCGCGATCTTCACCTTCATCAACTCCTGGAACGACTTCATGGGGCCGCTGATCTACCTCAACGAGCCCGACAAGTACACGGTCTCCCTCGGTCTGAAGATGTTCGTGGACCAGGAGGGCGTGGCCGACTACGGCGGGATGATCGCCATGTCGCTGGTCGCGCTGCTGCCGGTGCTGCTGTTCTTCCTGGCCTTCCAGCGGTACCTGATCGACGGCATGGCGACCTCCGGACTGAAGGGCTGAGGGACCGATGGCCGAGGTACGTGCCAAGGCGCGCAGGGAGTCCGTGTTCGCCGAGCGGTTCGCGGTCTTCGCCGAGTGCCTGCTGACCGGTGTGTGGATCGCGGTGGCCTCGCTCGGAGTCGTCACCTATCCGGCCGCCTTCGCCGCCGGCGCCCGGCACCTGCGGCGCCGTACCACCCACCAGGGCGGAGGCTGGCGGGAGTTCGCCCGGGACTTCCGGACGGCCGCGCGCGGCGGCTGGGCCGTGGGGCTCGCCGGGTGGGGCGCGGCGGCCCTGGTGTGGGTGGATGTCCAGGCGGTGCGCGCCGGGCTGCCCGGCGGCCCGCTCGCCGGGGCGATGGGGCTGTTCGCGCTGCTCGGCGCCGCCGTCGCCGGGATGCGCGCGGCGGCCGTCTGGGCTCCGGACGCCACCTGGCGGACCCTGCTGGCCGCGGCCGGCCGGCGTACGGTCCTCGATCCGGCCGGATCCTTCCTGCTCGTCGGCGGAACGGTCCTCGTCGCCTGTTCCGCCCTGTTCATCGCACCGCTGGCGGTCCCCGCGCTGGGGGCCGTCGCGGCGGCGGCCGTCGCCGTGGAGGAGCGGTACCGGCAGCGCTGACGCGTTGGTGCCCGCCTATCGGCTCGCCGCCCCGGGCGCCGCGCCTGTCTGTCATGTCCCTGACCATCGCACCGCGTGTGAAAGGAAAGCCATGTCGCCCATTCCCCGCAGGTCCCTCCTCAAGGCGGCCGCCGTCGCCGGAGCCGCCGCCCGGTTCAGCTGGGCGCTGGGGGCCCAGGACGCGCAGGCGGCGCCGAGCGGCGCGGCCGCCGACTCCGACCCGGTGACCCTCGACTGGCTGGAGGACGGCGGCCTCGGCGCCGCACCCGGGTCCACCGTCGGCGTGCCCTGGCCCATGGGCGCGTACCAGGAGGACCAGACCTTCGCCGTCACGGACGCCGACGGCAAGGTCGTGCCCGTGCAGTCCTGGCCGCTCGCCCACTGGCCCGACGGATCCCTCAAATGGACGGCACACGCCGTGAGTTCCGGCTCCGGCAAGCTCACCCTCCGGGCCGGCACCCCCGAGGCCCCCGCGAAGAAGGTCACCGTCGACAGGAGCGGCGGCACCATCGACGTGTCGACCGGCGTCATCACCGCGAAGATCGCCAAGAACGGCTCCATGATCATCAAGTCCGTCACCCGCGGTTCGACGGAGATCGCCAAGAACGGCCGGCTGGTGCTCGTCCGCCAGCCCGAGATCGAGGACGAGGACCAGGGCTCGGTGAAGACCGAGCGCTTCGACGGCGCGATCTCGTCGGTCACGGTCGAGCAGGAGGGCCCGGTCCGCGCCGTCGTCCGCGTCGACGGCAAGCACCGCAGAGGCAGCCGCGGCTGGCTGCCCTTCTCCCTCCGCCTCTACTTCTATGCCGGCGCCGACTCCTTCCGCATGGTGCACACCATCACCTACGACGGCACCCAGGAGCCCGGCAAGGCGAGCGGGGACTTCATCCGCGGCCTCGGCGTCCGCTTCTCCGTACCGATGCGGGACGCCGCCTACGACCGGCACATCCGCATCGGCGGCGAGGGCACCGGCCTGCTGCGCGAAGCCGTCCAGGGCATCACCGGACTGCGCCGCGACCCGGGCGCCGCCGTGCAGTCGGCCCAGTACGAGGGCAGGAAGCTGCCCGACCCGTCCACCTGGGACCAGCGGGTCACCACCCGCCTCCAGTACATCCCGCACTGGGGCGACTACACCCTCTCCCAGCTCTCCGCCGACGGCTTCACCCTGCGCAAGCGCACCAGGAAGGGCTACGGCTGGATCGGCGCCGGAGGCGGCAGACGGGCCTCCGGATTCGGGTACGTCGGCGGGGCGAGCGGCGGACTCTCCTTCGGGCTGCGCGACTTCTGGGAGAAGTTCCCCGCCCAGCTCGACATCCGCGACGCCCACACCGACGAGGCCACCGTCACCCTCTGGCTCTGGTCGCCCGAGGCCCAGCCCATGGACCTGCGCTTCTACCACGACGGCATGGGCCAGGACACCTACGCCGAACAGCTCGAAGGCCTCAACATCACCTATGAGGACTACGAGCCGGAGTTCGGCACCCCGTACGGCATCGCCCGCACCTCCGAACTGCTCTTCTGGGCCAACGACTCCACCCCGAACGCCGAGACCCTCGCCGAGCAGGTGAACGCCGTACGCGTGCTGCCGCAGCTCGCCGCCCCGCCCCGGCAACTCATCAAGGCCAAGGTCTTCGGCCCCGGCCTGTACTCCGAGCCCGACCGCTCCACCGCCGCCAAGGCGAAGATCGAGGACCACCTCGACTTCCTCTTCACCTACTACAAGGACCAGGTGGAGCAGCGCCGCTGGTACGGCTTCTGGGACTACGGCGACATCATGCACACCTACGACTCCGCCCGGCACGTGTGGCGCTACGACATCGGCGGCTACGCCTGGGACAACTCCGAACTCTCGCCCGACCTCTGGCTCTGGTACGCGTATCTGAGAAGCGGCCGGTCCGACATCTTCCGCTTCGCCGAGGCCATGACCCGGCACACCGGCGAGGTGGACGTCTACCACCTCGGCGAGTGGGCGGGCCTCGGCACGCGGCACGGGGTGCAGCACTTCGCCGACAGTGCCAAGCAGCAGCGCATCGCCAACACCACCTACCGCCGCTTCTACTACTTCCTCACCGCGGACGAGCGCGTCGGCGACCTCATGCACGCCAACGTCGACTCCGACGAGACCTTCCTCGTCCTCGACCCGCAGCGCAAGGTCCGCACCACCCCCTACACACCCGACCGGCACGCCCTGTCGATCGGCTTCGGCACGGACTGGAGCGGCCTGGTGTCGGCCTGGCTCACGGAGTGGGAACGCAAGGGACCCAAGTGGGAGAAGGCCAAGGCACGCGTACTGTCGACCATGGAAGGAATCGCCGCCCAGCCCAACGGCTTCGTCCAGGGCAGCGGCCTGTACGACCTGGACACCGGTAGGTTCGCCGTGGCGGACACCCCGGTGGTCTCCGTGTCCCACCTGTCGGCCGTCTTCGGCCTGAACGAGCTGTGCGCCGAGCTGATCCACCTGGTCGACATGCCGAAGTTCAAGCAGGCCTACCTCGACTACTGCCGCTACTTCAACGCCACCAAGGCCGAGCAGAAAGCGCGCTACGGCTCCGACTTCGGCTCCCTGCTGCTGTTCCAGGGCCACTCGCGCCTCGACGCGTACGCCGCCGTGCAGACCGGTGACCAGGCCCTCGCCCAGCGCGCCTGGACCAAGTTCTACGGCTCCGACGGCTACACCGAGTCCTCGCCCTGGAAGACGGAGAAGCTGAGCGGCCCCGTCACCCTCGTGCCCGGCAGCGAGGCGAGCTGGGTGTCCAGCAACGACACGGCGCTCTACGGCCTCGCGGCCATCGAGAACCTGGCCCTGCTGGGCGACAAGATGCCCTCCTAGGACACGGCCGCCCTCGTACGACGTGATGGGGGAGCGCCGTCGCACGGGCGGCGGCGCTCGTCCTCCGCGTGTGGGCCGCGTCACCACACGGTGCATGAACTACGCGTTTGCAGCTGACCGAGCCCGGCCAGGGAAGACTCGGTCCATGGACTGGACCCATTACCGCTTCACCAGCCTCTGGTCCCTGCCCGCGGGGCCGGCCGCGGTGTACGCGGCGCTCGAGCGACCCGAGGACTACCCCCGCTGGTGGCCGCAGGTGCGCTCGGTCATCCGGCTCGACGGCGGCAGCGGGGTCTTCACCATTCGCTCCCTCCTGCCGTACGACATGACCTTCACCGCCCGCGAGACACGGCGGGACCCGGCAGCCGGCGTCCTGGAGACCGCCCTGTCCGGCGACATCGAGGGCTGGGCCCGCTGGACGGTCTCACCCGACGGCCCGGGAACGCTCGCGCGGTACGACCAGGCCGTCGACGTGACCAAGCCGCTGCTCAGGCGGCTCGCGGTGCCGGGACGCCCCGTGTTCCGCGCCAACCACCGGCTGATGATGCGGGCCGGGCGGCGGGGGCTGCTGCGGTACCTGGAAGCGGTTTGAAGGAAGCCCGCGGGGACCTGTATTGTTCAGTGCGTTCCCGGGCGATTAGCTCAGTGGGAGAGCGCTTCGTTCACACCGAAGAGGTCACTGGTTCGAACCCAGTATCGCCCACCGGGAAAGAGCCGGTCCGCAACAGCGGGCCGGCTCTTTTGCCCTGGGTCGGCGCGCGGATCTCCGCGGACGGCAGCGCCCGGATCACCGAGGTCTTCGCCACTGTCGACGGCCACCGCGCCCCCTGGGAACCCAGTGACCCCTCGCGCCCGGCGGGCCCCTCAGCCGTGTCCGGCGGATCATGCCGCAGACGCGGGGCTTGGCACGCCCACCTGCGGCGTTGCCGTCGGTTGCCGACTCCCTCATGCTCGAACGAGCTCGCGCGGAGGCACCCCCATTCACCCCGCCCGGCAGCGCCGATGAGGCACGGCCGGTTTCCTGTGACCTGATCTGCCGGACAGGCCCTACGCCGCCATCGGCAACTCCGGCCGGACCGGCCAGGACTGATCGACCGTCTCCTCCGAACCGCTGCGCGCGAACCACGCCTGCAGCCCCCGCGCCTGCGCCGCGTGCCAGTTGGCCTGGAGGGTGTGCAACTCGGCCGGGGACAGCCGCTCCAGCCTGGTCGCGAAACGGCGCCCCACCGCCCGTACGACCTCCAGAGCCGCCACCGCGTCCGCCCCCGCGTCGTGCGCGCCGTCCAGGGTCACGCCGTAGTGCCCGCACAGGTCCGTCAGGGTGCGGCGGCCCTTGCGGTAGCGGTCGAGATGCTTGTCGAGCACCCGCGGGTCCAGCACCCGCAGCGGCGACGCCTCGAACCAACGGTCCAGCGAGGACGCCCGGTGCCGGCGCAACTCCCGGTCCAGCAGGGTGAGATCGAACGGCGCGTTCATCACCACCAGCGGACGGCCCAGCGCGGCGTGCTCCGCCAGCTCCTCGGCTATCTCGTACATCACCGGCGCCGGCCAGCGGCCGTTGCGCTGCAGATGCTCGTCCGTCAGACCGTGCACCGCCGTCGCCGCCTCGGGCACCGGGACACCCGGGTTCACCAGCCAGCGCGTCACCCGGGGCCGGACGCCCGGGGCGTCCTGGACCACGACGGCGGCCGACACGATCCGGTCGGTCTCGACGTCCACGCCCGTCGTCTCCGTGTCGAAGGCGGCCAGCGGCCCCTCGTACCAGAACGTCATACGACCACAACTCCTCACCCACCGACGGCAGCTGACATGCCGTCTTCTGCCTGTTTGGTGATACCCGGGCTGTTTGCGCCGTACGCCGGAAGGACACAACACCAGTACGGGTCTTTGCAGTTCAGCGGGCCCGCAACGGGGAATCACCTGGCGTGGAAGGCTCTTGGTCATGGCGATAGCGCAGCCCGAGCGGGGCGGGCTGCTGCCCGAACGCACGGGCCCCCTTCGCGGCACACTCGCCACCACCGCCTGCATGGAGACACTGCAGGTCGGCTATCTGCACGCGGTCGCCGCGGCGGCGGGCTGCTCGCTGTCGCAGCCGTTCCCGGACAACGGCATCGACTGGCACGTCAGCCACAGCGCACCCGGGCACACCGTCGACGACGAGGTGACCATCAAGGTGCAGCTCAAGTGCACGTACCAGATCCCGCCCAACCCTCCGGGCCGCTCCTTCTCCTTCACCCTCGACAACGACCACCTGCGCAAACTCGCCCGCACACCGGTCTCGGTGCACAAGATCCTGGTCGTCATGCTCGTGCCGCGGTCCCAGGACGACTGGCTGCGCGCCGGCCACGACCGCCTCGACCTCAGACACTGCTGCTACTGGGTCAACCTCGCCGGCCACCCCGTCACCGGACGGAACCGGACCACCGTGCGGATACCTACCTCGCGCATCTTCGACGACCGGGCGCTCTGCGAGATCATGACGCGGGTCGGGACAGGAGGCAGACCATGACGCACCGCCCCCTGGGCGAGCCCCCACGGCAGTTCAGGCCGCATCCGGACGGGCCTGCCGCCGCCCCCTGGGACCGTGCCCCCGAGCCCGCCAGGGTCGACCCGGCCGTGCTCAGCGCCCTGCTGCACCGGCACGGCTGGCAGCGGCGCGGCGGAGCGGCCGGACGCTACGGCCGCTGGACCCCGCCCGGACCGGGCGGCAACGGCACCAGCCTGCTGGTGCCCGAGAACCGTGCCTTCCCCGACAGCGACGACCTGCTCGGCGAAGCGCTGTTCGCCCTCGCCCGCAGCAGCACTCCCTCCGCCCGCGAGGTGCTCCTCGCCCTCGCCGTGCCCAGCGACGAGATCCACTGGGAGCGGGACGTGCCCAGCGGTCCCGCGGGCGCCGCCCCCTGGACCGTCGAGGAGCGGCTGCGCACCGCCGCCCGCCAGATGCTCCTCGCGGCCGGACTCGCCACCCGGGCGCGGGCCGGCTACCACGGCGCCCGGCACCGGCGGTCGGCCGCCGCGCTGCTGGACGACGTCCTCGTCGGCCCGGCCGCCTCGGGCCGCACCCTCACCGCCTTCGTCCCCGTCGGCGCCGCACGCCCTCTCGCCGTCCGCCTCCACCAAGCCCTCCACGCCGCCCGCGAGGCCATCGACTACCAGCGCGCCACCGGCGGCATGGACGCCTTCGACGGCGCCGTCGAGGCCGGCGTCAGCCGCGAGCTGACCGACGCCCTCATCGCCCTCGTGCACGGGACCGAGGGGGCCCGGATCGCCGTGGAGTGGGCGCCGGCCGCCGGTGTCCCCGAGGGGTGCGCGGCCTCGGCCGAACCCGTCGAGTTCTCGCCCGGCGACCTGCCCGCCCTGCGCGAGGCCGGGGCCCGCTATCTGCGCGAGGAACCCTCGGTCCCGGTGCGGATCACCGGGACGGTGGTCCGGATGCGCAGGTCGGGACCGCGGGGCGAGGGCACCGTACGCCTGCGGGTGATCGACGGCGCGGAGGTGCCGCACGTCCGCGTCACCCTGGACGAGGAGGACTACCGCACCGCCGGGCACGCCCACCTCGTCGGACTGCCGGTGCGGGTGCACGGGCGGCTGGAGAGCCGGGGCGGCTTCCGCAGGCTCACCGGCGCCTGCGGGGTCGTACCCGTACAGGTGGACGACGCCGAGCGGGACCAGCTGCTGAAGTCCCTCCATGAGAACCTCGACTTCTTCGAGGAGGCCTGCGGAGCCGAGGACAGGCCCTAACCGTTTCGCGGTCGGCCGTCCGGGGTCGGTACGATCGCGTCATGCGCGCGCTCCCGGTGTGGCGCCGCATCCACCTTCAGTCAGGAGAGACCGGTGTCAGACGTCCGTGTGATCATCCAACGCGATTCCGAGCGGGAAGAGCGCGTGGTGACGACGGGCACTACGGCTGCGGAGCTGTTCGCCGGCGAGCGGTCGGTCATCGCCGCGCGGATCGGGGGCGAGCTCAAGGACCTCTCCTACGAGGTCCGGGACGGCGAGAGTGTCGAGGGCGTCGAGATCTCCTCCGAGGACGGCCTGAACATCCTGCGCCACTCCACCGCGCACGTCATGGCGCAGGCCGTGCAGGAGCTCTTCCCCGAGGCGAAGCTGGGCATCGGCCCGCCCGTCAAGGACGGCTTCTACTACGACTTCGACGTCGAGAAGCCGTTCACACCCGAGGATCTCAAGGCCATCGAGAAGAAGATGCAGGAGATCCAGAAGCGGGGGCAGAGGTTCTCCCGCCGTGTCGTCACCGACGAGGCCGCCCGCGAGGAACTCGCCGACGAGCCCTACAAGCTGGAACTGATCGGCCTCAAGGGCTCCGCCTCCGTTCAGGATGGCGCCGACGGCGCGGACGTCGAGGTCGGCGCCGGCGAGCTGACGATCTACGACAACCTGGACGCCAAGACCGGCGACCTGTGCTGGAAGGACCTCTGCCGCGGTCCCCACCTGCCCTCCACCCGGCTCATCCCGGCGTTCAAGCTGATGCGCAACGCGGCCGCCTACTGGCGCGGCAGCGAGAAGAACCCCATGCTCCAGCGCATCTACGGCACCGCCTGGCCGTCCAAGGACGAGCTGAAGGCGTACCTCGACTTCCTCGCCGAGGCCGAGAAGCGCGACCACCGCAAGCTCGGCAGCGAGCTCGACCTCTTCTCGATCCCCGAGCAGATCGGCTCCGGCCTCGCCGTCTTCCACCCCAAGGGCGGCGTCGTCCGCCGCGTGATGGAGGACTACTCGCGCCGCCGCCACGAGGAGGAGGGCTACGAGTTCGTCTACACCCCGCACGCGACCAAGGGGAAGCTCTTCGAGACGTCCGGGCACCTGGACTGGTACGCCGACGGCATGTACCCGCCCATGCAGCTCGACGAGGGCGTGGACTACTACCTCAAGCCCATGAACTGCCCGATGCACAACCTGATCTTCGACGCGCGCGGCCGCTCCTACCGCGAACTGCCACTGCGCCTCTTCGAGTTCGGGACCGTGTATCGGTACGAGAAGTCGGGCGTCGTGCACGGTCTTACCCGCGCCCGGGGCTTCACGCAGGACGACGCGCACATCTACTGCACCCGCGAGCAGATGGCGGAGGAGCTCGACAAGACGCTCACCTTCGTCCTCGGCCTGCTCCGTGACTACGGCCTGACCGACTTCTACCTGGAGCTCTCCACCAAGGACCCGGAGAAGTTCGTCGGCTCCGACGAGGTCTGGGAGGAGGCCACGGAGACCCTCCGGCAGGTCGCCGAGAAGCAGGGCCTGCCGCTCGTGCCCGACCCGGGCGGCGCCGCCTTCTACGGTCCGAAGATCTCCGTCCAGACCAAGGACGCCATCGGCCGCACCTGGCAGATGTCGACCGTGCAGCTCGACTTCAACCTGCCGGAGCGCTTCGACCTGGAGTACACGGGGCCGGACGGGTCCAAGCAGCGCCCCGTGATGATCCACCGGGCCCTCTTCGGCTCGATCGAGCGGTTCTTCGCCGTGCTGCTCGAGCACTACGCGGGCGCCTTCCCGGCCTGGCTCGCCCCCGTGCAGGCGGTCGGCATCCCGATCGGGGACGCCCACGTCGAATACCTGGAGAAGTTCGCGACCGCCGCGAAGAAGCAGGGCCTGCGGGTCGAGGTGGACTCCTCCTCGGACCGTATGCAGAAGAAGATCCGCAACGCCCAGAAGCAGAAGGTGCCCTTCATGGTCATCGCGGGCGACGAGGACATGTCGGCCGGCTCCGTGTCCTTCCGCTACCGCGACGGCTCGCAGGAGAACGGCATCCCGTTCGACGAGGCCATCGCCAAGATCGCGAAGGTCGTGGAGGAGCGGACGCAGGTCTGACAGCCACGATCGAGGAGGCCCGTGGGGGACTTTCAGTCCCCCACGGGCCTCTCCTCGTCCTCGTCCAGGGTGAACCGCTGCATCAGCCACGAGGAGAACGACCCCGTCACCGCGCCCAGCAGGGCCAGCCCGCAGCCCATCAGGACGACCGCGACCAGCCGCCCCGGCAGCGTCACCGGGACGGCGTCGCCGTAGCCCACGGTCGACAGGGTGGCGGCCGCCCACCACAGCGCGTCGCCGAACGTGCGGATCGTCGTCCCGGGGGCCGCCCGCTCGAAGCGGTACACCGAGAGCGAGGAGGCGAAGCCGAGCAACACGGCCGACAGGCCCGCGTACAGCATCACCCGCGCCTGCAGGGGCCTGCGGGGCCGACCCGGGCGACGCTCCTGCAAGGCGTCGTAGACCCGTGCGATCCGCACCGGCCGCAGCAGGGGCAGCACCACGACCACCGTGTCCAGCCAGTGCCGGCGGACGAAGCCCACCCCCTCCCCGCTCAGGCGCCAGCGGACCGCATAGTCGATGACGAACAGTGCCCAGCACCCGGCCAGCACCGCCAGAGACAGATCGGGCAGCGGCTCGGGCAGGTCCTCTCCGAGGACCCACACCGCGTACGAGCCGAGATAGAGCAGGGACGCCACACCCAGTGGATAAGCCACCCGCTGCTCCCAGCGGGCCGTACGGCTGTCGTCGTCCATGGCCACAGCTTCGCCCTGGACCGCTTCGCGAGCGCCCCGGCGACACGCCGGGATCAGGCGAAGCCATATGCTGCCTTGCATGACGAGTGAGCCGGAACAGCAGATCGGAGTGGGGACGCAGGACGCGTTCCAGCGCCTGTGGACACCCCACCGGATGGCCTACATCCAGGGCGAGAACAAGCCGACCGGCCCGGGAGCCGGCGACGGCTGCCCCTTCTGCTCCATCCCGGCCCAGTCGGACGAGGACGGGCTGGTCGTCCGGCGCGGTGAGCACGTGTACGCGGTGCTCAACCTCTACCCGTACAACGGTGGTCACCTGATGACCGTTCCGTACCGTCATGTCGCGGACTACACGGAGCTCACCGCTTCGGAGACCATGGAACTGGCCGAGCTGACCAAGCAGGCGATGACGGCCCTGCGCACCGCGTCCGGCGCGCACGGCTTCAACATCGGGATGAACCAGGGCACCGTGGCGGGCGCCGGTATCGCCGCCCACCTCCACCAGCACATCGTGCCCCGCTGGGGCGGCGACACGAACTTCATGCCGGTGGTCGGCCACACGCGGGTGCTGCCGCAGCTGCTGGCGGACACCCGGAAGATGCTGGCGGAGGCCTGGCCCAGCGTGTGACGGCAGCGGGGGATCCCCGGGGGCCGCCGCCCCTGGGGACTACGCCTCGTACAGATCCGCCTTCTTCGGCGTCGGGTCCTGCACCTGACCACTGAGGAACGCCGACCGCGCCCCGAACTTCTCCACGTCCACGCCGTTCTCGCGCAGCACCCGGATCGCCGCCGAGTGGACCACCCGCAGCACCGGCGTGGCGGCGCGCAGTGCGTCGTCGGCCATGAAACGGTGACGCCACGGCTTGTCCGCCCACACATGCCGCAGCCCGAACGGCTCGGGCAGCGCCAGCGTGCCGCCGAGCCAGTTCAGCAGCGGCGGATACCAGGTCAGCGGCGCCCGCGCGGTGAGCCGGACCACCTCGTCGGCGTCGACCAGCGGCAGCTTGATCGTGCGCGACTCCCAGGGCTTCAGGGACTTCGGAACCGACTTCGTCGGCGCCTCCGGCTTCGAGGTGAACAGGGAGTGCACCGGCCCCAGCGCATGCCCCGTCACCTCGATGCGCAGCGTCTCGTGCAGCACGGTCACGGTGATCAGCATGGTGATGATCAGCTGGCCGTCCCACAACGTCCACTGGACCCCGAGGTAGTGCCGGTCACCGCTGCCGAACTGCTGCTTGTTGCAGATGTCCTGTATGGCGTGCGACTTGACCTGGTACGCCTCGACGTCGGTGCCCTCCGGCCGGGAGACCGCCGTGGCGTTCTCACCGATCGGTGTGACGATCCAGTGCCGTATCGAGGGCTTCGGGAAGCCTCCGGTGTTCAGCGGGCCCCGCTCCAGCAGGCTCAGCTGGTCGTGGATGGCGCGGATGACGTCCCAGCTGCGGAACGGATGGATCTCCCGGGCCGGGTCGGCCGGGACCAGGTCCTCGGCGAGCTGCCAGGCACCCCAGCGGGTGCCCATGCCGAGTATGCCCTTCGGCCCGGCGTAGAAGACGGAGTTCGACTGCTGCTCGGCGCTGAGCTTGGCCAGGGACTGGCGCAGCTGCTCGGCGGCGGTCTGGGCGGGGCTGCTGGGCACCGACTCGGGGATCTTGGCGCCGACGCTGCTGCCGGCGAGCAGACCGGCCCAGCGTCCGCGCAGGTCGTGGGCGGTCTGCTCGCAGATGCGCTTGGCCCAGAACCAGCCCAGCACCGGGGCCACCGCCGCCGCGCGCCCGTACCAGGCCCAGAACCCGTGGAACGGCATGCGCACCAGGAAGAGCGCGGCGAGCGCGCCCACCGCCACGAGCAGGGTGGTGCCCAGGGCGCCGGCCCGCCTGTCGTTGAGCTTGGAGATGGTGGAGCGGATCTGGAAGACGAGCAGCCAGACGAGGAGTCCGGGCAGGAAGAGCAGGCCGCACAGCACCATCACGGCGGTCAGCCGGTTGTCGCGGTCCCGGCGGATGGTGTTCGCCGCGAGGCAGTGCTCGACGACCACCTGGGGTTCGGTGCCGAACGACTGGATGAGCGCGGCGCGGCCCGGAGCGAGCATGCGGTCGACCACGGACCGGGAGAACGCCTCACCCAGATTCGGCCTGAGCAGGGAGAACACGCCGTCCTTGACGGTCGACTCGTGCCACTCGCCGTTGGCCTTGAGTATGTCCGTGACATCGCTGTCCCGGTAGGCCGCCGAGGCCAGGGCGAACGTGGCCGCCTGGCTCTCGTCCCCCGAGATGGGCACCTGTGGCCCGTCCCACTCCGTTCCCACCGACATTCCCGCCCCCGATCGCCGCGGCCCCGCTCCTGCGGCCTTCCCGACTTCCTTGGTCCGCACACCTGTTGATCAGGACACATGGTGATCACGTGTATGCGTGTTGATCACCTCACCAGCGTATCGGCAGGCACCGACATTCGTCGGCGGACGGCCGAAGCCGTCCGCCGACGGGGCGGCGCCCCCAGTACCACGGCGGTTCCGGGGCGCGCTCAACCGTCCTTGGCTTCCTCGCGGACGCGTTCGGCGATCTGCGACGGCATCGGTTCGTGCCGCACGTAGGACCGGCTGAAACGGGCGGTGCCGTGCGAGAGGGACCGCAGGTCGACCGCGTAGCGGCCGATCTCGATCTCCGGCACCTCGGCCCGTACGAGGGTTCGCCCGGTGCCCACCTGTTCGGTGCCGACCACCCGGCCACGCCGCCCCGACAGGTCGCTCATCACGGGGCCCACGTAGTCGTCGCCGACCAGCACGGTGACCTCGGCGACCGGCTCCAGCAGATGGATCCGCGCGTCCGCGGCGGCCTCCCGCAGGGCGAGCGCGCCCGCCGTCTGGAACGCGGCGTCGGAGGAGTCCACCGAGTGCGCCTTGCCGTCCAGCAGCGTGACCCGGACGTCGATGAGCGGATATCCGGCGGCGACCCCCTTGGCCGCCTGGGCCCGTACGCCCTTCTCGACCGACGGGATGAACTGCCGCGGCACGGCACCGCCGACCACCTTGTCCACGAACTCGATGCCCGAGCCGCCGGGCAGCGGCTCCACCTCGATCTCGCAGATGGCGAACTGGCCGTGCCCGCCGGACTGCTTCACATGCCGTCCGCGCCCGGCCGCCCTGGTGCCGAACGTCTCCCGCAGGGAGACCTTGTGCGGTACGACGTCGACCTGGACGCCGTACCGGCTGCGCAGCCGCTCCAGCGCGACGTCCGCGTGGGCCTCGCCCAGGCACCACAGCACCACCTGGTGGGTGTCCTGGTTCTGTTCCAGCCGCATGGTCGGGTCCTCGGCGACCAGCCGGGACAGGCCCTGGCTGAGCTTGTCCTCGTCCGGCTTGCTGTGCGCCTGGATGGCGAGCGGAAGCAGCGGGTCCGGCATCTCCCACGGTGCCATCAGCAGCGGGTCGTCCTTCGCCGACAGGGTGTCCCCGGTCTCGGCGCGGTTCAGCTTGGCCACGCACGCGAGATCGCCCGCGACGGCGTGCGCGACCGGACGCTGCTGTTTGCCGAACGGCGTGGACAGGGCGCCGACGCGCTCGTCGACGTCGTGGTCCTCGTGGCCCCGGTCGGCCAGCCCGTGCCCGGAGACGTGCACCGTCTCGTCCGGGCGCAGGGTGCCGGAGAAGACGCGGACCAGCGAGATCCGGCCGACATAGGGGTCCGAGGAGGTCTTGACGACCTCGGCGACCAGCGGCCCGGCGGGGTCGCACGGCTTCAGCTCGCGCGGCTGCCCCTCGGGAGTGGTCACCAGGGGCTGATCCCGCTCCAACGGGGTCGGGAACCCGCCGGTGATCAGCTCGAGGAGCTCCACCGTGCCGAGGCCCTGCCTGGCACCCTCGGCCGCGGGGGCGGCGGCCAGGACGGGGAAGAAGGCGCCGCGCGCGACGGCCCGCTCCAGGTCCTCGATCAGCGTCTTGACGTCGACCTGCTCACCGCCCAGGTAGCGGTCCATGAGGGTCTCGTCCTCGCTCTCGGAGATGATCCCCTCGATGAGCCGGTTGCGGGCCTCCTCGATCCCCGGCAACTGGTCCTCGCCCGGCTCGGACTCCTTGCGCTCGCCGGAGGAGTAGTCGAACAGCCTCTGCGACAGCAGCCCGGTCAACCCGGTCACGGGCGCGTGCCCGTCGGGGCCCTCCGGGCCGTGCAACGGCAGGTACAGCGGGAGCACGGCGTCCGGGTCGTCGGCGCCGAACGCCTCCGCGCACACCCGGGTCATCTCCGAGAAATCCGCGCGCGCCGCCTCCAGATGGGTGATGACGATGGCGCGCGGCATGCCGACGGCCGCGCACTCCTCCCACACCATCCGGGTCGAGCCGTCCACCCCGTCCGAGGCCGAGACGACGAAGAGGGCCGCGTCCGCCGCGCGCAGACCGGCCCTGAGCTCCCCGACGAAGTCGGCGTACCCGGGGGTGTCGAGGAGATTGATCTTGTAGCCGTCCCATTCGACGGGTACGAGGGAGAGCTGTACCGAGCGTTGCTGCCGGTGCTCGATGTCGTCGTAGTCGGAGACGGTGCCGCCGTCCTCCACGCGGCCCGCCCGGTTCACCGCTCCCGCCGTCAGTGCGAGAGCCTCCACCAGAGTCGTCTTGCCCGATCCGGAGTGGCCGACCAGCACCACATTCCGTACGGACGCGGGGTGGTCGGCCGCCGTAGCCCTGCCGGCGGCCCCGGGGTGTGTGTGCGCCTTGTCGCCCATGGCCTTGCCTCCCGTGCACGGTGAGGTCACTGTGGGCGCGGACACGCGGCACCGCGTGCACTGGCGGCTCCGGCGACGCCCGCGGTCCTTCGAGCTTTCCACTCCCGTCACGCTGCGTCCATACGAGGGACGCCCGTCGCCCCGCCGGGGAGCGGTTGCGAGCCAAGCAACCGATCCGGTCACCGGGTGCGGGTGCCCGGCGGCCGTCCACGCGCGCGCGTGACTACGATGGGCCAGCCGGAGGCCAGCAGGGGCCGCGGCGACACCGACCGTCGGGAAGGCCATGCTGAACAAGTACGCGCGTGCATTCTTCACGCGTGTCCTCACACCGTTCGCCGCGTTTCTCATCCGGCGGGGCGTCAGCCCCGACACGGTCACGCTCCTCGGCACCGCCGGAGTGGTCGCGGGCGCGCTGGTCTTCTACCCCAGGGGCGAGTTCTTCTGGGGCACGATCGTCATCACGCTGTTCGTCTTCTCGGACCTGGTCGACGGAAACATGGCCCGCCAGCTGGGCCGCTCCAGCCGCTGGGGCGCCTTCCTGGACAGCACGCTGGACCGGGTCGCCGACGGCGCGATCTTCGGCGGCTTCGCCCTCTGGTACGCCGGTCTGGGCAACGACAACGTCCTGTGCGCGGTGTCGATCTTCTGCCTGGCCAGCGGCCAGGTGGTGTCGTACACCAAGGCGCGAGGCGAGTCGATCGGGCTGCCGGTCGCGGTGAACGGGCTCGTCGAGCGCGCCGAGCGGCTGGTGGTCTCACTGGTCGCGGCCGGGTTCGCGGGTCTGCACAAGTTCGGCGTCCCGGGCATCCAGTACCTGCTGCCGGTCGCCCTGTGGATCGTCGCCGTCGGCAGCCTGGTCACCCTGATCCAGCGGGTCGTCACGGTCCGCCGGGAGTCCGCCGAGGCGGAGGCGGCGGCCGGGCCGGACGGCGCGAACGCCTCCCAGGGGAGCGAGGCGGCGCAGTGAGCGCCGGGGAGCGACTGTCCGACGCCCTGTACGGGCTGGGCTGGAGCACCGTGAAGAGGCTCCCCGAGCCGGCCGCCGTACGGCTGGGCCGGACCATCGCCGACCTGGCCTGGAAACAGCGCGGCAAGGGCGTGCGAAGGCTGGAGAGCAACTACGCGCGCGTGGTGCCGGACGCCACTCCGGAGCGCCTTGCCGAACTGTCCCGCGCGGGCATGCGTTCGTACCTGCGCTACTGGATGGAGTCCTTCCGGCTCCCCGCGTGGAGCGCCGAGCGGATCAGGGCCGGCTTCGACCCCAAGGACCTGCACTTCCTGACCGACGGCCTCGCCGCGGGCCGGGGCGTCGTCCTGGCCCTGCCCCACCTGGCCAACTGGGACCTGGCCGGCGCCTGGGTCACCACGAAGCTGCAGATCCCGTTCACGACGGTCGCCGAGCGACTGAAGCCGGAGACGCTGTACGACCGGTTCGTCGCCTACCGGGAGGGCCTCGGCATGGAGGTGCTGCCGCACAGCGGCGGCTCCGCGTTCGGCACACTGGCCCGGCGGCTGCGGGACGGCGGCCTGGTCTGCCTGGTCGCCGACCGCGACCTGTCCGCCTCCGGCGTGGAGGTGACCTTCTTCGGCGAGAGCGCGCGGATGCCCGCCGGGCCGGCCCTGCTCGCCCAGCAGACCGGGGCGCTCCTGCTGCCCGTCACGCTCTGGTACGACGACTCGCCCGTCATGCGGGGCCGCGTCCATCCCCCCGTCGAGGTGCCCGAGTCGGGCACGCGGGCCGAGAAGGCGTCCGCCATGACACAGGCGCTGGCCGACGCCTTCGCCTCGGGGATCGCCGACCACCCGGAGGACTGGCACATGCTGCAACGGCTGTGGCTCGCCGACCTCGACCCCGCGAAGGGAACGCCGTGAGAATCGGCATCGTCTGCCCGTACTCCTGGGACGTGCCGGGCGGCGTCCAGTTCCACATCCGGGATCTGGCCGAGTACTTCATCCGCCTCGGCCACGACGTCTCCGTGCTCGCCCCCGCCGACGACGACACCCCGCTGCCGCCGTACGTGGTCTCGGCCGGGCGCGCGGTGCCGGTGCCGTACAACGGCTCGGTGGCCCGGCTCAACTTCGGCTTCCTCTCGGCGGCCCGGGTGCGGCGCTGGCTGCACGAGGGCGCGTTCGACGTGATCCACATCCACGAGCCGACCTCGCCGTCGCTGGGCCTGCTGACCTGCTGGGCGGCGTCCGGCCCGATCGTGGCCACCTTCCACACCTCCAACCCCCGTTCCCGCGCGATGATCGCCGCGTACGCGATCCTGCAGGCCGCACTGGAGAAGATCAGCGCGCGGATCGCGGTGAGCGAGTACGCCCGCCGCACGCTCGTCGAGCACCTCGGCGGGGACGCGGTGGTGATCCCGAACGGCGTCGACGTCGGCTTCTTCGCCGAGGCCGAGCCCAACCCCGCGTGGCAGGGCGACACCATCGGCTTCATCGGGCGCATCGACGAGCCCCGCAAGGGACTGCCGGTGCTGATGAAGGCCCTGCCGAAGATCCTCGCCGCACGCCCGCAGACCCGGCTGCTGGTGGCCGGCCGCGGCGACGAGGAGGAGGCGGTGGAGTCCCTCCCCGCCGAACTGCGCTCGCGCGTGGAGTTCCTCGGCATGGTCAGCGACGAGGACAAGGCGCGCTTCCTGCGCAGCATCGACCTGTACGTCGCGCCCAACACCGGCGGCGAGAGCTTCGGCATCATCCTCGTCGAGGCCATGTCGGCGGGCGCCCCTGTCCTCGCCTCCGACCTGGACGCCTTCGCCCAGGTCCTCGACCAGGGCGCGGCCGGTGAACTGTTCCCCAACGAGGACGCCGACGCCCTCGCCGACGCGGCGCTACGCCTGCTCGCGAACCCGGCACGCCGCGCCGAGCTCCGGGAACGGGGCAGCGTGCACGTGCGGCGCTTCGACTGGTCGACGGTCGGCGCGGACATCCTGTCGGTGTACGAGACGGTGACGGCGGGCGCGGCGGCGGTGGCGGCGGACGAACGGACCACGGGACTGAGAGCCCGCTTGGGTCTCGCGGCGCGGGACTGAACCGTACCTTTCCAGCCGGGGCGGCAGCCCCCGGTGACGGCGAGGGCAAGGTGCTGCGCGGCCCTCGGCCGGCCTGCATCACCAGCCCGTCCGGCGTTCGAGGACGAGGCCGTTCAGGCCGGCAGCGGGGGTCCGGGGGCGGCAGCCCCCAGTGCCCGGTCCCGACAACGCCCCGCACGACACCCCGCGAACCCCAGCGGAGCGCACCGGTAGCCTTGCCGCCCGTGACCGCAACACTCATCTGGATCCTCGTCGCGCTCGTCGCGATCGGCCTGTACCTGAGCTGGACCGCGGGCCGGCTGGACCGGCTGCACGCACGCATCGACGCCGCACGCGCCGCGCTCGACGCCCAGCTGCTGCGGCGGGCCTCGGTGACCCAGGAACTGGCCACCTCCGGGGTGCTGGACCCCGCCGCCTCGATAGTGCTGTACGAGGCCGCCCACGCCGCCCGCCAGGCCGAGGAGGAGCAGCGGGAGGTCGCCGAGAGCGAGCTGAGCCAGGCGCTGCGGGCGGTGTTCGCGGACCCCCAGCAGGTCGAGGCCGTCCGCGAGGCCCCCGGGGGAGAGGCGGCGGCACACGAGCTCACCGAGGCCGTGCGCCGGGTTCCGATGGCCCGCCGGTTCCACAACGACGCGGTCGGGGCCGCGCGCAGGCTGCGGGAGCACCGCAAGGTCCGGTGGTTCCGGCTGGCCGGACACGCGCCGTTCCCGCTGGCCTTCGAGATGGACGACGAGCCGCCGACGGCCCTGGTGGAGCGGGTCTCCTAGCCTCCTGATGTCGGGGGGCGTTCACCAAAATGATCCACCGGCTTGCCATTGGCCCTTGCTGTGGACTGGTCCGGCCGCGTTTCCTCGGTGCTGCACCAAACCCCCTGCCCAACCGAGTGAGGTCACCCGTGTCCACCACGATCCCCAACTCCGTACAGTCCCCGGAGACCGGCACCGCCCGCGTGAAGCGCGGCATGGCCGAGCAGCTCAAGGGTGGCGTGATCATGGACGTCGTCACGCCGGAGCAGGCGAAGATCGCCGAAGACGCGGGCGCCGTCGCCGTCATGGCCCTGGAGCGGGTCCCGGCCGACATCCGCAAGGACGGCGGCGTGGCCCGCATGTCCGACCCGGACATGATCGAGGGCATCATCGACGCCGTCTCGATCCCGGTCATGGCCAAGTCCCGCATCGGCCACTTCGTCGAGGCCCAGGTCCTGCAGTCCCTCGGCGTCGACTACATCGACGAGTCGGAGGTCCTCACCCCGGCCGACGAGGTCAACCACTCCGACAAGTGGGCGTTCACCACCCCCTTCGTCTGCGGTGCCACCAACCTGGGCGAGGCCCTGCGCCGCATCGCCGAGGGCGCCGCGATGATCCGCTCCAAGGGCGAGGCCGGCACCGGCAACGTCGTCGAGGCCGTCCGCCACCTGCGCCAGATCAAGAACGAGATCGCTCGCCTGCGCGGCTTCGACAACCACGAGCTCTACGCCGCGGCCAAGGAGCTGCGTGCCCCGTACGAGCTCGTCAAGGAGGTCGCCGAACTCGGCAAGCTCCCGGTGGTCCTCTTCTCCGCCGGTGGCGTGGCCACCCCGGCCGACGCCGCGCTGATGCGCCAGCTCGGCGCCGAGGGCGTCTTCGTCGGCTCCGGCATCTTCAAGTCCGGCGACCCGGCCAAGCGCGCCGCCGCCATCGTGAAGGCGACGACCTTCTACGACGACCCGAAGATCATCGCGGATGCGTCCCGCAACCTCGGCGAGGCCATGGTCGGCATCAACTGCGACACCCTCCCCGAGGCCGAGCGCTACGCCAACCGCGGCTGGTAATCGCCCCCGAAGCGCACCAGGTAATCACCCATGAACACTCCTGTCGTAGGCGTCCTGGCCCTCCAGGGCGACGTACGGGAGCACCTCATCGCCCTGGCCGCGGCGGATGCCGTGGCCAGGCCGGTGCGGCGCCCCGAAGAACTCGCCGAGGTCGACGGCCTCGTCCTCCCCGGCGGGGAGTCCACGACCATCTCCAAACTCGCCGTCCTCTTCGGCGTGATGGAACCCCTCCGCGCGCGCGTGCGGGACGGCATGCCCGTCTACGGCACCTGCGCGGGCATGATCATGCTCGCCGACAAGATCCTCGACCCGCGCTCGGGCCAGGAGACGATCGGCGGCATCGACATGATCGTGCGCCGCAACGCCTTCGGCCGGCAGAACGAGTCCTTCGAGGCGGCCGTCGACGTCAAGGGCGTCGACGGAGACCCCGTGGAGGGCGTCTTCATCCGCGCGCCCTGGGTGGAGTCCGTCGGCGCCGACGCCGAGGTGCTCGCCGAGCACGACGGTCACATCGTGGCGGTCCGCCAGGGCAACGCGCTGGCCACGTCGTTCCACCCGGAGCTGACCGGCGACCACCGGGTGCACGCGCACTTCGTCGACATGGTGCGCGCCACCCGGGCATCCGAGTCCTTGTAGGATCTCCGAGGGTTAACCTTCCGGGTCCGCCCGGGGGAGTTCGTACAGGATGGGTTACGCGAAGGAGACAGGCAGATGTCCGGCCACTCTAAATGGGCCACGACGAAGCACAAGAAGGCCGTGATCGACGCCAAGCGCGGCAAGCTCTTCGCGAAGCTGATCAAGAACATCGAGGTCGCGGCGCGCATGGGCGGCGTCGACCTCGAGGGCAACCCGACCCTCTACGACGCCGTCCAGAAGGCCAAGAAGCAGTCGGTCCCCAACAAGAACATCGACTCCGCCATCAAGCGCGGTGGCGGTCTCGAGGCCGGTGGCGCCGACTACGAGACGATCATGTACGAGGGCTACGGCCCGAACGGCGTCGCGGTGCTCATCGAGTGCCTCACGGACAACCGCAACCGCGCCGCCTCCGAGGTCCGCGTCGCCATGACCCGTAACGGCGGCTCCATGGCCGACCCCGGTTCGGTGTCCTACCTGTTCAACCGCAAGGGCGTCGTCATCGTCCCCAAGGGCGAGCTGAGCGAGGACGACGTCCTCGCCGCCGTCCTCGACGCGGGTGCCGAGGAGGTCAACGACCTCGGCGAGAACTTCGAGGTGCTCAGCGAGGCCACCGACCTGGTCGCGGTCCGCACCGCCCTGCAGGACGCCGGCATCGACTACGACTCCGCCGAGGCCAACTTCGTCCCGACCATGCAGGTCGAGCTGGACGAGGAGGGCGCCCGGAAGATCTTCAAGCTGATCGACGCCCTCGAGGACAGCGACGACGTGCAGAACGTCTTCGCCAACTTCGACGTCAGCGACGAGGTCATGGAGAAGGTCGACGCGTAACGCTGCCGCGGGCTCAGCGCGTTTCGGCGGGCCGGGGGGACACGTCCCACCGGCCCGCCTCTGTTGTCAGTGCCAGCGACTAGCCTGGCGGCATCCGTAGATCACCGTCCACGGTCCGCAACCATCAATCGAGGAACCACGACGGTGCTCAGCCAGGTCCGCGAGAGCGGCGGCGGCTTAGCCGCAAAAAGGGGAGAGGGAGGGGGCGCGCGGTGCGCGTACTGGGGGTGGACCCCGGGTTGACCCGCTGCGGCGTCGGCGTCGTCGAGGGGGTCGCGGGGCGCCCGCTCACCATGGTGGGCGTCGGGGTCGTACGGACGCCCGCGGACGCCGAGCTGGGGCACCGCCTCGTCGCCATCGAGCAGGGCATCGAGACCTGGCTGGACGAACACCGGCCCGAATTCGTCGCCGTGGAGCGGGTGTTCAGCCAGCACAACGTCCGTACGGTGATGGGCACCGCCCAGGCGAGCGCCGTCGCCATGCTGTGCGCCGCCCGTCGCGGCATCCCCGTCGCCCTGCACACCCCGAGCGAGGTCAAGGCCGCCGTCACCGGCAGCGGACGCGCAGACAAGGCCCAGGTGGGCGCCATGGTCACCCGCCTGCTGCGGCTGGCGGCGCCGCCCAAGCCCGCCGACGCCGCCGACGCCCTCGCGCTCGCCATCTGCCACATCTGGCGGGCCCCCGCGCAGAACCGACTCCAGCAGGCCGTCGCCCTGCACACATCGAAAGGCCGTACGGGATGATCGCCTTCGTGAGCGGACCGGTCGCCGCCCTCGCCCCCGACTCCGCCGTGGTCGAGGTGGGCGGCATCGGCATCGCCGTCCAGTGCACCCCGAACACCCTGTCGGGACTGCGGACCGGGCAGCAGACCAAGCTGGCGACCTCGCTGGTCGTCCGGGAGGACTCCCTGACGCTGTACGGCTTCGCCGACGACGACGAGCGCCAGGTCTTCGAGCTGCTGCAGACCGCGAGCGGGGTCGGCCCCAGACTGGCCCAGGCGATGCTGGCGGTGCACACGCCGGACGCGCTGCGCCGGGCCGTCGCCACCGGTGACGAGAAGGCCCTGACCGCCGTCCCCGGCATCGGCAAGAAGGGCGCCCAGAAGCTGCTGCTGGAACTGAAGGACCGGCTCGGCGAGCCGATCGGCGCCCCCGCCGTGGGCACGCCCGTGACCCAGGGCTGGCGCGACCAGCTGCACGCCGCGCTCATCGGCCTCGGGTACGCCACCCGGGAGGCCGACGAGGCGGTGACCGCCGTCGCCCCGCAGGCCGAGGCCGCCGGGGGCACCCCGCAGGTCGGCCAGCTCCTCAAGGCGGCCCTGCAGACCCTGAACCGCGCCCGCTGATCCACCACACCACCCCGAGGCACACCACATGAACTGGGACGACACGACCGACCCCGCCGCCCCCGAGCGGCTGGTGGGCTCTGTCGCCGACCGCGAGGACCAGGCCGTCGAGGCCGCCCTGCGACCCAAGGACCTGGGCGAGTTCATCGGTCAGGAGAAGGTCCGCGAGCAGCTCGACCTCGTCCTGCGCGCCGCACGCGCGCGTGGCGCGACCGCCGACCACGTCCTGCTCTCCGGTGCCCCGGGCCTCGGCAAGACCACCCTGTCGATGATCATCGCCGCCGAGATGGGCGCCCCCATCCGCATCACCTCCGGCCCCGCCATCCAGCACGCCGGCGACCTCGCCGCGATCCTCTCCTCCCTCCAGGAGGGCGAGGTCCTCTTCCTCGACGAGATCCACCGCATGTCCCGGCCCGCCGAGGAGATGCTCTACATGGCGATGGAGGACTTCCGGGTCGACGTCATCGTCGGCAAGGGCCCCGGCGCCACCGCCATCCCCCTCGAACTGCCCCCGTTCACGCTGGTCGGCGCCACCACCCGCGCGGGCCTGCTGCCGCCCCCGTTGCGCGACCGCTTCGGCTTCACCGCGCACATGGAGTTCTACGAGCCGACCGAGCTCGAACGCGTCGTGCACCGCTCCGCGAGCCTCCTCGACGTGGAGGTCGAACCCGACGGCGCCGCCGAGATCGCCGGCCGCTCCCGGGGCACGCCCCGCATCGCCAACCGCCTGCTGCGCCGGGTGCGGGACTACGCACAGGTCAAGGCGGACGGGCTGATCACCCGGGAGATCGCCGCGGCGGCCCTCGCCGTGTACGAGGTCGACGCGCGCGGCCTGGACCGGCTCGACCGCGCGGTCCTGCAGGCCCTGCTCAAGCTGTTCGGCGGCGGCCCGGTCGGCCTGTCCACGCTGGCCGTCGCGGTGGGGGAGGAGCGGGAGACCGTGGAAGAGGTCGCCGAACCCTTCCTGGTACGCGAGGGCCTGCTCGCCCGCACCCCGCGCGGGCGGGTCGCCACGCCCGCGGCATGGGCGCATCTCGGCCTCACCCCGCCCCGCTCCGGGTCCACAGGAAACGGACAACAGGACCTGTTCGGGGCGTGACGGCGAGGGCATTGGCGGGGGCAGGAACCCAGGTGCCATGCTGAGCGTTGTTCCATGCACGCGGACTCGCTTAGACTCCGCCGATGCCGCCTTCGCGGGCGGCGCCGACCCAACCCCCAAATACCAGGCCGCCCTCCATCGCGGTCGCGCGAAGGAAATCCCGTCCCGTGAATACCTTGACCCTTCTCCCGTTCATCGTGCTCATCGCGGCCATGTTCCTGATGACGCGCTCGGCCAAGAAGAAGCAGCAGCAGGCCGCCAACATGCGGAACGAGATGCAGCCCGGCTCCGGTGTCCGCACGATCGGGGGGATGTACGCGACGGTCAAGGAGGTCAACGAGGACACGGTCCTCCTCGACGCCGCCCCTGGTGTCGACCTCCTCTTCGCCAAGAACGCGATCGGCGCCGTCCTCACGGACGACGAGTACAACCGCATCGTCCACGGCATCGAGCACGACCTGAAGTCCGACGCCGACCTCGTTCCGGACGACGCCTCCTCCCTCACCGAGACCGACGCCGCCGCCGACGCTCCCGCCGCCTCCGACGACAAGTCCGTCGACCTCGGTAAGAAGGACGCGTCCGAGGAGAAGGCCGACCAGGCCCAGGCCGCCGAGGCCCGCGCCGAAGAAGCCAGGGACGCCGAGGCGAAGGCGGACGAAGAGCCGAAGAAGACCGACGGCGAGTCCGACGCGAAGTAGTCACGCCCCGGGGAGCGCGGCGCGATAGGTTCGCGCCCGGCGCACCCCGGGCGCGTCTGTTTCCCGCACGGGATCCCGACACCATGTCATGGCCGACCGCGCCCCGACCGGGCGCGGGGCGGCCCGAGAGGGAGTACGAGAAGGTGGCAGCACCTAAGAGGGGCCGGAGCGCGAGTGCCCAGAGCAAGCCAGGGCGCTCACTGGCCCTCATCCTGATCGCCATCGCGGCGCTCACCGGGGGAATGTTCGCCTCCGGAAACACCACTCCGCGTCTGGGTATCGACCTCGCCGGTGGTACGAGCATCACGCTCAAGGCGAAGGCCGACCAGGGGTCCGCGATCAACCAGGCCAACATGAACACCGCGGTCGAAATCATGAACCGCCGTGTCAACGGTCTGGGCGTCTCCGAGGCGGAGGTGCAGACCCAGGGGAAGGACCACATCATCGTCAACATCCCCAAGGGCACCAACTCCAAGGAGGCCCAGCAGCAGGTCGGTACCACCGCCAAGCTGTACTTCCGCCCGGTCCTCACCAGCGAGCCCAGCGGCGCCGCCGCCTCGCCGAGCCCGTCGTCGAGCGCGTCCCCCAGCGGCAGCGGCTCGCCGAGCCCGTCGAGCAGCGCCTCTTCCAAGGAGAAGGCGTCCTCGCCCTCCTCGGCCTCCCCGACCGCCACCGCCACCTCTCAGGGCCGCGCGGTCACCGACGGCCTGAAGGCCGACGCCACGCCGTCGTCCTCGGCCTCCGCGAAGTCCTCGGCCTCCCCGAGCCCCTCCGCCTCGTCGAGCGCGCCGAGCAGCGCCGCCGACAAGACGGCCGCCAGGCTCCAGGCCCAGTACACCGCCCTGGACTGCACCAAGGCCGCCGACCGGGCCAAGGCCGGCACGAGCGCCAAGCCCGGTGAGTCCACCGTGGCCTGCGGTCAGATCAGGAAGGTCTGGTACAAGTACCTGCTCGGCCCGGCCGCCGTGGACGGCACCGACGTGAAGAAGGCCCAGGCGGTCTTCGGCACCCAGAACACCGTCGGCTGGCAGGTCCAGATGACCTTCACCGGCGGCGGGTCGAAGAAGTTCGCGGACATCACCGGCCAGCTCGCCAAGAACCAGGGTGTGCAGAAGGAGTTCGCCATCGTCCTCGACGGCGATGTCGTCTCCAGCCCGAACGTGGACCAGGCCATCACCGGTGGCCAGGCGGAGATCTCCGGCAGCTTCACCCAGCAAGAGGCGCAGAGCCTCGCGAACATGCTGTCGTACGGCGCCCTGCCGCTCTCCTTCAAGGAGGACACCGTCACCACGGTGACCGCCGCGCTCGGCGGTGAGCAGCTGCACGCCGGTCTGCTCGCGGGCGCCATCGGTCTCGCGCTGGTCGTGATCTACCTGGTCATCTACTACCGCGGCCTGTCGCTCGTGGCCATGGCCTCCCTGCTGGTCTCCGCGATTCTGACCTACGTGATCATGTCGTTGCTCGGCCCGGCCATCAACTTCGCGCTGAACCTGCCGGCCGTCTGCGGTGCCATCGTCGCCATCGGCATCACCGCGGACTCGTTCATCGTGTACTTCGAACGCATCCGGGACGAGATCCGTGAGGGCCGCACCCTGCGTCCCGCCGTCGAGCGGGCCTGGCCGCGCGCCCGGCGCACGGTCCTGGTCTCCGACTTCGTGTCGTTCCTCGCCGCCGCGGTGCTGTTCATCGTGACCGTCGGCAAGGTCCAGGGCTTCGCGTTCACGCTCGGCCTGACCACCGTGCTCGACGTGGTCGTCGTCTTCTTCTTCACCAAGCCGCTGATGACACTGCTCGCCCGCCGCAGGTTCTTCGCGAACGGCCACAAGTGGTCCGGTCTCGACCCGAAGAGCCTGGGTGCCAAGCCGCCGCTGCGCCGCACCCGCCGTCCCGCCGGTCCTGCCGCCGGCTCCGTCGACCCGAAGGAGGCGTGAGCGATGTCGAAACTCGGCAACCTCGGCGCGCGACTGCACCGCGGTGAGATCAGCTACGACTTCGTCGGCAAGCGCAAGATCTGGTACGGCGTCTCGATCCTGATCACCATCACGGCCATCGTCGGCCTGGCGGTGCGCGGCCTGAACATGGGCATCGAGTTCAAGGGCGGAGCGGTCTTCACCACGCCGACCCACATGAGCACCTCGGTGGCCAAGGCCGAGGAGTACGCGCAGGACGCGGCCGGCCACGAGGCGGTCGTGCAGAAGCTCGGCAACGGCAGCCTGCGCATCCAGATCGCCGGTATCGACACCGACAAGTCCGACCAGATCAAGCAGAAGCTGGCCAAGGACCTGAGCCTCGACCCGAACAAGCTCGCCGCCGACCTGGTCGGCCCGAGCTGGGGTGAGCAGATCGCCAACAAGGCCTGGGAGGGCCTGGGGATCTTCATGGTCCTCGTCGTGATCTACCTGGCGATCGCCTTCGAATGGCGCATGGCGATCGCGGCCCTGGTCGCACTGATCCACGACATCACCATCACGACCGGCATCTACGCCCTCGTCGGCTTCGAGGTCACGCCCGGTACGGTCATCGGTCTGCTGACGATCCTCGGTTACTCGCTCTACGACACGGTCGTCGTCTTCGACAGCCTCAAGGAGCAGACGAAGGACATCACCAAGCAGACCCGCTTCACCTACAGCGACATCGCCAACCAGTCGATCAACGGCACCCTGGTCCGTTCCATCAACACCACGGTGGTCGCGCTGCTGCCGGTGGCCGGCCTGTTGTTCATCGGCGGCGGTTTCCTCGGAGCCGGCACGCTCAACGACATCTCGCTGTCGCTGTTCGTCGGCCTCGCGGCCGGCGCCTACTCGTCGATCTTCATCGCCACGCCGCTCGTCGCCGACCTCAAGGAGCGCGAGCCGCAGATGAAGGCCCTCAGGAAGCGCGTCCTGGCCAAGCGGGCCCAGGCCGCCGCCGACGAGGAGCTCGCCGAGAACCGGCCCGTCGCCTCCGACGAGCCGGACGACGCCGCCGCGGCCGTCGTGGGACCGCGCAACCAGCCCGCGTCCCGTAACCGGGGCCGTGGCCGACCCTCCGGGAAGCGCCGATGACCGACATCAAGGAACTCCTGCTCAGCCGTATCCGGGACGTCGAGGACTATCCGGAGCAGGGCGTGATGTTCAAGGACATCACCCCGCTGCTGGCGGATCCGGCGGCGTTCACCGCCCTCACCGACGCGCTGGCGGAGATCGCCGAACGCACCGGCGCCACGAAGATCGTCGGGCTGGAGGCCCGCGGATTCATCCTGGGCGCCCCGGTGGCCGTCCGGGCGGGGCTCGGCTTCATCCCCGTACGGAAGGCGGGCAAGCTCCCCGGGGCGACGCTGCGCCAGGCGTACGAGCTGGAGTACGGGTCGGCGGAGATCGAGGTGCACGCGGAGGACCTGGTCTCCGGTGACCGCATCCTCATCGTGGACGACGTCCTCGCCACGGGGGGTACCGCCGAGGCGGCCATCCAGCTCATCCACCGGGCGGGGGCCGAGGTCGCCGGCGTCGCCGTACTGATGGAGCTGTGCTTCCTGGAGGGCCGTCCGCGTCTGGAGGCCGCTCTGCGGGGCGCTCCGCTGGAGGCGCTGCTGCGGGTCTGACCTGTCGTTGGTTCGCCGAGGCCGTCCCGGTTCTTCCGGGGCGGCCTCGGCTGCGCCTTCGGCCGGTTGTGTTCCCGCCCGCAGCACCCGTGCGGGGGCCGACCGCCGTCGGCGGCTCGCGGCTGGGGAGGTGCCGGACAGCCCTGCCCCAGCGGGCGGCAACCCGTGGGACACCCCCGTGAAACCCGGTGGCCTCCCTCGCGGAATCCCGCGGAAGCGGCCCGTGTTTCCCCGGTACGCGATCCTCACGTCCGGCTGGAGGCGATGCCGGAGCCCAGGATCGCTACCATGGGGTCTCCGGAGCCTGACCGGGGGACCCGGATCGCGCACGAGGAGCCCTCTTGCCAGACGAGGCCCAGCCACTGACCGCCGCCAAGCCCGAGTCCGCCTCGGGGCCCGCGGCGAAGCCCGCGCCGCACGCGCCGCACGCGAAGAACGACAGCCGCGGGCCGGTCGAGCACGCCCAGTCCGCGCCCGTCGAGAAGTCGCCGGAGGCCGTGCGCCCCAAACCCTCCCCGGCGCCCGAGCAGCCCCCGGCGAGCCGCTCGTCCGCAGGGCAGCCCGCGCGTTCCGGCTCCTCCAACCGCGTCCGGGCCCGCCTCGCCCGTCTGGGTGTCCAGCGCGCCAATCCGTACAACCCGGTCCTGGAGCCCCTGCTGCGCATAGTCCGCAGCAACGATCCCAAGATCGAGAACGCCACGCTGCGCCAGATCGAACGCGCCTACCAGGTGGCCGAGCGCTGGCACCGCGGCCAGAAGCGCAAGAGCGGCGACCCGTACATCACGCACCCGCTCGCGGTCACCACCATCCTCGCCGAGCTGGGCATGGATCCGGCCACCCTCATGGCCGGACTGCTGCACGACACCGTCGAGGACACCGAGTACGGCCTCGACCAGCTGCGCCGCGACTTCGGCGACACCGTCGCCCTGCTCGTGGACGGCGTCACCAAGCTGGACAAGGTCAAGTTCGGCGAGGCCGCGCAGGCCGAGACCGTGCGCAAGATGGTCGTCGCCATGGCCAAGGACCCCCGGGTCCTGGTCATCAAGCTCGCCGACCGCCTGCACAACATGCGCACCATGCGCTACCTCAAGCGCGAGAAGCAGGAGAAGAAGGCGCGCGAGACGCTGGAGATATACGCGCCGCTCGCCCACCGGCTCGGCATGAACACCATCAAGTGGGAACTGGAGGACCTCGCGTTCGCGATCCTCTACCCCAAGATGTACGACGAGATCGTGCGACTGGTCGCCGAGCGTGCCCCCAAGCGCGACGAGTACCTGGCCATAGTGACCGACGAGGTGCAGGCCGACCTGCGCGCCGCCCGCATCAAGGCGACGGTCACCGGCCGCCCGAAGCACTACTACAGCGTCTACCAGAAGATGATCGTCCGCGGCCGTGACTTCGCGGAGATCTACGACCTGGTGGGCATCCGCGTCCTCGTCGACACGGTCCGCGACTGCTACGCCGCCCTCGGCACCGTGCACGCGCGATGGAACCCGGTCCCCGGCCGGTTCAAGGACTACATCGCGATGCCCAAGTTCAACATGTACCAGTCACTGCACACGACGGTCATCGGGCCCAACGGCAAGCCGGTCGAACTGCAGATCCGCACCTTCGACATGCACCGCCGCGCCGAGTACGGCATCGCCGCGCACTGGAAGTACAAGCAGGAGGCCGTCGCCGGCGCCTCCAAGGTCCGGACCGACGCGCCGAAGACGTCCGCCAAGGACAAGGACGCCATCAACGACATGGCGTGGCTGCGGCAGCTCCTGGACTGGCAGAAGGAGACCGAGGACCCCGGCGAGTTCCTGGAGTCGCTGCGCTTCGACCTCTCCCGCAACGAGGTCTTCGTCTTCACCCCCAAGGGCGACGTCATCGCGCTCCCGGCCGGTGCCACCCCGGTGGACTTCGCCTACGCGGTCCACACCGAGGTCGGTCACCGCACCATAGGGGCGCGGGTCAACGGCCGCCTCGTGCCGCTGGAATCCACCCTGGACAACGGCGACCTGGTCGAGGTCTTCACCTCCAAGGCGGCCGGCGCGGGCCCCTCCCGTGACTGGCTGGGCTTCGTCAAGTCGCCGCGCGCCCGCAACAAGATCCGGGCGTGGTTCTCCAAGGAGCGGCGCGACGAGGCGATCGAGCAGGGCAAGGACGCCATCGTCCGCGCCATGCGCAAGCAGAACCTGCCGATCCAGCGCATCCTCACCGGCGACTCCCTGGTCACCCTCGCCCACGAGATGCGCTACCCGGACATCTCCGCGCTGTACGCGGCGATCGGCGAGGGCCACGTCTCCGCGCAGAACGTCGTGCAGAAACTCGTGCAGGCGCTCGGCGGCGAGGAGGCGGCCACCGAGGAGATCGACGAGTCGGTACCGCCGTCCCGTGGGCGCGGCCGCAAGCGGCGCTCCAGCGCCGACCCGGGCGTAGTCGTCAAGGGCGTCGAGGACGTGTGGGTCAAGCTCGCCCGCTGCTGCACGCCCGTGCCCGGCGATCCGATCATCGGTTTCGTCACCCGGGGCAGCGGCGTATCGGTTCACCGCAGCGACTGCGTCAACGTGGAGTCACTGTCCCGCGAGCCGGAGCGCATCCTCGACGTCGAGTGGGCGCCCACCCAGTCCTCGGTCTTCCTGGTCGCCATCCAGGTCGAGGCCCTGGACCGCTCCCGTCTGCTGTCGGACGTCACCCGTGTCCTGTCCGACCAGCACGTCAACATCCTCTCCGCGGCCGTCCAGACCTCCCGCGACCGGGTGGCCACCTCGCGCTTCACCTTCGAGATGGGCGACCCCAAGCACCTCGGGCACGTCCTGAAGGCGGTGCGGGGTGTGGAGGGTGTGTACGACGTCTACCGCGTGACCTCGGCGCGCAGCCGGTCGTAGCCCGGGCTGCCGCCGGAAAAGACGGAGAGGGCCCCGTACGTCGCCGTACGGGGCCCTCACACACGCCTGGGGCTCGAGTCGGGCTTGGGGTCAGCCGCCGAACTCCTGCAGGCCCTTCAGGGCCTGGTCCAGCAGCGCCTGACGGCCCTCCAGCTCCCTCTCGAGCTTGTCCGCCCTGGCGGTGTTGCCCTGGGCGCGAGCCTGCTCGATCTGGCCCTTCAGCTTGTCCACGGCGGCCTGCAGCTGCCCGGTCAGGCCCTCGGCACGCGCGCGTGCCTCCGGGTTCGTCCGGCGCCACTCGGCCTCCTCGGCCTCCTGGATCGCCCGGTCGACGGTGTGCATCCGGCCCTCGACCTTCGGACGGGCGTCGCGCGGCACATGACCGATGGCCTCCCAGCGCTCGTTGATCGAGCGGAAGGCGGCCCGGGCACCCTTCAGGTCCGTGATCGGCAGGAGCTTCTCGGCCTCCTCGGCCAGCTCCTCCTTCAGCTTCAGGTTCTCGGCCTGCTCCGCGTCCCGCTCGGCGAACACCGAGCTGCGAGCGGCGAAGAACACGTCCTGGGCGCCGCGGAAGCGGTTCCACAGGTCGTCCTCGTGCTCACGTTGGGCACGGCCCGCGGCCTTCCAGTCCGCCATCAGCTCGCGGTAGCGGGCCGCGGTCGGCCCCCAGTCCGTCGAACCGGACAGCGCCTCGGCCTCGGCGACCAGCTTCTCCTTGGTCTTGCGCGCCTCCTCGCGCTGCGCGTCCAGCTGCGCGAAGTGCGCCTTGCGCCGCTTGGAGAACGCCGAGCGGGCGTGCGAGAAGCGATGCCACAGCTCGTCGTCCGACTTGCGGTCCAGGCGAGGCAGACCCTTCCACGTGTCCACCAGAGCCCGCAGCCGCTCACCGGCCGCCCGCCACTGGTCGGACTGCGCCAGCTGCTCGGCCTCGGCGACCAGGTCCTCCTTGGCCTTGCGGGCCTCGTCGGACTGCTTGGCCCGCTGCTGCTTGCGCTCCTCACGGCGGGCCTCGACGGTCTGCACGAGCTTGTCCAGCCGAGCCCGCAGCGCGTCCAGGTCGCCGACCGCGTGATGCGCGTCGACCTGCTCCCTGAGGTGGTCGATGGCGGTCTGCGCGTCCTTCGCCGACAGGTCGGTGGTCTGCACTCGCTTCTCGAGGAGGCCGATCTCGACAACCAGGCCCTCGTACTTGCGCTCGAAGTAGGCAAGCGCCTCCTCAGGGGAGCCGGCCGCCCAGGAACCGACGACCTGCTCGCCGTCGGCCGTACGCACGTACACGGTCCCCGTCTCGTCGACGCGGCCCCACGGGTCGCTGCTCACAGCGCCTCCTCCACATGATGCCTGCGGGGGGCCTGAAGCTCCCCCGGGCATCGTCCACAGTTTCGTCACGGCCAACATAGGCGACCAGCGGGTTGCCTGTCCGCATCCAGCGCGACCGAAATTCCGCTACCGGCGCCTCCACCGTCAGGATTTCGTGACCGTCGCCTTGTTGATCACGACCGTCGCGTTCGGAGCACCGTCGCCCTGGCCCGTGCTCTCGCCCGCGGCGGCGATCTTCTTCAGCACCTTCATGCCCGCCGCGTCGATGGTGCCGAACGGTGTGTAGCTGGGCGGAAGCTGACTGTCCTGGTAGACCAGGAAGAACTGGCTGCCGCCGGTGTGCTTCTGGCCCGTGTTCGCCATCGCCACCGTACCCGCCGGGTAGACGTTGCCCTTCAGGCTTTTGTCCTTGAGGTTCTCGTCAGGAATCGTGTACCCAGGACCGCCGCTTCCGGTGCCCGTCGGGTCGCCGCACTGCAGCACGTAGATGCCGTTGGTGGTGAGCCGGTGGCACTTGGTGTGGTCGAAGAAGCCCTTGCCCGCGAGGAAGTCGAACGAGTTCACGGTGTGCGGGGCCGCCGACGTCTTCAGCGCGATGCCGATGTCACCGCACGTCGTCGCCAGATTCATCGTGTACTTCGCCGACGTGTCGATGGTCATCGCCGGCTCCTTCTTCCAGCTCAGCTTCTGCACGGAGCCCTTGGCGGGCTTCGCGCAGGGGTCCGGGGCCTTGCTGGGGGCCGAGGCGCTGGGCGTGGCCGCGGTCTTGGCGCTCGCCTTGTCGTCGTCGTCGTTCTTCAGCACCCCGGTCGTGTACAGCGCGACACTTCCGATGACGACCACGCCGAGCACCGACGCGATCACGGAGTTGCGCATACGTGCCTTGCGCCGCGCGCTGGTGCGCCGCTGCTGCTGCCGCAAGAACTTCTCCCGGGCGAGCTGACGCCGCCGCTGCTCCTGGCTGACCACCGGGTTCTCTCCTCATGCGTGTCGTGTGCCGACCGGTACGCGTGCGTCCTGAGTCGACAGCCGCGTGTAGCCCCGTACCGTATATGGGTTCGCTGAGGAAACGGCAGCGCCGGTAGGCTCTGACAGCAGCTTTTGCCGCCCGTAATCGACACAACGAAGGACGATCGTGCTCATTGCCGGGTTCCCCGCCGGGGCCTGGGGGACGAACTGTTATCTCGTCGCCCCGGCCGCCGGTGAGGAGTGCGTGATCATCGACCCGGGCCACCAGGCCGCCGACGGAGTCGAGGAAGCACTGAAGAAGCATCGGCTCAAGCCCGTCGCCGTCGTCCTCACCCACGGCCACATCGACCATGTGGCCTCGGTCGTCCCGGTGTGCGGCGCGCACGACGTGCCGGCCTGGATCCACCCCGAGGACCGGTACATGATGAGCGACCCCGAGAAGGCGCTCGGCCGTTCCATCGGCATGCCGCTCATGGGGGAGCTCACCGTGGGGGAGCCGGACGACGTCAAGGAGCTGGCCGACGGCGCGCGGCTGGAACTGGCGGGTCTCGAGTTCTCCGTGGCGCACGCGCCCGGCCATACCAAGGGGTCGGTGACGTTCCGGATGCCCGAGACGACCGACATCCCGTCGGTGTTCTTCTCCGGGGATCTGCTGTTCGCCGGCTCCATCGGACGCACCGACCTGCCCGGCGGTGACATGGCCGAGATGCTCGACTCGCTGGCCCGCGTGTGCCTGCCGCTCGACGACTCGACCGTGGTGCTGTCCGGCCACGGCCCCCAGACGACCATCGGCCAGGAGCGCGCCACCAACCCCTATCTGCGGCAGGTGGCCGCCGGCCCGGGAGCGGACGGACCCTCCGCTCCCCGACGAGGAATGTGACGAGACTTCCCGTGAGCACCTTCAAAGCCCCCAAGGGCACGTACGACCTGATCCCGCCGGACTCCGCGAAGTTCCTGGCGGTACGCGAGGCCATCGCCGCGCCGCTGCGCAACTCCGGCTACGGCTACGTCGAGACGCCCGGCTTCGAGAACGTCGAGCTCTTCGCGCGCGGTGTCGGTGAGTCGACCGACATCGTGACGAAGGAGATGTACGCCTTCGAGACCAAGGGCGGCGACCGGCTGGCGCTGCGCCCGGAGGGCACGGCCTCCGTGCTGCGGGCCGCCCTGGAGGCCAACCTGCACAAGTCGGGCAACCTGCCGGTCAAGCTGTGGTACTCCGGCTCGTACTACCGCTACGAGCGTCCGCAGAAGGGCCGCTACAGGCACTTCTCGCAGGTGGGCGCCGAGGCCATCGGGGCCGAGGACCCGGCGCTGGACGCCGAGTTGATCATCCTGGCCGACCAGGCGTACCGCTCGCTGGGGCTGCGGAACTTCCGCATCCTGCTGAACTCGCTGGGCGACAAGGAGTGCCGGCCGGTGTACCGGGCCGCCCTGCAGGACTTCCTGCGGGGTCTGGACCTGGACGAGGACACGCTGCGGCGCGCCGAGATCAACCCGCTGCGGGTGCTGGACGACAAGCGGGAGTCGGTCCAGAAGCAGCTCGGCGACGCGCCGCTGCTGCGGGACTACCTGTGCGACGCCTGCAAGGCGTACCACGAGGAGGTCCGCGAGCTGATCGGCGCGGCGGGCGTGGCCTTCGAGGACGACCCCAAGCTGGTGCGCGGGCTGGACTACTACACGCGCACCACCTTCGAGTTCGTGCACGACGGTCTGGGCTCCCAGTCCGCGGTGGGCGGTGGCGGCCGGTACGACGGGCTGTCCGAGATGATCGGCGGCCCCGCGCTGCCCTCGGTGGGCTGGGCCCTCGGCGTCGACCGCACGGTGCTGGCCCTCGAGGCGGAGGGCGTGGAGCTCGACCTTCCCGCGTCGACCAGCGTCTTCGCGGTGCCGCTCGGCGAGGAGGCCCGGCGCGTGCTGTTCGCGAAGGTCACCGAGCTGCGCAAGGTGGGCGTCGCGGCGGACTTCTCGTACGGTGCCAAGGGACTGAAGGGCGCCATGAAGAACGCCAACCGCAGCGGGGCCCGCTACACGATCGTCGCCGGTGAGCGTGACCTCGCCGACGGTGTCGTCCAGCTCAAGGACATGGAGTCCGGCGAGCAGACGGCTGTCGGCGTGGGCGAGATCGTGGCCGAGCTGGAATCGCGGCTGGGCTGATGCGTGTGGGGGCGAGCGATTCGGTTCCCTCGCCCCCGCCGGCCCTCCCCTTCCCGTCCCCAGGGGCTCCGCCCCTTCAACCCCGACCGTTCACCCCTGCGGGGCCACGGCTTCCGGCCCAGCGCGGGGGCTGCGGCCCTTGGCTTCGCCCGGCTGCGGCCGCTGTACCCGGGTGGGGGTGCGGTTTCTGGTTCTGCGAGGGGGCTGCGGCCTTTGGCCTGGGCTGGGTTGCGCCTCTTGTGTTCGCCCGGGGGCGCGTTCGCTTTATCCGCGCGGGGGTGCGGTTGCTGACGCTGCGAGGGGGCCGCGGCCCCCTCGTCTCGCCTTGGGGCTGTGCCCGCGGCTGCGTCTCTTGGTCTTGACCTGCCCTGCAGGTCGCGCCCTGTGAGGCCGCCCGGGGCTACCCTGCGCCGTCTGAGCGCGCCCGGGGGAGGGGCTTGGTGTCTCGGCCCGGGGGGGTTCAGTCGAGGAGGCCGTGGCGCATCGCTGAGGTGACCGCCGCTGTCCGGTCGTCCACGCCCAGCTTGCCGAAGACGCGCAGCAGGTGGGTCTTCACCACGTCGGCGTGTCCGTGTGCTCCGCGTGCGCCGAGCCGTCGGGGTCCGTCCAGGTCACCGTGGCGCGGGTGCCGTACCGCTCGCGCAGCTCACCGGGCTCGCCCTCGGCGACGACCCGGCCCCGGGCGACCACCGCGAGCCGGTCCGCGAGGGCCTCCGCCTCCTCCAGGTAGTGCGTGGTGAGCACGATCTACGTGCCCTCGTCCGCCAGCAGCCGGATCAGCTCCCAGAACTGACGGCGGGCCGCCGGGTCGAAGCCGGTCGTCGGCTCGTCCAGGAGCAGCAGATCGGGGCCGCCGATCACACCGAGCGCCACGTCGAGGCGGCGACGCTGCCCGCCCGACAGGGCCTTGATCCGACTGTCCGCCTTGGCCCCGAGCCCGACCAGGCCGATGACCTGCTCCGGGTCGCGCGGACGGGGGTAGTAGCGGGCGAAGTGCCGTACCGTCTCGCGGACCGTCAACTCGGCGGGCGCCGATTCGTCCTGCCAGACGATTCCCACCCGCGAGCGCCACGCGCGCGTGGCCGTCGCCGGATCCGACCCCAGGACCGAGACCTCGCCCCCGTCCCGGGTGCGGTTGCCCTGGAGGATCTCCACCGTCGTGCTCTTGCCCGCGCCGTTCGGCCCGAGCAGGCCGAACACCTCGCCACGCCGGATGCCCAGATCGATGCCGTCCACCGCGGTCACGTCCCCGTACTGCTTGCGCAGCCCCCGAACGCGCACCGCGAGTTCGTTCGCGTGTGCTGTCATGCCGTAGAGCCTCGGCCGGAACCGAACGCTCCGGGACGACCGTGCGTACCTCCTTATGTCCATCGAACGGTGGACACACGCGTGCGTGCGGCACAATGACCCCTGCCCGAAGATGGTCCTATTCTCAAGTGACGGAATCGGCGTGATGAGCAAGACGACAGTGAAAGACGTCTCGACGGAGCCCGGGCCCGAGCAGGCCGTCGCCACGCCGCGGGCGGTGGGCGGCAGCCGTGCCTTCGCCCTGCTTCTGGTGATCACCGGTGCGGCCGGAGTGCTCGCCGCGTGGGTCATCACGATCGACAAGTTCAAGATCCTCGAGGGCAAGATCGCGGGCAAGTCCGTCAGCCTCTCGTGCAGCATCAACCCGGTCGTCTCCTGCGGCAGCGTCATGGAGAGCAAGCAGGCCGCCGTCTTCGGGTTCCCCAACCCGATGCTCGGCCTGGTCTGCTACGGCATCGTCATCTGCGTCGGCATGAGCCTGCTCGCCCGGGCCCGCTTCCCGCGCTGGTACTGGCTCACCTTCAACTTCGGCACCCTCTTCGGCGTCGCCTTCGTCACCTGGCTGCAGTTCCAGTCCCTGTACCGGATCAACGCGCTGTGCCTGTGGTGCTCGCTGGCCTGGGTCGCCACGATCACGATGTTCTGGTACGTGACCTCGTTCAACGTACGCAACGACTTCCTGCCCGCCCCGCGCCCGCTGAAGAACTTCCTCGCCGAGTTCACCTGGGTCCTGCCGGTCACCCACGTCGGCATCATCGCCATGCTGATCCTGACCCGCTGGGGCAGCCAGCTCTGGGCCTGAGCCCCGGCCCGGGAGCGTTGTCGGTGCGGTGACTTAGGGTTTTCGGTGTGGAACCCGACCTGTTCACCGCCGCAGCAGAAGAACGCCAGGAGAAGGACCCCGCCGCGAGCCCCCTGGCGGTGCGGATGCGCCCGCGCACCCTCGACGAGGTGGTGGGGCAGCAGCATCTCCTCAAGCCCGGCTCGCCGCTGCGCAGACTGGTCGGCGAGGGCGCGGGCGGTCCCGCCGGACCATCCTCGGTGATCCTCTGGGGCCCGCCGGGCACGGGCAAGACGACCCTGGCCTACGTGGTCTCCAAGGCCACCAACAAGCGCTTCGTGGAGCTGTCGGCCATCACCGCGGGCGTCAAGGAGGTCCGGGCGGTCATCGACGGCGCCCGCCGCGCCACCGGCGGGTTCGGCAAGGAGACCGTCCTCTTCCTCGACGAGATCCACCGCTTCAGCAAGGCCCAGCAGGACTCCCTGCTCCCCGCGGTCGAGAACCGCTGGGTGACCCTGATCGCGGCCACCACCGAGAACCCGTACTTCTCGGTGATCTCCCCGCTGCTGTCCCGCTCCCTCCTGCTCACCCTGGAACCGCTCACCGACGACGACGTGCGCGGCCTCGTCGAGCGGGCCCTGACCGACGAGCGCGGCCTGGGCGGCGCCGTCGGTCTCCCCGCCGACACCGAGGACCACCTCCTGCGCATCGCCGGCGGTGACGCCCGCCGCGCCCTGACCGCCCTGGAGGCAGCCGCCGGAGCCGCGCTCGACAAGGGCGAGACGGAGATCGCCCTCGCGACGCTGGAGGAGACCGTCGACCGGGCCGCGGTGAAGTACGACCGCGACGGCGACCAGCACTACGACGTCGCCAGCGCCCTCATCAAGTCGATCCGGGGATCGGACGTCGACGCCGCGCTGCACTACCTGGCCCGCATGATCGAGTCCGGCGAGGACCCCCGCTTCATCGCCCGCCGCCTGATGATCTCCGCCAGCGAGGACATCGGTCTCGCCGACCCGAACGCCCTGCCGATCGCGGTCGCCGCCGCCCAGGCCGTCGCCATGATCGGCTTCCCCGAGGCCGCCCTCACCCTGAGCCACGCCACCATCGCCCTCGCCCTCGCCCCCAAGTCCAACTCCGCGACCACCGCGATAGGCGCCGCCCTCGACGACGTACGCAAGGGGCTGGCCGGCCCGGTGCCGCCGCACCTGCGGGACGGGCACTACAAGGGCGCCGCCAAGCTGGGTCACGCGCAGGGGTACGTGTACCCGCACGACCTGCCCGAGGGCATCGCCCAGCAGCAGTACGCGCCGGACGCGATCAAGGAACGCGAGTACTACACGCCGAGCAGGCACGGCGGCGAGGCGAGGTACGCGGACGCCGTCGAATGGACCCGCAAGCACCTCGGTCGCAAGCGGTCCTGAGCACGCTGTAGACTGCTCCGAAGTGCTGAGTCCCGTGCAGTCAGAGCGGGACAGCCAGCCGGAGACCCGGTCCCTCGCGGACCGTCTCCAGGAGCGTCGCGCACCGTCGAACGGTGTCGCGGGCAGCCCACCACCACCCGGACTTCCGGGAACGGTCGGTGGGCCACTCGCGTGCTGCACGTATGTGCCCAGACCAGGGGAGCGGCTGCCCACCCCGTCCGTCAGGACGAGGAGGGATTCCCCGGCTGCGGATGCGACCTCCCTCGACACTGACGAGCCGGAAACTTACGAAAGAAGACAGAGACAGTGGCGAACCAGTCCCGCCCCAAGGTCAAGAAGTCGCGTGCGCTCGGCATCGCGCTGACCCCGAAGGCCGTCAAGTACTTCGAGGCCCGCCCCTACCCGCCGGGTGAGCACGGCCGTGGCCGCAAGCAGAACTCGGACTACAAGGTCCGTCTGCTCGAGAAGCAGCGTCTGCGCGCCCAGTACGACATCTCCGAGCGCCAGCTCGTCCGCGCCTACGAGCGTGCCTCCAAGGTCCAGGGCAAGACCGGTGAGGCCCTGATCGTCGAGCTCGAGCGCCGTCTCGACGCCCTGGTCCTGCGTTCGGGCATCGCCCGCACCATCTACCAGGCCCGTCAGATGGTCGTCCACGGCCACATCCAGGTCAACGGCCAGAAGGTGGACAAGCCGTCCTTCCGCGTGCGCCCGGACGACGTCGTCCAGGTCCGTGACCGCTCCAAGGACAAGACGCTCTTCCAGATCGCCCGTGAGGGTGGCTTCGCCCCCGACGGCGAGACCCCCCGCTACCTGCAGGTGAACCTCCGCGCCCTGGCCTTCCGCCTGGACCGCGAGCCGAACCGCAAGGAAGTTCCGGTCATCTGCGACGAGCAGCTCGTCGTCGAGTACTACGCTCGCTGATCACCGGCCGGCCGTAGCACCACAGCGTCAGCCCGCCGTCTCCCCGCCCTTCGGGCGGAGGGGCGGCGGGCTTTCGTGATTCTCCCGCCCCCGGGCGGTAATCCGGTACGGAGCCCCACCACCGGCGCGATAGGCTCGGTGCACGACTTATCCGATGTCCAGAGCACGTTTCAGGGAGCGGGTGCGCACAGTGTCCGGTGGAGAAGTGGCCGGAATCCTGGTGGCCGTCTTCTGGGCGATCCTGGTCTCCTTCCTCGCCGTCGCGCTGGCGAGGCTGGCCCAGACGCTCAAGGCGACCACCAAGCTCGTGGCGGACGTGACCGACCAGGCCGTCCCGCTGCTGGCCGACGCCTCGGCGGCCGTGCGCTCCGCACAGACCCAGATCGACCGGGTCGACTCGATCGCCTCGGACGTCCAGGAGGTCACGTCGAACGCCTCCGCGCTCTCGACCACCGTCGCCTCCACCTTCGGCGGCCCCCTGGTGAAGGTCGCGGCCTTCGGCTACGGCGTACGCCGGGCCCTGGGCGGCCGCAAGGAGGACGCGCCCGCGAAGTCGCCCCGGCGCACCGTCATCGTGGGCCGCACGGTTCCCGCCGCACGACGCAAGCGGAAGTAAGGACTGAGACCGAGCGATGTTCCGCCGTACGTTCTGGTTCACCACGGGTGTCGCCACCGGTGTGTGGGCCACCACCAAGGTCAACCGCAAGCTGAAGCAGCTGACCCCGGAGAGCCTCGCCGCGACCGCGGCCGACAAGGCCCTGGAGACCGGCCGGCGACTGAAGGACCGCGCGGTCGGCTTCGCGCTCGACGTCCGGGACAACATGGCGCAGCGGGAGGCCGAGCTGGGAGACGCGCTGGGCATCGGCGCGGATCCCGAACTCCCCGCGCCCCGGCGGTACACCGCCATCGAGAACAACCGCAGCAACCCGAAGTACATCGAGAACACGACGTACTCGTACAACCGGAATGAGGACCACTGATGGAGTCGGCCGAGATTCGCCGCCGCTGGTTGAGCTTCTTCGAGGAGCGCGGTCACACCGTCGTCCCTTCGGCGTCGCTCATCGCGGACGACCCGACTCTGCTCCTCGTCCCGGCCGGCATGGTGCCCTTCAAGCCCTACTTCCTCGGTGAGGTCAAGCCGCCCTTCGCCCGCGCCACCAGCGTGCAGAAGTGTGTGCGCACGCCCGACATCGAAGAGGTCGGCAAGACCACGCGGCACGGCACGTTCTTCCAGATGTGCGGCAACTTCTCCTTCGGCGACTACTTCAAGGAAGGCGCCATCAAGTACGCCTGGGAGCTGCTCACCACGCCCCAGGACAAGGGCGGTTACGGCCTCGAGCCCGACCGCCTGTGGATCACCGTCTACAAGGACGACGACGAGGCCGAGCGCATCTGGCACGAGGTCGTCGGCGTGCCCAAGGAGCGCATCCAGCGCCTGGGCATGAAGGACAACTACTGGTCCATGGGCGTCCCCGGCCCCTGCGGCCCCTGCTCCGAGATCAACTACGACCGCGGCCCCGAGTTCGGTGTCGAGGGCGGCCCCGCCGTCAACGACGAGCGGTACGTGGAGATCTGGAACCTCGTCTTCATGCAGTACGAGCGCGGCGAGGGCATCGGCAAGGACAACTTCGAGATCCTCGGCGAGCTGCCGAGCAAGAACATCGACACGGGCCTCGGCCTGGAGCGCCTCGCCATGATTCTGCAGGGCGTGCAGAACATGTACGAGATCGACACCTCCATGGCCGTCATCAAGAAGGCCACCGAGCTGACCGGCGTGGCCTACGGCGACGCCCACGACTCGGACGTCTCCCTGCGCGTGGTCACCGACCACATGCGCACCTCCGTGATGCTCATCGGCGACGGCGTCACCCCCGGCAACGAGGGCCGCGGCTATGTCCTGCGCCGCATCATGCGCCGCGCCATCCGCAACATGCGCCTGCTGGGGGCCACCGGCCCGGTCGTCAAGGACCTGGTCGACGTCGTGATCGGCATGATGGGCCAGCAGTACCCGGAGCTGATCACCGACCGCGAGCGCATCGAGAAGGTCGCCCTCGCCGAGGAGAACGCCTTCCTCAAGACGCTGAAGGCCGGCACCAACATCCTGGACACCGCCGTCACCGAGACCAAGCAGTCCGGTGGCACCGTCCTGCCCGGCGACAAGGCGTTCCTGCTCCACGACACCTGGGGCTTCCCGATCGACCTCACCCTGGAGATGGCCGCCGAGCAGGGGCTGTCCGTGGACGAGGAGGGCTTCCGCCGCCTGATGAAGGAGCAGCGGGAGCGCGCCAAGGCCGACGCCCAGGCCAAGAAGACCGGCCACGCCGGTGCGGGCGCCTACCGCGAGATCGCCGACAGGACCGGCGAGACGGACTTCATCGGCTACACCGACACCGAGGGTGAGACCACCATCGTGGGCATCCTCGTCGACGGTGCGTCCTCCCCGGCCGCCACCGAGGGCGACGAGGTCGAGATCGTCCTCGACCGCACCCCGTTCTACGCCGAGGGCGGCGGCCAGATCGGTGACACCGGCCGGATCAAGGTGGACACCGGTGCCGTCATCGAGGTCCGCGACTGCCAGAAGCCGGTCCCGGGTGTGTACGTCCACAAGGGCGTCGTCCAGGTCGGCGAGGTGACCGTCGGCGCCAAGGCCCACGCCTCGATCGACCGCCGCCGCCGCACGGCCATCGCCCGCGCCCACTCGGCCACGCACCTCACCCACCAGGCCCTGCGCGACGCCCTCGGCCCGACGGCCGCCCAGGCCGGCTCCGAGAACCAGCCCGGCCGCTTCCGTTTCGACTTCGGCTCGCCCTCCGCCGTTCCGACGGCCGTGATGACCGACGTCGAGCAGAAGATCAACGAGGTGCTGGCCCGGGACCTCGACGTGCACGCCGAGGTCATGGGCATCGACGAGGCCAAGAAGCAGGGCGCCATCGCCGAGTTCGGCGAGAAGTACGGCGAGCGGGTCCGCGTGGTGACCATCGGCGACTTCTCCAAGGAGCTGTGCGGCGGCACGCACGTGCACAACACCTCCCAGCTGGGCCTGGTGAAGCTGCTCGGTGAGTCCTCGATCGGCTCGGGGGTGCGCCGTATCGAGGCCCTCGTCGGGGTGGACGCCTACAACTTCCTCGCCCGTGAGCACACGGTCGTCGCCCAGCTGCAGGAGCTGATCAAGGGCCGTCCCGAGGAACTGCCGGAGAAGGTCTCGGCCATGCTCGGCAAGCTGAAGGACGCCGAGAAGGAGATCGAGAAGTTCCGCGCGGAGAAGGTGCTCCAGGCCGCCGCCGGTCTCGCCGGGTCCGCCAAGGACGTCCAGGGCGTCGCCCTTGTCACCGGCCAGGTGCCGGACGGCACGACCCCCGACGACCTGCGCAAGCTGGTCCTCGACGTGCGCGGCCGCATCCAGGGCGGACGGGCCGCCGTGGTCGCCCTGTTCACGGTGAACAACGGCAAGCCGCTCACGGTCATCGCCACCAACGAGGCCGCCCGCGAGCGCGGCCTCAAGGCCGGTGACCTGGTCCGCGCGGCCGCCAAGACCCTCGGCGGCGGCGGTGGCGGCAAGCCGGACGTCGCCCAGGGCGGCGGCCAGAACCCGGCTGCGGTCGGCGAGGCCGTCGACGCCGTCGAGCGGCTCGTGGCGGAAACGGCCAAGTGATGCGCCGAGGACGCCGACTCGCGATCGACGTCGGGGACGCCCGTATCGGGGTCGCCTCGTGCGACCCCGACGGGATCCTCGCCACTCCGGTGGAGACCGTCCCCGGCCGGGACATCCCGGCAGCTCATCGCCGGCTGAAGCAGCTGGCCGAGGAGTACGAGCCGATCGAGGTCGTCGTCGGTCTCCCTCGCTCCCTCAAGGGGGGCGAGGGCCCGGCCGCCGCCAAGGTCCGTCGGTTCGCCCAGGAACTGGCCCGCATGATCCAGCCCGTCGGGGTGAGACTTGTGGACGAGCGGATGACAACCGTGACGGCCACTCAGGGGCTGCGCGCCTCGGGCGTGACGTCCAAGAAGGGTCGTTCCGTCATCGATCAGGCGGCCGCCGTGATCATCCTGCAGCAGGCCCTCGAATCCGAACGGGTGTCAGGCAATGCACCCGGCGAGGGCGTCGAAGTGGTCATCTGATCGCGATACGGTAACGTTCCGCGAGATGCGGCGGTGTTCGAACAGCCGCCGCACAGCAAGAGGCGGAACGGAAACCGGCCCGGCGGGCCGCGTCACCGGTCCCCTCGCGGCTCTAGGGGATCGATGACTGAGTATGGCCGGGGCCAAGGCTCCGAACCGTGGCATCCGGAGGACCCGTTGTTCGGGGACGGCGGATGGGAAGGGCAGCAGGCCCAGGTGGGCCGGCAGTCTGCCCACGGCGGCCAGCCGCAGCACCATTCGCCCGAGCCGCAGTACGGCGACTGGGACCAGGGCCGGCAGCAGGGCGGGTACGACCAGCAGCAGTACCAGTACTACGAGGGCCAGGGCCACCAGAGTCACCAGGGCTACGACCAGGAGCAGTACGCGGCCTCGTACCCGCAACAGCAGTACCACCAGGGTGGATCCCAGCAGCAGTACCACGAGGGTGGGTGGGACGCGACGGGCACGCACGGCCACGTGCCGTACGCCGCCGATCCGGGTGACCCCTACGGTCAGCAGCCGGTGGCCTACGGCGGCGAGCAGCCCGACCTCTACGGCACCCCCGACGCGTACCCGCCGCCGGAGCCCCCTGGCCAAAGACGCCCCGAGCCCGAGCCGGAGGCAGATCCCGAGACCGGCTGGGACCCCGGCCCCGACCAGGGCGAACACGCCTTCTTCGCCGAGGAGGGCCAGGACGACGAGGGCGACGGCAGCCCGGACAGGAAGCGCTCGCGCGGCACGGGCGGAAAGGGCTCCAAGAGCAAGAAGGGGCGCAACGGCATCGCCTGTCTGGTGGTGTGCCTGGTGTTCGGCGGTGGCCTGGCTGGTGTCGGCTACTTCGGCTACCACTTCTACAAGGACCGTTTCGGCACGGCGCCCGACTACGCCGGTTCCGGAAACGGTGAGCAGGTCACGGTCGTCATCCCCAAGGGCGCCGGCGGCTACGTCATCGGGCAGAAACTCAAGGAAGCGGGTGTCGTCGAGAGTGTCGACGCGCTCGTCTCCGCACTGGGTGCGAACCCCGACGGCAAGGGCGTCCAGGACGGCGTCTACACGCTGCAGAAGCACATGTCGGCCGCCAGCGCGGTCGAACTGATGCTGAGTCCGAAGAGCCGCAGCAACCTCATTATCCGCGAGGGCGTGCGCAACGTGGACGTGTACGCACTGATCGACAAGCGCCTCGAGGTGCCACAGGGCACCACGGCCAAGGTGGCGAAGAAGGACTACCGCAAGCTGGGCCTGCCCAACTGGGCTCTGAGCCGCCCGGGTCTCAAGGACCCGCTGGAAGGATTCCTCTACCCGTCCAGCTACCCGGTCGCGAAAGGGCAGAAGCCCGAGGCCGTCCTCAAGAGCATGGTCTCCCGGGCCAACGAGACGTACGCGAGTCTCGGCCTCGTGAAGAAGGCGAAGTCCGTCGGACTCGACAACCCGTGGCAGTTGCTGACCGTGGCGAGCCTCGTCCAGGCCGAGGGCACCAGCCACGACGACTTCCGCAAGATGGCCGAGGTCGTCTACAACCGCCTCGTACCCGGTAACCCGCAGACCAACGGCAAGCTCGAGTTCGACTCCACGTACAACTACGTGAAGAACCAGAGCAAGATCGACCTGTCCATCGCCGAGCTGCGCAATTACAACAATCCCTACAACACGTACTTCGTCCGGGGGCTGCCACCTGGCCCCATCGACAACCCGGGCGAGGAGGCGCTCAGGGGCGCACTCGACCCGACGCACGACGGCTGGTACTACTTCATCTCGATGGACGGCAAGACCAGCGAATTCACGAAGACACTCGCGGAACACCAGAGGCTGGTCGACCAGTGGAACGCGTCGAGGAACAAGGGCTGACGGGTTCGCCCGGTCCCCACAGGCCGTAGGATGCAGGGGCAGGGTGAAGGCTCAAGGACGGGTTCCCATGGCATCCAAAGCAGTTGACGCCCGCCGGGCCGCCGTGCTCGGCAAGCCCATCGCCCACTCGCTCTCCCCGGTGCTGCACCGGGCGGCCTACGCGGAGCTCGGCCTGGCCGACTGGTCGTACGAGCGTTTCGAGGTCGACGAGGCCGGGCTGCCCGGCTTCCTCGAGGGGCTCGGGCCCGAGTGGGCGGGGTTGTCGCTGACCATGCCGCTGAAGCGGGCGGTCATCCCGCTGGTCGATGAGATCAGCGAGACAGCGGCTTCCGTCGACGCGGTCAACACGGTCGTGTTCGCCGAGGACGGCCAACTGGTCGGTGACAACACCGATATCCCGGGCATGGTTGCCGCACTGCGCGAGCACGGTATCGAGCAGGTCGACTCCGCCGCGATCCTCGGTGCCGGAGCTACCGCCTCCTCCGCCCTGGCCGCCCTCTCCCGGATATGCACCGGCGAGGTCGTCGCCTACGTCCGAAGCGACGCCCGCGCCGCCGAGATGCGGCAGTGGGGCGCACGGCTCGACGTCGAGGTCCGCACGGCCGACTGGGCGGACGCGGCCGAGGCACTGCGCGCCCCGCTGGTGATCGCCACCACGCCCGCGGGCACCACCGACGCGCTCGCCACCGCCGTGCCGGAGCGGCCCACGACGCTCTTCGACGTGCTCTACGACCCCTGGCCGACCGAACTCGCGGCACGCTGGTCCATGTTCGGCGGCGCCGTCGTCAGCGGCCTCGACCTGCTGGTGCACCAGGCTGTGCTACAGGTGCAGCTGATGACGGGGTGCACGGTACCGGCTGGTCTGATCCGTCCGGCGGGCGAGCGAGCGATGGGTTCCCATGCGACGTCTGATCATCTCTGACCTGTAACGCGGCATGACGAAGTGGTGCCGCTCATTCTCAGCGACACCACTCGACTTTCTATTAGATTTTAGGCGTCCCGGTCAGGTTCCAGGTGAATTCGCCTTCTCCGTCGAGATCGATGTTGTAGCCGACGGTTGCATCTGCCGTCCAACCGGTACCTGAGCCGGTGTGGGACGCCGTTCCGCAAGTCCGGCCACCGGTTTCGTTGTCGTTGATGGCGCGGGTGAAGTCGCAGCCGTTGTAGGTTATCGCGGCGTCGTTCTTTTCCAATCTCGTCTCGACCCAGAAAAGGTCGAACTTCCTGGCGCCGCCGCCATCGGCCCAGTCGATGTAGGTCTCGGCGTCGTACGTCGAACCGGTTCGCCATACGCAGAGCTGAAGGTACACGTCGACGTTGTAGCCGGGTGTGTCGAATTCGCGGTGCTGCTTGCCCGTGCAAGAGATGTCATCAGCGGCGTATGCCGTGGGAGTGGTGAAAGCGGACAAGCCGACCATGGTGGTTGCGATGGCGAGAAAAGCCCTGCCGATTCCGCGCACTCTAGACATGTATAACTCCCGAAGATCTTGTTTAGGATCGGTAAAGTAAAACTAAAGGATCGGTTGTGTCAAACGATCGAGGGAGATGTGGCACGGTTGCCCGGAATTTCGGGTGGATTTAGCCTTATGGCTGTATTTGAATGAGTGTCCTGCAGGTCGGTAATGTCCGCAGGTGATCGCTGGTCGTGGAGGTCGAGGCCCGCTCGGTCCGTCTGCTGGACCGGCGGCCGTTCCCGCGCCCGGACGTGGGAGGATCGGAGATGGCGGGCCGGGGCCGCGCACCCGGGCACGTCGTTGCCGTACGCGAGGACACGCGTACGCGGGGCAGTACCGGGCGCGAGCATTGAGGAGCACCGTTGAGCAGGTTGCGCTGGCTGACCGCGGGGGAGTCCCACGGTCCCGCACTCGTCGCCACGCTGGAGGGCCTTCCCGCCGGCGTGCCGGTCACCACGGAACTGGTGGCGGACCACCTCGCGCGGCGGCGCCTCGGCTATGGGCGCGGGGCGCGCATGAAGTTCGAGCGGGACGAGGTCACCTTCCTGGGTGGCGTCCGGCACGGCCTCACCCTCGGCTCCCCGGTCGCGATCATGGTGGGCAACACCGAGTGGCCCAAGTGGGAGCAGGTCATGGCGGCCGACCCCGTCGATCCCGAGGTGCTGGCCGGTCTGGCCCGCAACGCGCCGCTGACCCGCCCCCGCCCCGGCCACGCCGACCTCGCCGGCATGCAGAAGTACGGCTTCGACGAGGCCCGCCCGATCCTGGAGCGCGCCTCGGCCCGGGAGACCGCGGCCCGCGTGGCGCTGGGCGCGGTGGCCCGGTCGTACCTGAAGGAGACGGCCGGCATCGAGATCGTCAGCCACGTCGTGGAGCTGGCCTCGGCGAAGGCCCCCGCGGGCGTGTACCCCACGCCGGCCGACGTGGAGAAGCTGGACGCCGACCCGGTGCGCTGCCTGGACGCCGACGCCTCGAAGGCGATGGTCGCGGAGATCGACCAGGCCCACAAGGACGGGGACACCCTCGGCGGCGTGGTCGAGGTGCTCGCCTACGGCGTTCCGGTGGGCCTCGGCTCGCACGTGCACTGGGACCGCAAGCTCGACGCCCGGCTGGCCGGTGCCCTCATGGGCATCCAGGCGATCAAGGGCGTCGAGATCGGCGACGGCTTCGAGCTGGCCCGGGTGCCCGGCTCCAAGGCGCACGACGAGATCGTCGGCACGCCGGACGGCATCCGGCGGGTGTCCGGCCGCTCCGGTGGCACCGAGGGCGGCCTGACCACCGGTGAGCTGCTGCGGGTGCGGGCCGCGATGAAGCCGATCGCGACCGTGCCGCGCGCTCTGCGGACCGTGGACGTCAGCACCGGCGAGGCGGCCCAGGCGCACCACCAGCGTTCCGACGTGTCCGCGGTCCCGGCCGCCGGCATCGTCGCCGAGGCCATGGTGGCGCTCGTCCTCGCGGACGCGGTGGCGGAGAAGTTCGGCGGCGACTCGGTGACCGAGACCCGCCGCAACGTCCAGTCGTACCTCGACAACCTGCAGATCCGATGAGCGGACCGCTGGTCGTCCTGGTCGGCCCGATGGGCGTCGGCAAGTCCACCGTCGGGCGGCTGCTCGCCGAGCGGCTGGGCGCCGTCTACCGGGACACCGACGACGACATCGTGGCTGCCGAGGGCCGCACGATCGCCGAGATCTTCGTCGACGAGGGTGAGGCGGCCTTCCGGGCGATCGAGAAGGCCGCCGTGCACAAGGCGCTCGCCGAGCACGAGGGCGTCCTCGCGCTCGGCGGCGGCGCCGTCCTCGACGAGGACACCCGCGGCCTGCTCGTCGGGCACCGTGTGGTCTACCTCTCCATGGACGTCGAGGAAGCGGTCAAGCGCACCGGCCTCAACGCGGCCCGCCCGCTGCTCGCCGTCAATCCGCGCAAGCAGTGGCGCGAGCTGATGGAGGCGCGGCGGCACCTGTACGAGGAGGTCGCCACCGCCGTCGTGCCGACCGACGGCCGCGTGCCGGAAGAGGTCACCCAAGCGGCCCTGGACGCACTGGAGTTGAAGACTGCATCTCCCGGGGGGCAACCCCCGGACCCCCGGCCGGAGGATGTAATGACGAACCAGCTCACAAGGATCCAGGTAGCCGGCACCGCGGGCACCGACCCCTACGAGGTGCTGGTCGGCCGGCAACTCCTCGGTGAACTGGGCGGGTTGATCGGGCCCAGGGTCAAACGGGTCGCGGTGATCCACCCGGAGGCCCTCGCCGAGACCGGTGACGCCCTGCGCGCCGACCTCGCCGAGCAGGGCTACGAGGCCGTCGCCATCCAGGTGCCGAACGCCGAGGAGGCAAAGACCGCCGAGGTCGCCGCCTACTGCTGGAAGGCGCTCGGCCAGTCCGGCTTCACCCGCTCCGACGTCATCGTGGGCGTCGGGGGCGGTGCCACCACCGACCTGGCCGGGTTCGTGGCCGCGACCTGGCTGCGCGGTGTGGGCTGGATCGCCGTCCCGACCACCGTGCTGGCCATGGTGGACGCGGCGGTCGGCGGCAAGACCGGCATCAACACGGCCGAGGGCAAGAACCTCGTGGGTGCCTTCCACCCGCCGGCCGGTGTGCTGTGCGACCTGGCCGCGCTGGAGTCGTTGCCCGTCAACGACTACGTCTCCGGACTCGCCGAGATCATCAAGGCCGGTTTCATCGCCGACCCGGTGATCCTGGAGCTCATCGAGTCCGACCCCGAGTCCGCACGCACCCCGGCCGGACCGCACACCGCCGAGCTCATCGAGCGCTCCATCCGTGTGAAGGCGGAGGTCGTCTCCTCCGATCTGAAGGAGTCCGGCCTGAGGGAGATCCTCAACTACGGCCACACGCTCGGCCACGCCATCGAGAAGAACGAGCGCTACAAGTGGCGGCACGGTGCCGCGGTCTCCGTCGGCATGCACTTCGCCGCCGAACTCGGCCGCCTCGCCGGCCGGTTGGACGATGCGACGGCCGACCGCCACCGCAGCATCCTGGAGTCGGTCGGGCTGCCGCTGCACTACCGCCACGACCAGTGGCCCAAGCTGCTGGAGACGATGAAGGTGGACAAGAAGTCCCGCGGCGACCTGCTGCGCTTCATCGTGCTCGACGGCCTCGCCAAGCCGACCGTCCTGGAGGGGCCGGACCCGGCGGTGCTGCTGGCCGCGTACGGCGAAGTGGGGCAGTAGGCAGCCGCGCGGTGCGTCGTGGGCGGCTCGTTCCGTCCGATTCGCCTCGGGGGCCGGGCACTTCGCACCGCCCCCGGGCGTTTCACCAAACGACGGCCGGGGACGGTACCGTTCGGTGGGGAGCGGGGGAACAAGCCCGCTACCGGCGCCAATTGCCTGTAGGAGGAGACGGAGTGGGACCGGATGCAGCACGCAGTGGGGTCTGAGCTGCCGCCGCCCCACCAGCCGGGGCAGGGACCGGCCGCCGGCTGGGTGCCGGCCGTACAACAGCCGGCCGCACACCATCCGGGAGCGCACCACCCGGGAGTCGACCACCCGGGAGCGCACCACCCGGGAGCCCACCAGGGTCCCGCGCCCGTGCCCCCGCCGCCCCCGGCGCCGGCTTTCACCGGTGGCTCCCCGGGGCCGGTGCCGCCCGCGCCCGCGCAGCCCCCGGCCCCGCAGCACCCGCCCGTTGCCCAGGCCCCCGACACCACCGGCCACGTGCCGCTGCCGCCCGGCGGCCCGGTCGCCATGCCCAGCGCGCCGCCCGCGACCGCGGCCCCCGATCCGTCCGGGGCGACCCTGGCCGTGCTGCTGATCGGTCCCGCCGGTGCCGGGAAGACCAGCGTCGCCAAGTACTGGGCGGACCACCGCCGGGCCTCCACCGCCCACATCAGCCTCGACGACGTGCGCGAATGGGTCCGCTCGGGCTACGCGAACCCGCAGTCGGGGTGGAACGACAACTCCGAGGCCCAGTACCGCCTGGCCCGCCGCACCTGCGGCTTCGCCGCCCGGAACTTCCTGGCCAACGGCATCTCCTGCATCCTCGACGACGCCGTCTTCCCGGACCGGCCGGTCGTCGGCCTCGGCGGCTGGAAGCGGCACGTCGGCCCCGGACTGCTGCCCGTCGTGCTCCTCCCGGGCCTGGACATCGTCCTGGAGCGCAACGCCGAGCGCACCGGCAACCGCCGCCTCACCGACGAGGAGGTGGCCCGCATCCACGGCCGCATGGCCGGCTGGTACGGCTCGGGCCTGCCGATCATCGACAACTCACAGCTGGACGTTCCGCAGACGGCGAGAGTGCTCGACGAGGTCCTGGCGAGAGCGATCGCGAGCCCGCCGAGCTGGTGATCCAGGGGGAGCGGACCCCACTCGGCCCCACCAAACGGCGCGAATCGGGCAAAACTCCTACGCTCGTCTCATGTCAGAGGTGTACGCGACCCGCCGATCCCGGCTGAGAGAACGCTGCAACGCGGCCGGTACCGCGGCAGCGCTCATCTCCCGCCCCGCCAACGTGCGCTACCTCGCGGGGGCCGCCCCCCAGGGCGCAGCACTGCTCCTCGGTAAGCGCGAGGACCTCCTCGTCTGCGCCGGACCGCCCGACGACCGCCCCGCCGAGGGGCGGCCGGGCGAGAACCTGCGGCTGCACGTCCTGCCGTCACCCGGCGGTGACACGGCGGTCGCGGCAGCCGACCTCGCGGCGGCCCAGGGGGCTGAAGCCCTGGCCGTGGAGGAGCACGACCTCACCGTCACGCGGTACAGAGCCGTCTCCTCCGTGGCGGCCGGTCTCCGGCTCGTCGACCTCGGCGGAGCCGTGGAGCAGCTCAGGGTGGTGAAGGACGAGGAGGAGATCTCCTGCCTGCGGATCGGCGCCGAGATCGCCGATCAGGCCCTCGGGGAGCTGCTGGAGTCCATCCTGGTGGGCCGCACGGAACGGCATCTCGCCCTGGAGCTGGAGCGACGCCTGGTCGACCACGGCGCCGACGGGCCCGCCTTCCCGACCTCGGTCGCCACCGGACCCAACTCCGGCCGGCCCGGGCATCCGCCCACCGACCGGCGGGTCGAGGAAGGCGACTTCCTGTCCGTCTGCCTGGGGGCCACCTACCGCGGCTACCGCTGTGAGATCGGCCGGACGTTCGTCATCGGGACCTCGCCGGCCGACTGGCAGATCGAGCTGTACGACCTGGTGTTCGCCGCTCAGCGCGCCGGACGGGAGAGCCTGGCACCCGGCACGGCCTACCGGGACGTGGACCGGGCCGCGCGTCAGGTGCTGGACTCCGCCGGGTACGCGCAGGGCCTGCCGCCGCGCACCGGACACGGGGTGGGACTCGAAATCGACGAGGACCCTCAGTTGGCTCCCGCGGCCATGGGTAAACTGGACGCTTGCGTGCCGGTCACCGTCGAACCGGGGGTCCACCTCCCGGGCCGGGGCGGCGTCCGGATCGATGACACGCTCGTCGTACGCCCCGAGGCGGACGGCGGACCCGAGCTACTCACCATCACGACCAAGGAGCTGCTCGCGCTCTAGCCTCGCGCTGCGCGCCTGCCCCGGGGTCGTACGTCAGTCCAGGAGATTCCGCAACCGTGGCTTCCACGAACGACCTCAAGAACGGCATGGTGCTCAAGCTCGAAGGCGGCCAGCTCTGGTCCGTCGTCGAGTTCCAGCACGTCAAGCCCGGCAAGGGCCCGGCCTTCGTGCGCACCAAGCTCAAGAACGTGCTCTCCGGCAAGGTCGTCGACAAGACCTTCAACGCCGGCGTCAAGGTCGAGACGGCCACTGTCGACAAGCGCGACATGCAGTTCTCGTACATGGACGGCGACTACTTCGTCTTCATGGACATGGAGACCTACGACCAGCTGATGGTCGACCGCAAGGCCGTCGGCGACGCCGCCAACTTCCTCGTCGAGGGCTTCACGGCCACCGTCGCCCAGCACGAGGGCGAGGTGCTCTTCGTCGAGCTCCCGGCCGCCGTCGAGCTGACCGTCAAGGAGACCGAGCCGGGCGTCCAGGGCGACCGCTCCACCGGCGGCACCAAGCCCGCCATCCTGGAGACCGACCACCAGATCCAGGTCCCGCTCTTCATCACCACCGGTGAGAAGATCAAGGTCGACACCCGCACGAGCGACTACCTCGGCCGGGTGAACAGCTAACCGTGGCCGCCCGCAACACGGCCCGCAAGCGCGCCTTCCAGATCCTCTTCGAGGGGGACCAGCGCGGCGCCGATGTCCTGACCGTCCTCGCGGACTGGATCCGGCTCTCCCGGACCGACACCCGGCAGCCTCCGGTGAGCGAGTACACGATGCAGCTGATCGAGGGCTACGCCGAGCACGCGAAGCGCATCGACGAGCTGATCGCCCAGTACTCGGTCGGCTGGACGCTCGACCGGATGCCGGTCGTCGACCGGAACATCCTGCGTCTGGGAGCCTACGAACTGATCTGGGTGGACGAGACCCCGGACGCCGTCGTCCTGGACGAGATGGTGCAGCTCGCGAAGGAGTTCTCCACGGACGAGTCGCCCTCGTTCGTCAACGGCCTGCTCGGCCGGCTGAAGGAGCTCAAGCCCTCACTGCGCCGCGCTTAGCCAAAAAGGGGCGCCGTGGGACCGCGGCAGCCGGGCGACCGCAGGTCGTCCATGGCTGCTCGCGCCCACGCGGCGGGGCCGCATGTCGATGCGGCCCCGCGCCCCCTTGGCGTTGTCCCTCGCGACATGGAAAAGCCGCCGGGGTGGCAGGAACCCACAAAGGTTCCCGCCACCCCGGCGGCACGTTTCTGCTGGGCCGGTCCGCCGGCCCTGCGGAGCGCTCAGCCCTCCTCGTGGGCCGCCACCGCGCGGCGCGCGTCCGCGTCCAGCACACCCCAGCTGATCAGCTGCTCGGTGAGGACCGAGGGCGACTGGTCGTAGATGACGGCGAGCGTGCGCAGGTCGTCCTGCCGGATCGACAGCACCTTGCCGTTGTAGTCACCGCGCTGCGACTGGATGGTCGCCGCGTACCGCTGCAGGGGGCCCGCCTTCTCGGCCGGCACCGTGGCCAGCCGCTCCAGGTCCAGGACCAGCTTCGGCGGCGGCTCGGCGGCACCGCCCGGCGTGGTGCCCGGCAGCAGCTCCTGCACGGGGACGCCATAGAAATCGGCCAGCTCGGCAAGGCGCTGCACGGTCACGGCGCGGTCGCCGCGCTCGTAGGAACCGACCACCACGGCCTTCCAGCGCCCCTGGGACTTCTCCTCGACACCGTGGAGGGAAAGGCCCTGCTGGGTGCGGATGGCCCGGAGCTTGGCCCCGAGCTGTTTGGCGTATTCGCTGGACATATAGCTCCCCGGACACTGTGTCGACGCGGCTGGCAGTGTTTCCGCGCCGCGCGGCTGGTAACTCACTGTGAGGTTACGCAGCGTTACTCTCCTGCGTCAAGCGGAATGGTCCGCAGCGACTCTTCCGTGGTGGCGGCGGCCCATTGCGCCAAGGGGGTGATCGGGGGCGTTCGGGTGACCTGCTACCGTGGATGGCGCAATTCCGACGTCCTTTAACGTCCGTCCCGTGAGGCGGAGAAGGAGGTCCGTTTCGTATGGACAGGCAAGACAGGCAAGACAGGCGAGACAAGCCGGACGCGCAGACGTCCGACGCGCGGCCCGTTCTGGAAGGGCCCGACATCGCGCGGGTACTGACCCGCATCGCCCACGAGATCGTCGAGCGCGCCAAGGGCGCCGACGACGTGGTGCTCCTCGGTATTCCGACCCGGGGCGTCTTCCTCGCCCAGCGGCTGGCCGCCAAGCTCGAGAAGATCACCGACCGCAAGGTGCCGGTCGGGTCGCTGGACATCACCATGTACCGCGACGACCTGCGCATGCACCCGCCGCGTGCGCTGGCCCGCACCGAGATCCCCGGTGACGGCATCGACGGCAAGCTGGTCGTCCTCGTCGACGACGTGCTCTTCTCCGGCCGCACCATCCGCGCCGCCCTCGACGCCCTGAACGACATCGGGCGCCCGCGTGCGGTGCAGCTCGCTGTCCTGGTCGACCGCGGCCACCGCGAACTGCCCATCCGCGCCGACTACGTCGGCAAGAACCTCCCCACGTCGCTGCGGGAGACGGTCAAGGTCCAGCTCGCCGAGGAGGACGGTCGCGACACCGTGCTGCTCGGTGTGAAGCCGGCCGCCCCGGGCGAGCAGCACTAGCGCTCCGGTCCGCCCCGAGTGCGCGTTCCCGCACGTGTCCACGCCGGTCGCGCCTCCTGGGGGCACCCCCAGATCCCCCGATTCTTGAATTGCCTTACGGAGCCTGACAGATGCAGCGTCATCTCATCTCGGCCGCCGATCTCACCCGCGACGACGCCGTCCTGATCCTCGACACCGCCGAGGAGATGGCCCGGGTCGCCGACCGGCCGATCAAGAAGCTGCCGACCCTGCGCGGCCGCACCGTCGTCAACCTCTTCTTCGAGGACTCCACCCGGACCCGGATCTCCTTCGAGGCCGCCGAGAAGAGGCTGTCCGCGGACGTCATCAACTTCTCCGCCAAGGGCTCGAGCGTGTCCAAGGGCGAGTCCCTGAAGGACACCGCCCAGACCCTGGAGGCCATGGGCGTCGACGCCGTCGTCATCCGGCACGGCGCCTCCGGCGCCCCCTACCGGCTGGCCAACTCCGGCTGGATCGACGCCGCCGTCATCAACGCCGGCGACGGCACCCACCAGCACCCCACACAGGCCCTCCTGGACGCCTTCACCATGCGCCGCCGGCTGGTCGGCCGGGACGCCGGGATCGGCCAGGACCTGTCGGGCAAGCGCATCACGATCGTCGGCGACGTCCTGCACAGCCGGGTCGCCCGCTCCAACGTCGACCTGCTGCACACCCTCGGCGCCGAGGTCACCCTGGTCGCGCCGCCCACCCTGGTGCCGGTCGGCGTCGGGACCTGGCCGTGCGAGGTGTCGTACGACCTCGACAGCACGCTGCCGAAGTCCGATGCCGTGATGATGCTCCGCGTGCAGCGCGAACGCATGAACGCCGCGTTCTTCCCCACCGAGCGCGAGTACTCCAGGCGCTACGGCCTCGACGGCGACCGCATGGCGCGGATGCCCGAGCACGCCGTCGTGATGCACCCCGGCCCGATGGTCCGCGGCATGGAGATCACCGCCGAGGTCGCCGACTCCGAGCGCTGCACCGTCGTGGAGCAGGTCGCGAACGGGGTCTCCATCCGGATGGCCGTCCTGTACCTGCTGCTCGGCGGCAACGAACCCGCCCTCACCCACGCCCGCACCACCGAGGAGAAGTAAGTTCCATGAGCAAGATCCTGATCCGTGGTGCGAAGGTGCTCGGTGGCGAGCCGCAGGACGTGCTGATCGACGGCGAGGTCATCGCCGAGGTGGGCACCGGTCTGAGTGCCGAGGGAGCCGAGGTCGTCGAGGCCGGCGGCAAGGTGCTGCTGCCGGGCCTGGTCGACCTGCACACCCACCTGCGCGAGCCCGGCCGCGAGGACTCCGAGACCGTCCTCACCGGCACGCGCGCGGCCGCCTCCGGCGGTTACACCGCCGTCTTCGCCATGGCCAACACCTTCCCGGTCGCCGACACCGCCGGCGTGGTCGAGCAGGTCTGGCGACTGGGCCGGGAGCACGGCTACTGCGACGTGCAGCCCATCGGCGCCGTCACCGTGGGCCTGGAAGGCAAGAAGCTCGCCGAGCTGGGCGCCATGCACGAGTCGGCCGCCGGCGTCACCGTCTTCTCCGACGACGGCAAGTGCGTCGACGACGCCGTGATCATGCGCCGGGCGCTCGAGTACGTGAAGGCCTTCGGCGGGGTCGTCGCCCAGCACGCGCAGGAGCCGCGGCTGACCGAGGGCGCCCAGATGAACGAGGGCGTCGTCTCCGCCGAACTGGGCCTGGGCGGCTGGCCGGCCGTCGCCGAGGAGTCGGTCATCGCCCGGGACGTGCTGCTCGCCGAACACGTCGGCTCCCGTGTGCACATCTGTCACCTGTCGACCGCCGGAAGCGTCGAGATCGTCCGTTGGGCCAAGTCCCGCGGCATCCAGGTCACCGCCGAGGTCACCCCGCACCACCTGCTGCTCACCGACGAACTGGTGCGCAGCTACAACCCCGTCTACAAGGTCAACCCGCCGCTGCGCACCGAACGCGACGTGCACGCCCTGCGCGAGGCGCTCGCCGACGGCACGATCGACATCGTCGCCACCGACCACGCCCCGCACCCGCACGAGGACAAGGACTGCGAGTGGGCCGCGGCCGCCATGGGCATGGTCGGCCTGGAGACCGCGCTGTCGGTGGTCCAGGAGACCATGGTCGACACGGGTCTGCTGGACTGGGCCGGCGTCGCCGACCGGATGTCCGTCCAGCCCGCGCGGATCGGACGGGCCGAGGGCCACGGCCGTCCCGTCTCGGCAGGTGAGCCCGCCAACCTCACCCTCGTCGACACGGCCTACCGTGGCCTCGTGGACCCCGCGGGCTTCGCCTCGCGCAGCCGCAACACCCCGTACGAGGGACGCGAGCTGCCGGGCCGTGTCACCCACACGTGGCTGCGGGGCAAGGCCACGCTCGTCGACGGGAAGCTCACGTGACACCTGCAACCCTGCTCGCGGCCGGACTCGCGACCGGCCTCGCCGCCGACCGCAAGCCGGCGGACGTCACCGACTGGGCCGCGCGGATCGGCTGGCTCGTCGGGCTCGCCCTGTTCGTCGCGCTCGTCTACTGGCTGATGCGCGAGGGCTGGAAGTGGCGCGGCACCCTCCAGAGCGACCTGCCCGAGCTGCCGACCGCGCCGGACGACCCCGGCCCGGTGAAACTGAGCATGACCGGCCGCTACCACGGCTCCACCACGGCCGGTCAGTGGCTGGACCGCATCGTGGCGCACGGCCTGGGCACCCGCAGCCGGGCCGAGCTCACCCTGACGGACACGGGACTGGACGTCGTACGCCCCGGGGCGGCCGACTTCTTCGTCCCCGCCGCCGCGCTGCGCGAGGCCCGGCTCGACAAGGGCATCGCCGGCAAGGTGCTCACCGAGGGCGGGCTGCTGATCGTCACCTGGCAGCACGGCGACCGGCTGATCGACTCAGGATTCCGCTCGGACCGCGCCGCGGAACACCACGAGTGGGTCGACGCCATCAACTCCATGATCAAGACAACCAGCACGGAAGGCGCCGAACGATGACGACCTCCACCAGGGGAGCTGGCAAGACTCCCGCCGTACTCGTCCTGGAGGACGGCCGGATCTTCCGCGGCCGCGCCTACGGGGCCGTGGGGGTGACCTTCGGCGAGGCCGTGTTCTCCACCGGCATGACCGGCTACCAGGAGACCCTCACCGACCCCTCCTACCACCGCCAGGTCGTGGTGATGACCGCCCCGCACGTCGGCAACACCGGCGTCAACGACGAGGACCCCGAGTCCAAGCGCATCTGGGTCGCCGGTTACGTCGTGCGCGACCCCGCGCGCGTGCCGTCCAACTGGCGCTCGCGGCGCTCCCTGGACGAGGAACTCGCCGCGCAGGGCGTCGTCGGCATCTCCGGCATCGACACCCGCGCCCTCACCCGCCACCTGCGCGAACGCGGCGCCATGCGCGTCGGCATCTTCTCCGGCGGCGCGCTGCCCGACGAGGGCACCATGCTCGCCGAGGTCCGCCAGGCCCCCGAGATGAAGGGCGCCGACCTCTCCGCCGAGGTCGCCACCCAGGAGGCCTACGTCGTCCCCGCGGTCGGTGAGAAGAAGTTCACCGTCGCCGCCGTCGACCTCGGCATCAAGGGCATGACCCCGCACCGCATGGCCGAGCGCGGCATCGAGGTGCACGTACTGCCCGCGACCGCGACCGTCGAGGACGTCTACGCCGTGAACCCGGACGGTGTGTTCTTCTCCAACGGCCCCGGCGACCCCGCCACCGCCGACCACCCGGTCTCCGTCATGCGGGGCGTCCTGGATCGCGGCACCCCGCTGTTCGGCATCTGCTTCGGCAACCAGATCCTGGGCCGCGCCCTCGGCTTCGGCACCTACAAGCTGAAGTACGGCCACCGCGGTATCAACCAGCCCGTGCAGGACCGTACGACCGGCAAGGTCGAGGTCACCGCGCACAACCACGGCTTCGCCGTCGACGCCCCGCTCGACAAGGTGTCCGACACCCCCTACGGCCGCGCCGAGGTCTCCCACGTCTGCCTGAACGACAACGTGGTGGAGGGCCTCCAGCTCCTCGACCGCCCGGCCTTCAGCGTCCAGTACCACCCCGAAGCGGCGGCCGGCCCGCACGACGCCGCCTACCTGTTCGACCGCTTCGTGAACCTCATGGAGGGCCAGCGTGCCTAAGCGCACCGATATCCAGTCCGTCCTGGTCATCGGCTCCGGCCCGATCGTCATCGGCCAGGCCGCCGAGTTCGACTATTCCGGCACCCAGGCCTGCCGGGTTCTGAAGGCCGAGGGCCTGCGGGTCATCCTCGTCAACTCCAACCCGGCGACGATCATGACCGACCCGGAGATCGCCGACGCCACCTACGTCGAGCCGATCACCCCCGAGTTCGTCGAGAAGATCATCGCCAAGGAGCGGCCCGACGCGCTGCTGCCCACCCTCGGCGGCCAGACGGCCCTGAACACCGCCATCTCGCTGGACGAGAACGGCGTGCTGGCCAAGTACGGCGTGGAGCTGATCGGCGCCAACGTCGAGGCGATCCACAAGGGCGAGGACCGCGACCAGTTCAAGGAGGTCGTCGAGGAGGTCCGCAGGAAGATCGGGCACGGCGAGTCCGCCCGGTCGGTGATCTGCCACTCCATGGACGACGTGCTCGCCGGTGTGGAGCAGCTCGGCGGCTACCCGGTCGTCGTCCGTCCCTCCTTCACCATGGGCGGCGCCGGCTCCGGTTTCGCGCACGACGAGGACGAGCTGCGCCGCATCGCCGGTCAGGGCCTCACGCTCTCCCCGACCACCGAGGTGCTCCTGGAGGAGTCCATCCTCGGCTGGAAGGAGTACGAGCTGGAGCTGATGCGCGACAAGCACGACAACGTCGTGGTCGTGTGCTCCATCGAGAACTTCGACCCGATGGGCGTGCACACCGGCGACTCCATCACCGTGGCGCCGGCGATGACGCTGACCGACCGCGAGTACCAGGTCCTGCGCGACGTCGGTATCGCGATCATCCGCGAGGTCGGTGTCGACACCGGCGGCTGCAACATCCAGTTCGCGGTGAACCCCGAGGACGGCCGTGTGATCGTCATCGAGATGAACCCGCGCGTGTCCCGCTCCTCGGCGCTGGCCTCCAAGGCGACCGGCTTCCCGATCGCCAAGATCGCCGCCAAGCTCGCCGTGGGCTACACCCTCGACGAGATCCCGAACGACATCACCCAGGAGACCCCGGCCTCCTTCGAGCCGACCCTGGACTACGTGGTCGTCAAGGCCCCGCGGTTCGCCTTCGAGAAGTTCCCGCAGGCGGACTCCACGCTGACCACCACCATGAAGTCGGTCGGCGAGGCCATGGCCATCGGCCGCAACTTCACCGAGGCCTTCCAGAAGGCGCTGCGCTCGCTGGAGAAGAAGGGCAGCCAGTTCACCTTCGTCGGGGACCCGGGCGACAGGACGGCCCTGCTCGCGGAGGCCGTCCGGCCCACCGACGGCCGCATCAACACGGTCATGCAGGCCATCCGCGCGGGCGCCACCCCCGAGGAGGTCTTCGAGTTCACGAAGATCGACCCCTGGTTCGTCGACCAGCTCTTCCTGCTCAAGGAGATCGCGGACGAACTGGCCGAGGCGCCCGAGCTCACCGGCGAGCTGCTCGCCGAAGCCAAGCGGCACGGCTTCTCCGACCAGCAGATCGGTGAGATCCGCGGGCTGCGCGAGGACGTCGTCCGTGAGGTCCGGCACGCCCTCGGGATCCGCCCGGTCTACAAGACCGTCGACACCTGCGCCGCCGAGTTCGCCGCGAAGACCCCGTACTTCTACTCGTCCTACGACGAGGAGACCGAGGTCGCGCCGCGCGAGAGGGCCGCGGTCATCATCCTGGGCTCCGGCCCGAACCGCATCGGCCAGGGCATCGAGTTCGACTACTCCTGCGTCCACGCCTCCTTCGCGCTGGGCGACGCCGGGTACGAGACCGTGATGGTCAACTGCAACCCGGAGACCGTCTCCACGGACTACGACACCTCCGACCGTCTGTACTTCGAGCCGCTGACGCTCGAGGACGTACTGGAGATCGTGCACGCCGAGCAGCAGGCCGGCCCGGTCGCCGGCGTCGTCGTACAGCTCGGCGGCCAGACCCCGCTGGGGCTGTCGCAGGCCCTGAAGGACAACGGCGTGCCGATCGTGGGCACCTCCCCGGAGGCCATCCACGCCGCCGAGGACCGCGGCGCCTTCGGCCGGGTCCTCGCCGAGGCCGGCCTGCCCGCCCCCAAGCACGGCACGGCCACCACCTTCGCCGAGGCCAAGGCCATCGCCGACGAGATCGGCTACCCGGTCCTGGTCCGGCCCTCCTACGTGCTCGGCGGGCGCGGCATGGAGATCGTGTACGACGAGACCCGGCTGGCCACCTACATCGCCGAGTCGACCGAGATCAGCCCCTCCCGGCCGGTGCTGGTCGACCGGTTCCTCGACGACGCCATCGAGATCGACGTCGACGCCCTGTACGACGGCGAGGAGCTGTACCTCGGCGGCGTCATGGAGCACATCGAGGAGGCCGGCATTCACTCCGGCGACTCGGCGTGCGCCCTGCCCCCGATCACGCTGGGCGGCTTCGACATCAAGCGGCTGCGCGCCTCGACCGAGGCCATCGCGCGCGGGGTGGGCGTCCGCGGGCTGATCAACATCCAGTTCGCGATGGCGGGCGACATCCTGTACGTCCTGGAGGCCAACCCGCGTGCCTCCCGTACGGTCCCCTTCACCTCGAAGGCGACCGCGGTGCCGCTGGCCAAGGCCGCCGCCCGGATCTCGCTGGGCGCGACCATCGCCGAGCTGCGCGAGGAGGGCCTGCTGCCGAAGCACGGCGACGGTGGCGAGCTCCCGCTCGACGCGCCGATCTCCGTCAAGGAAGCGGTCATGCCGTGGTCCCGCTTCCGCGACATCCAGGGCCGGGGCGTCGACACGGTCCTCGGCCCGGAGATGCGCTCCACCGGCGAGGTCATGGGCATCGACTCCGTCTTCGGCACCGCCTACGCCAAGTCGCAGGCCGGGGCGTACGGCCCGCTTCCCACCAAGGGCCGCGCCTTCATCTCGGTGGCCAACCGCGACAAGCGCTCGATGATCTTCCCGGCGCGTGAGCTGGTCGCCCACGGCTTCGAACTGCTCGCCACCTCCGGCACGGCCGAGGTCCTCAAGCGCAACGGCATCAAGGCCACGGTGGTGCGCAAGCAGTTCGAGGGCACCGGCCCGAACGGCGAGAAGACCATCGTCCAGCTCATCCACGACGGTGAGGTCGACCTCATCGTCAACACCCCGTACGGCACCGGTGGCCGCCTCGACGGCTACGAGATCCGTACGGCGGCCGTGGCGCGCTCCGTGCCGTGCCTGACGACCGTCCAGGCGCTCGCCGCGGCCGTCCAGGGCATCGACGCCCTCAACCACGGCGACGTGGGCGTGCGTTCGCTCCAGGAACACGCACAGCACCTGACCGCGGCCCGCGACTAACGGCCCAGGAGGGGGACACCGGAAACGGTGTCCCCCTCTTCATGAGGCCCCCCTCTTCACGAGGCTTCACGAGGACATCTGGACATGTACAAGTATTTCTTCCGTCTGGTTTTCAAACGGATGGATGCCGAGAAGGCGCACCATCTGGCCTTTCGCTGGATCCGGCTGGCCGTCCGCATCCCCGTGCTGCGCACCTTCGTCGCCGCGGCCCTCGCGCCCCGCTACAAGGAACTGCGCACCGAGGCGCTCGGGCTGCGCATGCACGGCCCCTTCGGGCTCGCCGCCGGCTTCGACAAGAACGCGGTGGCGATCGACGGCATGTCGATGCTGGGCTTCGACCACGTCGAGATCGGCACCGTCACGGGCGAGCCGCAGCCCGGCAACCCCAGGAAGCGGCTGTTCCGGCTGGTCGCCGACCGCGCGCTGATCAACCGCATGGGCTTCAACAACGACGGCTCCCTGGCCGTCGCCGCCCGCCTCGCCACCCGTGAGCCCGTGTTCCGGACGGTCGTGGGCGTGAACATCGGCAAGACCAAGGTGGTCCCGGAGGCCGAGGCGGTCGCCGACTACGTGAAGTCGGCCGAGCGGCTGGCGCCGTACGCGGACTACCTGGTCGTGAACGTCTCCTCGCCGAACACCCCCGGTCTGCGCAACCTGCAGGCCACCGAGGCGCTGCGCCCGCTGCTGAGCGCCGTGCGCGAGGCCGCCGACCGGGTCGTGCCGGACCGCCGCGTGCCGCTGCTGGTGAAGATCGCGCCGGACCTCGCGGACGAGGACGTCGACGCGGTCGCCGACCTGGCCGTCGAGCTCGGCCTGGACGGGATCATCGCGACGAACACCACCATCGCGCGCGAGGGGCTCGGCCTGAAATCCGTGCCCTCGCTGTCCAAGGAGGCCGGCGGGCTGTCGGGAGCCCCGCTGAAGGCGCGCTCCCTGGAGGTTCTGCGCCGCCTCTACGCGCGCGTGGGCGACCGCATCACCCTGGTCGGCGTCGGCGGCGTCGAGAACGCCGAGGACGCCTGGCAGCGCATCCTGGCGGGCGCCACGCTCGTCCAGGGATACAGCGCCTTCATCTACGAGGGGCCCTTCTGGAGCCGGGCGGTCCACAAGGGGCTGGCGGCCCGTCTGCGCAACAGCCCGTACGCCACCCTCGCCGACGCGGTCGGCGCCGACGTGAGGAACCCCGTATGACCGGCATGACGGTTCAGGAAGCCTTCGGCGCACGCCTGCGTCGCGCCATGGACGAGCGCGGCCCGCTGTGCGTCGGCATCGACCCGCACGCGTCCCTGCTCGCCGAGTGGGGCCTGAACGACGACGTCGCCGGGCTGGAGCGGTTCAGCCGCACGGTCGTCGAGGCGACGGCCGACCGGGTCGCCGTCCTCAAGCCGCAGAGCGCCTTCTTCGAGCGCTTCGGCTCCCGCGGCGTCGCCGTCCTGGAGGCGTCGGTACGGGAGGCACGCGAGGCCGGTGCCCTGGTGGTGATGGACGCCAAGCGCGGCGACATCGGATCGACCATGGCCGGGTACGCCGAGGCGTTCCTGCACAAGGACGCCCCGCTGTTCTCGGACGCCCTGACCGTCTCGCCGTACCTCGGCTACGGCTCCCTGAGCCCGGCCGTCGCGCTGGCCCGGGAGAGCGGCACGGGCCTGTTCGTTCTGGCCCTCACCTCCAACCCCGAGGGCGGCGAGGTGCAGCACGCGGTCCGTGCCGACGGGCGCGACGTCGGCGCGACGATGCTGGCCCACCTGGCGGCCGAGAACGCGGGGGAGGAGCCCCTGGGCTCGTTCGGCGCGGTGGTGGGCGCCACGCTCGGCGACCTGTCCTCGTACGACCTCGGCATCAACGGCCCGCTCCTCGCGCCCGGCGTCGGGGCCCAGGGGGCGACGGCGGCCGATCTTCCCCGGGTGTTCGGAACCGCGGTGCGCAACGTGGTGCCGAACGTCAGCCGGGGTGTTCTGCGTCACGGTCCCGAGGTCGGGGCGCTGCGAGCGGCCGCGGAGCGGTTCGCGGAGGAGATCCGGGCCGCCGTCGCGGACGCCTGAGTCCTCCGATGAGTGCTCGGGTGAGCGGCTCCAGGGCGGCTTGAGGGTGAATACATTCTCAAATCGAGGGCAGTATGTCTGAAATGTCTGGCCTGACGGAGGCTGACCAGGACTTTTCCGCTGTTCTCGCTGACTCTGGCGGACTTGCCCGCTAGTCTCCGAGCAGTGGGGACACCTCCCACGCCCTTCAGGCAGTGGGGGAGGACGGGCAGCGTGTTGCTCGTGGCTCCCCAGGTGTGGGGCGACTAGGTTCCTCACCGGTCCGTATCCGACAGTTCGACATCCGAGGTGACGTAGGCGTGGCTCTTCCGCCCCTTACCCCTGAACAGCGCGCAGCCGCGCTCGAAAAGGCCGCCGCGGCTCGCCGGGAGCGGGCCGAGGTCAAGAATCGACTCAAGCACTCCGGCGCCTCTCTTCACGAGGTCATCAAGCAGGGCCAGGAGAACGACGTCATCGGCAAGATGAAGGTCTCCGCCCTGCTCGAGTCCCTGCCGGGCGTGGGCAAGGTCCGCGCCAAGCAGATCATGGAGCGACTCGGTATCTCCGAGAGCCGCCGCGTGCGTGGCCTCGGTTCCAACCAGATCGCCTCCCTGGAGCGTGAGTTCGGGAGCACCGGCTCCTGAGTACCGGGAGGTCCGGGACCGGCGTCCCGGGCACCCCGGCATTGCTGGAATAATCGCTGCATGGCTGCAACATTCCGGGGGACGACCCCCGAGCCCCCGGGCGTACGTCCGCGGCTGACCGTGCTCTCCGGCCCCTCCGGGGTCGGCAAGAGCACGGTCGTCGTCCATATGCGCAAGGAACATCCCGAGGTCTGGCTCTCGGTGTCGGCGACCACCCGCAAGCCGCGCCCGGGCGAGCAGCACGGGGTCCACTACTTCTTCGTCACCGACGAGGAGATGGACAAGCTGATCGCCAACGGCGAGCTGCTGGAATGGGCCGAGTTCGCCGGCAACCGCTACGGCACGCCCCGCCAGGCCGTGCTGGAGCACCTGGAGGCCGGGGTGCCGGTCCTGCTGGAGATCGACCTGCAGGGCGCCCGCCAGGTCCGCGAGTCCATGGCGGAGGCCCAGCTGGTGTTCCTGGCCCCTCCCTCCTGGGAGGAGCTCGTGCGCAGGCTCACCGGCCGTGGCACCGAGCCGCCCGAGGTGATCGAGCGCCGCCTGGAGGCGGCCCGGATCGAGCTGGCGGCCGAGCCGGAGTTCGACGAGACCCTGGTCAACACCTCCGTCGAGGACGTGGCGCGCGAGCTGCTAGCCTTGATGGACGTTGTGTGATCGTGAAGATCACCCTCACCTGATTCTTTCCCATCCATCGGAAGGTAGAGCGTGTCCTCTTCCATCACCGCGCCCGAGGGCATCATCAACCCGCCGATCGACGAGCTCCTCGAGGCCACCGACTCGAAGTACAGCCTCGTGATCTACGCGGCCAAGCGGGCCCGCCAGATCAACGCGTACTACTCGCAGCTCGGCGAGGGCCTCCTCGAGTACGTCGGTCCGCTCGTGGACACCCACGTCCACGAGAAGCCGCTCTCCATCGCCCTGCGCGAGATCAACGCCGGTCTCCTGACCTCCGAGGCCATCGAGGGTCCGGCGCAGTAGTACCTTCACATCGCAGTTGGTTCATCCACAGGCCCGGCAGTGCTCCTGCCGGGCCTGTGGTGTGTGATGGACCCGTACGTTGCCGAACCGGGGAGAGACGGTGGACAAGTCGGTGGACAAGCCCAAGGTCGTTCTGGGGGTCAGTGGCGGGATCGCCGCGTACAAGGCCTGTGAGCTGCTGAGAAGGTTCACGGAGTCGGGCCATGACGTACGGGTGGTCCCCACCGCCTCCGCGCTGCACTTCGTCGGCGCCGCCACCTGGTCCGCCCTGTCCGGCAACCCGGTCTCCACCGAGGTCTGGGACGACGTCCAGGAGGTGCCGCACGTCCGCATCGGCCAGCGGGCCGACCTCGTGGTCGTCGCCCCCGCCACCGCCGACATGCTCGCCAAGGCGGCCCACGGCCTCGCCGACGACCTGCTGACCAACACACTCCTCACGGCACGCTGCCCGGTCGTCTTCGCCCCGGCCATGCACACCGAGATGTGGGAGCACCCGGCCACCCGGGAGAACGTGGCGACACTGCGCCGCCGGGGCGCCGTCGTGATCGAACCGGCGGTGGGCCGCCTGACCGGCGTCGACACGGGCAAGGGGCGGCTGCCCGACCCCGGAGAGATCTTCGAGGTCTGCCGCCGGGTCCTGGCCAGGGGAGCGACGGAGCCGGACCTCGCCGGCCGGCACGTAGTCGTCAGCGCCGGCGGCACCCGTGAGCCCCTCGACCCGGTCCGCTTCCTCGGCAACCGCTCCTCCGGCAAGCAGGGCTACGCCCTCGCCCGCACCGCCGCCGCCCGGGGCGCACGGGTGACACTGATCGCCGCCAACACCGGCGGGCTGCCGGACCCCGCCGGAGTGGACGTCGTACCCGTCGGCACGGCGCTCCAGCTGCGCGAGGCCGTACTGAAGGCGGCCGGCGACGCCGACGCCGTGGTCATGGCCGCGGCCGTGGCCGACTTCCGGCCCGCGACCTACGCGGCAGGGAAGATCAAGAAGAAGGACGACCAGGACCCGGAGCCGGTCACCCTCGTACGTAATCCGGACGTCCTGGCGGAGATATCGGCCGAACGGCCCCGGACCGGACAGGTGATCGTCGGCTTCGCCGCCGAGACGGACGACGTCCTCGCCAACGGCCGGAAGAAACTGGCACGCAAGGGCTGCGACCTCCTCGTGGTGAACGAGGTGGGGGAACGCAAGACGTTCGGCTCGGAGGAGAACGAGGCCGTCGTACTCGGCGCCGACGGCAGTGAGACGCCCGTACCGCACGGCCCGAAGGAGGCCCTCGCGGAGGTCGTCTGGGACCTTGTCGCCGAGCGGCTGAACTGATCGCTCCGCCCTTGGATTCGGCCGTTCGGCGGTGTCTTCGAGGACGTGATTGTCGCGTGGCGGCCCTGGCCAAGGCCGCCGCGTATTGGGCAGAATGCCCGTGCCGCAGGTCACAGGGCTCCCGAGAGGTGAGACATGTGGCCCGTGGGCAGACTGCCACCGATAAACTGTTTCTCGGACGATGCCGGGCGCAGCTCCCCGCGTCGTCCGTCAATGATCAGCCAGCAGCCGCTGCAAACCCAGGGAGCGTTGTGTCCCGTCGCCTGTTCACCTCGGAGTCCGTGACCGAAGGTCACCCCGACAAGATCGCTGACCAGATCAGCGACACCATTCTCGACGCGCTCCTGCGTGAGGACCCGACCTCCCGGGTCGCCGTCGAGACGCTGATCACCACCGGTCTGGTCCATGTGGCCGGCGAGGTCACCACCAAGACCTACGCGGACATCGCGACCCTGGTCCGCAACAAGATCCTCGAGATCGGCTACGACTCCTCGAAGAAGGGCTTCGACGGCGCCTCCTGCGGCGTGTCCGTCTCGATCGGCGCGCAGTCCCCGGACATCGCGCAGGGCGTGGACACGGCCTACGAGTCCCGGGTCGAGGGCGACGACGACGAGCTCGACCGGCAGGGTGCCGGCGACCAGGGCCTGATGTTCGGCTACGCGGCCGACGAGACGCCCACCCTGATGCCGCTGCCGATCTTCCTGGCGCACCGGCTGTCGAAGCGCCTGTCCGACGTCCGCAAGAACGGCACGATCCCCTACCTGCGTCCGGACGGCAAGACGCAGGTCACCATCGAGTACGACGGCGACAAGGCCGTCCGCCTCGACACGGTCGTCGTCTCCTCGCAGCACGCCAGCGACATCGACCTGGAGTCGCTGCTCGCGCCCGACATCCGTGAGTTCGTCGTCGAGGCCGAGCTGAAGGCGCTCCTGGACGAGGGCATCAAACTCGAGACCGAGGGCTACCGCCTGCTGGTCAACCCCACCGGCCGTTTCGAGATCGGCGGCCCGATGGGTGACGCCGGCCTGACCGGCCGCAAGATCATCATCGACACCTACGGCGGCATGGCCCGCCACGGCGGCGGCGCCTTCTCCGGCAAGGACCCGTCCAAGGTGGACCGCTCCGCGGCGTACGCGATGCGCTGGGTCGCCAAGAACGTGGTCGCCGCGGGCCTGGCCTCCCGCTGCGAGGTCCAGGTCGCCTACGCGATCGGCAAGGCCGAGCCGGTCGGTCTGTTCGTCGAGACCTTCGGCACCCACAAGGTCGAGACCGAGAAGATCGAGAAGGCCATCGACGAGGTCTTCGACCTCCGCCCGGCCGCCATCATCCGCGACCTCGACCTGCTCCGCCCGATCTACGCCCAGACCGCGGCCTACGGCCACTTCGGCCGCGAGCTCCCCGACTTCACCTGGGAGCGCACCGACCGCGTGGACGCGCTGCGCGCGGCCGCGGGCCTGTAGGTCCCCCGGCTTCAAGCCAGAGGCCCGGCTCCCCTACGGGAGCCGGGCTTCGGCGTGTGGTGGACGGACGTGCCGGTCAGGCGGCGGGGGCCAGCCGGATCCGGCGGCGCACCCGATCGATCTCCAGGATGCTGACCAGCAGTTCCTGCCCCTCGCAGACGCCGTCCGGGTCCAGGTCGCAGGCGTGCACCAGACCTTCGGTGTCCTCGCCGATGCGGACGAACACGCCGAAGGGGAGTCGCCTGGTCACCCGGCCCGCCACGACGTCTCCGGCGGACCGGGCCGACCGGTCCCAGGGATCCTCCCGCAGGGCCTTGAGCGAGATGACCACCTCACCCTGGTACGTGTCGGTCACGACCACCGCGCCGGTGACCCGCTGCCCCGGACTGACCGCGTCCGCGGGGTGATCGACATGGGACCAGCTCAGGTCCGGAACGCGGATGAAACCCGTGCCCGGATACGCGGGATGCGGGGGCTCCCCGTCGAGCCGTACGAAGACCCCGAAGTCGTGTACGGCGGCCACCGTACCCGTGACGACATCACCGGGCCGCGTGCGCAGCAGATGGCGGTACAGGGCCTCGTCCTCGCAGGCTTTGGCGGAAAGCCCGACCGTGCCGGTCCTCTCGTCGGCGCCCAGCACCTCAGCGGTGATCCGCTGCCCGACGGCCACCACCTGCGAAGGGTCCTGGAACACCCTCCAGGACAGCAGGTGCAGGGGGATACGGCCGGTCGGCGCCTGCGGGTCGTCGCCGTCCAGGCACACGACGACGTCGCGCTCGCCGAAGCCGGCCACCGTACCGGTCCGCAACTCCGGGTGTGCCCGTGTGGCGAGACGTTCGCGCAGTTGCTCCATGGGGTCCGGTACGGGTTCGGTCATGGGCGTGAGCCTAGGGGGTGTCTTGTGGATCACGCCGGGGTCGCGGGGTCTGGCACGCACTCCCCCACTCTCGACTTCGCTCGAGCGGGAGGGGCCCCACCGGCGTTGTCGTCGGTCCCCGACTCCCCCACGCTCGAACGAGCTCGCGAGGGGGGACCCCCATCGCGTCGACTCCCTCCTCCGCCTTGCAGCTGCACGCACCAGACCCCGCTCGGGTCGGCTGGAAGGCGCCGTCGGTCGCAACCGGCCTGATCCACAAGACACCCCCTAGGGCGCCGGTCGCGGGCGCGTCGGTTGTCAGTGCCGTTTGGTAAGAATGCAAGGGTGAGCAGCGAGAACGGGCCGGGGGACGGCGGGGGCGAAGGGGCCGCGGCGGCGGAGCAGCTCGCGCTCATCCGGGAAGGTGTGCGGCAGGGGAAGGCGAAGGCGCCGCGAGCGAAGCCGCGTACCTGGCGGGGGGCCGCGCTGGCCGGGCGGTTGCCGGTCGCGCGGGTGCTGGTCGACAAGGGCGTGCTGCATCTCGACCGGTACTTCGACTACGCCGTGCCGGAGGAACTGGACGAGCAGGCCCAGCCCGGAGTGCGGGTGCGGGTGCGGTTCGGGGCCGGGCGGGGCCGGGTCCGGGAAGGGCGCCGGGAGGGCGGCGGGCTCATCGACGGGTTCCTCGTCGAGCGGCGGGCCGAGTCCGACTACGCGGGGCCGCTGGCGGCGCTGGCCCAGGTGGTGTCGCCCGAGCCCGTGCTGAGCGAGGAGTTGCTGGGGCTGGCCCGGGCCGTCGCCGACCGGTACGCGGGCAGCCTCGCCGATGTGCTGCAGCTCGCCGTGCCGCCACGCAGTGCGCGGGCCGAGCAGCGGCCGTCGCCCGAGCCCCTGCCGCCGCCCACGGCGCCCGGCACCGGGTCCTGGAGCCGGTACGAGCACGGGGCCGCGTTCCTGGAGTCGCTGGCCTCGGGAGGCTCGCCGCGAGCCGTGTGGAACGCCCTGCCGGGACCCGGGTGGAGCGAGGAGCTGGCCCGGGCCGTCGCCGCGACGCTCGCCTCGGGACGCGGCGCCCTTGTCGTCGTACCGGACGGGCGGGCCGCCACCCGGGTCGACGCCGCGCTGACCGCACTGCTCGGTGAGGGGCGGCACGCGGTCCTCACCGCCGACGCCGGGCCCGAGAAGCGGTATGCGCAGTGGCTCGCCGTGCGGCGCGGGTCGGTGCGGGCCGTGGTCGGGACGCGGGCCGCCATGTTCGCGCCGGTACGGGACCTCGGGCTCGTCGCCGTCTGGGACGACGGGGACGACAGCCACAGCGAGCAGCACGCTCCGCAGCCGCACGCCCGGGATGTGCTGCTGCTGCGCGCCGCTGTGGACAAGTGCGGTTTTCTGCTGGGGAGTTGGTCCTCCACCGTGGAGGCTGCGCAGCTCGTGGAGAGCGGCTGGGCCCGGCCCCTGGTCGCGGGCCGGGAGGAGGTGCGGCGGACCGCTCCCCTGGTGCGAACGGTCGGGGACGGTGACCTGGCCCGGGACGAGGCCGCCCGGGCGGCCCGGCTGCCGACGCTCGCCTGGCAGGTGGCCCGCGAGGGACTGCGGCAGGGGCCGGTCCTGGTGCAGGTGCCCCGGCGAGGCTATGTGCCGCGCATGGCCTGTGCGCAGTGCCGGGCGCCCGCACGCTGCCGGCACTGCTCGGGGCCGCTCCAGGCCCAGCAGTCCGGGGCGCTCGGCTGCGGCTGGTGCGGGCGTGAGGAGGGCGCCTGGCACTGCCCGGAGTGCGGAGGATTCCGGCTGCGCGCCCAGGTGGTCGGGGCCCGGCGGACCGCGGAGGAACTGGGCCGGGCCTTTCCCGCCGTACCCGTGCGGACCTCGGGCCGCGAGCACGTGCTGGACACGGTCCCGGACACACCCGCCCTGGTGGTGAGCACACCGGGGGCGGAGCCGGTCGCCGAGGGCGGCTACGCGGCGGCCCTGCTGCTCGACGGCTGGACCATGCTCGGCAGGCCCGACCTGCGCGCCGGAGAGGACGCGCTGCGCCGCTGGATCGGGGCCGCGGCGCTGGTGCGGCCGCAGGGTGACGGCGGGACCGTGGTCGTCGTCGCCGAGCCCACGCTGCGGCCCGTGCAGGCGCTGGTGCGCTGGGACCCCGTCGGGCACGCGGTGCGGGAGCTGGCCGAGCGCGCCGAGCTCGGATTCCCGCCCGTGTCGCGGATGGCGGCCGTGTCGGGGACGGCGCAGGCCGTGGCGGAGTTCCTCGGCACGGTGGAACTGCCGCCGGACGCCGAGGTGCTGGGGCCCGTTCCGGTGCCTGCCACTCCCGCCGGGCGGCCCCGGCGTCCAGGGGCGCCGCCTCCCGGGGAGCACTGGGAGCGGGCGCTGGTCCGGGTGCCGCCCGGCAGCGGGGCCGCGCTCGCGTCCGCCCTGAAGGCGGCACAGGCCGCGCGGATGGCGCGGGGGAACGGCCAGACGCCGGTCCGGGTGCGGATCGACCCGCCGGACATCGGGTGAGCCGACGGGCCGGCCGACGAACCGGGCAGGAGCTGGGCGCCCGAGGCGTCAGCCGTTGCGCGGGCCGGGGAAGGCCGTGGTCCGGGCGTCTTCGCGGAGCGTGGGACTGCCCGCGGTCGGCTGGGTCGGCATCGAGCGGGCCGCCGGGACCGTAGGCACCGAGGGCAGGCCGGTGTTCACACTGATCGTCCGGGTGCCCGGGGCCTCCGTCGAGCGCTCGGCCTCCGCGGCCGCCTGCGCCGCGGCACGGCGGGCGCCGTAACGGCGGTGGACCGCCTGCTTGGTGACCCCGAGGGCGGAGCCCACCGCGTCCCACGAGAAACCGAGTGAGCGGTCGAAGTCCACGGCGGCCGTGACCAGCGTCTCGACACTGTCCCGCAGTTCCTGGGCGAGACGGACCGTCGGGGCTGGGGCGCGTCCGTAGACGACGAAGCCCGTGGAGGGACCGGAGCGCCGCGGGCGGTAGACGTTGCCCAGCTGGGCGGTGAGCGTGCGCAGTGCGTCCACCTGCCGGCGGACCCGCTCGATGTCCCGCACCAGCAAGTGCAGGCTGGCCCGGGCCTGGGCGTCGTGGGTTGCGTGGTCGGCCATGAACAAGCCTCTCGAACCGGCGTTGAAAGGAATTGGGCCGCGAAAGCGGCCCGATGTGGTCAACTCTGTCTTGACCAACGCGTATGCGCTCCGCTGGTAACGGGGTAGGGGCGTATGGGCTGGGGCGTACGCCGCTCTCCCACCCGCGCACCACCCGTTTCCAGTCGGCCAGGAGGCCCGGCGCCCTGTGGGGGTCGCCCACCGTCGGCGGCTGTCCGCTTCCCGCCGGTGATCACGGCATAGACTTGTGTGTTGCCCGTCGATCACCGCCCGAGAGGCCCGAAGCCACCCATGAAGCTCGTCTTCGCCGGTACCCCCGAGGTCGCCGTTCCCGCTCTCGACGCCCTTCTCACCTCCGGGCGGCACGAGGTGGCCGCCGTCGTCACGCGGCCCGACGCGCCGGCCGGCCGGGGACGCAGGCTGGTCGCGTCTCCCGTGGCCGAACGCGCGATGGAGGCCGGGATCGAGGTGCTCAGGCCCGCCAAACCGCGGGACCCGGAGTTCCTGGAGCGGCTGAGGGAGATCGCGCCCGACTGCTGTCCCGTCGTCGCCTACGGCGCCCTGCTGCCCAGGGTGGCCCTCGACATCCCCGTCCACGGCTGGGTCAACCTGCACTTCTCGCTGCTGCCCGCCTGGCGCGGAGCGGCTCCCGTGCAGCACGCCCTCATGGCGGGGGACGAAATCACCGGTGCCTCCACGTTCCTGATCGAGGAAGGGCTGGACTCGGGGCCGGTGTACGGAACGGTCACCGAGGAGATCCGGCCCACCGACACCAGCGGCGACCTGCTCACCCGGCTGGCGTTCGCGGGCGCCGGGCTGCTCGCCGCCACGATGGACGGCATCGAGGACGGCACGCTGAAGGCCGTACCGCAGCCCTCCGAGGGCATCACCGTGGCTCCCAAGATCACTGTCGAGGACGCGCAGGTCGACTGGTCGGCCCCCGCGCTCCGGGTGGACCGGGTCGTGCGCGGCTGCACCCCCGCGCCCGGCGCCTGGACCACGTTCCGCGGCGAGCGGCTCAAGCTCATCCACGTCACGCCGGTGCCCGAGCGGACCGACCTCGCCCCCGGCCGGCTGGCCGTGGGCAAGAACAGCGTGCACGTCGGAACCGGTTCCTACGCCACCGAGCTGCTGTGGGTACAGGCCCAGGGCAAGAAGCCGATGCGCGCGGCGGACTGGGCCCGGGGCGTGCGGATCGCGGACGGGGAGACGCTGGGCGGCTGAGACGCCCGCCCGCCTTCGCAGGTGCCGGCCGGACGTAGGCTGGACACCGCACCCCGTCCCACACCCGGAGCACCTTTTTCGTGAGCGACCAGCCCCGTCGGCCCCACAAGCCCGCCAAGCCCTACCGCCGGCCCCAGAAGGACCCCGTCCGCATCCTCGCCTTCGAGGCGTTGCGTGCCGTGGACGAACGCGACGCGTACGCCAACCTCGTGCTGCCGCCGCTGCTCAGGAAGGCGCGGGAGAAGGGCGACTTCGACGCCCGGGACGCGGCACTGGCCACGGAGCTGGTGTACGGGACGCTGCGCCGGCAGGGGACGTACGACGCCGTCATCGCCGCCTGTGTCGACCGACCGCTCAGGGAGGTCGACCCGCCCGTCCTCGACGTGCTCAGCCTCGGCGTGCACCAGTTGCTCGGCACGCGGATCCCCACGCACGCCGCCGTGTCCGCCTCCGTCGAGCTGGCCCGGGTCGTACTCGGTGACGGGCGGGCGAAGTTCGTCAACGCGGTGCTGCGCAAGGTCGCGCAGGACGACCTCGACGGATGGCTGGCCAAGGTCGCGCCGCCCTACGACGAGGATCCCGAGGACCACCTCGCCGTGGTGCACTCCCACCCCCGCTGGGTCGTCTCGGCCCTGTGGGACTCGCTCGGCGGTGGCCGCGCCGGGATCGAGGACCTGCTGGCGGCCGACAACGAGCGGCCCGAGGTCACCCTCGTCGCCCGGCCCGGGCGCGCCACCCCCGAGGAACTGCTCCGGGAGGAGGCCGCCGTACCCGGCCGCTGGTCGCCGTACGCCGTGCGGCTCACCGAGGGCGGGGAGCCCGGAGCCGTCGAGGCGGTGCGTGAGGGCCGGGCCGGCGTCCAGGACGAGGGCAGCCAGCTGGTCGCCCTCGCGCTGGCGAACGCGCCGCTGGAGGGACCTGACGGGAAGTGGCTCGACGGGTGTGCCGGACCCGGCGGCAAGGCCGCGCTGCTGGCCGCCCTCGCCGCCGAACGCGGCGCGGTGCTGCTGGCCTCCGAGAAGCAGCCGCACCGCGCCGGGCTGGTGGCCAAGGCGCTGGCCGGCAATCCCGGGCCGTACCAGGTCATCGCCGCCGACGGAACCAGGCCGCCGTGGCTGCCCGGCGCCTTCGACCGCGTACTGGTGGACGTGCCGTGCACCGGTCTGGGCGCCCTGCGCCGGCGGCCCGAGGCCCGGTGGCGGCGCCGCCCGGAGGACCTGGAGAACTTCGCGCCGTTGCAACGCGCCCTGCTGCGCGGCGCGCTGGACTCGGTGCGGGTCGGCGGCGTCGTCGGCTACGCCACCTGCTCCCCGCACCTCGCCGAGACCCGGGCCGTCGTCGAGGACGTGCTCAAGCAACACCCGGACACCGAACTCCTCGACGCCCGCCCCCTCCTGCCGGGTGTCCCGGCGCTCGGCGAGGGCCCCGACGTACAGCTGTGGCCCCATCTGCACGGCACCGACGCGATGTACCTGGCGCTGATCCGCCGTACCGGCTGACCGCCCGTCCGCCGGACCGGCCGCCTCGCGCGGCGGTGGGCCGGTGGCTCGGCCGTGCGTGACGGTGAAGGGCCGGGCACGCCGGGTCGATCGACGCGTCGGTCCGCCCGGCCGGCCGGACGGCGGGCCGTCACCGGGCGGCGGCGAGGGAGGGGGACGCGGGCGGCGCATGCCGTGTGTCCGGCATCGCCGGTCCCGCCTTCGCCGAGCGCGTCGTGCGCGGGGCGTCCGCCGGACCGGTCGGGCCACGCGGGGCCACCATCGCCGTGCTCCCCTCGGCCGGGGGCCGGGCCCTCGGCGGCCGTCCGTCCCGGCCGGCCGCAATGCCGTGACCAGCCGCTTCGGGCGTCGGCCGGGCCGGGCCGGAAGCCTGGCGGGGCGCGCAGGGGGCGCGCTGAGCGGCGGGGAAGACTGCCAGGGACGTACCGACGCGAACAACCGTGCAAGAACATGGCAGGCTTGGGGCATGGCCGTGCAGATCAACCCCAGCATCCTGTCCGCCGACTTCGCCCGCCTCGCGGACGAGGCCAAGGCGGTCCAGGGAGCCGACTGGCTCCACGTCGACGTCATGGACAACCATTTCGTCCCCAACCTCACGCTCGGCGTGCCGGTCGTGGAGTCCCTGGCCCGTGCGACGGACACGCCGCTGGACTGCCACCTGATGATCGAGGACGCGGACCGCTGGGCGCCGCAGTACGTGGAGGCGGGCGCCTCGTCCGTCACGTTCCACGTCGAGGCGGCCGCCGCGCCCGTGCGGCTGGCCCGCGAGATCCGGGCCAAGGGCGCCCGCGCCGCCATGGCCCTGAAGCCCGCGACGCCCATCGAGCCGTACGAGGACCTGCTCCCCGAGCTCGACATGCTGCTGATCATGACGGTCGAGCCGGGCTTCGGCGGTCAGGCGTTCCTGGACATCATGCTCCCCAAGATCCGCCGCACCCGCGAGCTGATCGCCAAGCACGGCCTGGAGTTGTGGTTGCAGGTCGACGGGGGCGTCTCGGCCTCGACGATCGAGCGATGCGCGGATGCCGGAGCGGATGTCTTCGTCGCCGGTTCCGCCGTCTACGGGGCGAAGGACCCGGCAGAAGCGGTACGTGCACTACGCACGCAGGCCGAGGCGACGACCGCCAAGGCGTCGTGGGCGTGCGGACACTAGACGGCCCTTGGGCCACAGCTACGTGAACGGCGCCCACCAGGGCAGATCAAGCGCGCCGAATCTGCAAGGATGAACGGCGAATCCAGAGTGTGAACAGCAGTGAGGAGATCGCCGTGTCGGGTATGTCGGCGGGCCGGTCAGCCATGCGGATGGGACCCGCTGAGCTGGTGCAGGCGGCGGCCATGGCCCGCCGCTTCTACCTCGAGGGAAAGTCCAAGATCCAGATCGCTGAGGAGTTCGGCGTCAGCCGCTTCAAGGTGGCCCGGGTACTGGAGACTGCCCTCGAAAGGGACCTCGTACGCATCGAGATCCGAGTCCCCGCCGAACTGGACGCCGAGCGCTCCGACGCGCTCCGCGCCCGCTACGGCCTCAGGCACGCCGTCGTGGTCGAGTCCCCGGCCGAGGCCGAGGAGACCCCCGACCCCGAGAACCTGGGGGAAGTCGCCGCCGACCTGCTCGGTGAGCTCGTGAACGAGGGGGACGTCCTGGGCCTGGCCTGGGGCCGGTCCACCATCCACATGGCGGCGGCCCTGGACCGGCTGCCGCCCTGCACGGTGGTGCAGCTGACGGGCGTGTACGACGCCGGGACCGCCGAGCGCGGCTCGGTCGAGGCCGTCCGCCGTGCCGCCCAGGTCTCCGGCGGCGACGCCCACCCCATCTACGCGCCGATGCTGCTGCCGGACACGGCCACCGCGGCGGCGCTGCGCCACCAGACCGGCATCGCCCGCGCCTTCGAGTACTTCGACAAGGTCACGGTCGCCTGTGTCTCCATCGGTTCCTGGGAGCCGGGCATCTCGACCGTCCACGACATGCTCAGGGACGACGAGCGGGCCCACTACGCCTCGCTCGGCGTCGCCGCGGAGATGTCCGCGCACCTCTTCGACGCCGAGGGCCGCCGGGTCGGACGGGACCTGGGGGAGCGGTGCATCACGGTCAAGGCCGACCAGCTCCGCCGCGTCCCCGAGGTCGTGGCGATCGCCGGCGGGCAGCGCAAGGCGGCGGCGATCGACGCGGTGCTGCGCTCGGGGCTCGTCACCAGCCTGGTGACGGACACCTCCGCCGCGGACTACCTGATGACCGCCGGACCGACGCCGAAGCCCGCGCTCAACCGCGCGGACCCCGACGGCCCCTGACCGGACCGGCGCCCTTGGCCATGGCCGGCCCGATGCCGTCCCGGCCGGGGGCGCCGGCCGTTGGAGGTTCCTCCCAAGCCCCTCTGACCAGCCTGGATGTTTCGTCGGGGGCATGGCACAGGGGCTCTCATGGGAGAATGAAGTACGTGCTCTTTCCCCCTGGCTGACCTGTCCGGGGGCCGCCTCCGAACGACTGGGATGTGCAGCACGTGCGTTTCCTCAACGACATCCGGCCCGCGTACGACCTGACGTACGACGACGTGTTCATGGTGCCGAGCCGCTCCGCGGTGGGCTCACGTCAGGGCGTGGACCTCAGCGCCCCGGACGGCACGGGCACCACCATCCCGCTCGTCGTCGCCAACATGACCGCCATCGCCGGCCGCCGCATGGCCGAGACGGTGGCCCGGCGCGGCGGCCTGGTGGTCATCCCGCAGGACATCCCGATCGACGTCGTCACCGATGTCATCGGCTGGGTGAAGAGCCGCCACCTCGTGCTCGACACCCCCATCGTGCTGGCCCCGCACCAGACCGTCGCCGACGCGCTGTCCCTGCTGCCCAAGCGCGCGCACAACGCCGGTGTCGTCGTCGACGACCAGCAGCGGCCGATCGGTGTCGTCACCGACCGGGACCTGACCGGCGTCGACCGCTTCACCCAGCTCGAAGTGGTCATGTCCAAGGACCTGCTGCTGCTCGACGCCGACATCGACCCGACCGAGGCGTTCAACCGGCTCGACGGGGCCAACCGTCGCTACGCCCCCGCCGTCGACAAGGACGGCAGGCTGGCCGGCATCCTCACCCGCAAGGGCGCCCTGCGCGCGACCCTGTACACCCCCGCCACCGACGCTGCGGGCAGGCTGCGCGTCGCCGCCGCCGTCGGCATCAACGGCGATGTGGCGGGCAAGGCCGAGCAGCTCCTGGACGCCGGCGTGGACACGCTCGTCATCGACACCGCGCACGGCCACCAGGAGTCGATGATCAACGCGATCAAGCTGGTCCGCGACCTCGGCCCGCGGGTGCCGATCGCGGCCGGCAACATCGTCGCCGCCGAGGGCGTGCGCGACCTGGTCGAGGCGGGCGCCGACATCGTCAAGGTCGGCGTCGGCCCCGGGGCCATGTGCACCACCCGCATGATGACCGGCGTGGGCAGGCCGCAGTTCTCCGCCGTCCTCGAGTGCGCGGCCGAGGCGAGGAAGTACGGCAAGCACGTCTGGGCCGACGGCGGTGTCCGGCATCCGCGCGACGTGGCGATGGCCCTCGCGGCCGGGGCGTCCAACGTGATGATCGGCTCGTGGTTCGCCGGCACGTACGAGTCGCCCGGTGACCTCCAGCACGACGCGAACGGCCGCCCGTACAAGGAGTCCTTCGGGATGGCCTCCGCCCGCGCGGTGCGCAACCGCACCTCCGAGGAGTCGGCGTACGACCGCGCGCGCAAGGCCCTGTTCGAGGAGGGGATCTCCACCTCCCGCATGTTCCTCGACCCGGCCCGGCCGGGCGTCGAGGACCTGATCGACTCGATCATCGCGGGCGTCCGCTCCTCCTGCACCTACGCCGGTGCCGCCTCCCTGGAGGAGTTCGCCGAGAAGGCCGTCGTCGGCATCCAGAGCGCCGCCGGCTACGCCGAGGGCAAGCCGCTGCACGCGAGCTGGAGCTGACGCGCCGGCCCGCTCCCCACCAGCAACGCCCGCACCATCCGAGAAGTGAACGACCCACTGTGCTGAACGAACTCGACGAACGCATCGTGCACGCCCTCGCCGAGGACGCCCGCCGCTCCTACGCGGACATCGGGCAGATGGTCGGCCTGTCCGCGCCCGCCGTGAAGCGGCGTGTGGACCGGTTGCGCGCCACCGGAGCCATCACCGGGTTCACCGTACGGGTGGACCCGGCGGCGCTCGGCTGGGAGACCGAGGGGCTCATCGAGATCTACTGCCGGCGCAACACCTCGCCCGAGACCATCCGGCGGGGCCTGGAGCGCTACCAGGAGGTCGTCGCCGCCTCCACCGTCACCGGGGACGCCGACGCGATCGTCCAGGTCTTCGCCTCCGACATGCGCCACTTCGAACGGGTGCTGGAGCGGATCGCGGGGGAGCCGTTCGTGGAGCGCACCAAGTCGGTACTGGTGCTCTCACCGCTGCTCAGACGCTTCTCGTCGGGATCGCCGACCTGAGCCGAGCGGCCCGGACATGCGCCCCCCGCCCGTGGAGCACGACCGAGGGCCGAGGAGACGTGCCCGGGTACCGGCACACAACCGCGACCACCGGGGCCCGCCGCGCACGGCAGGCTCCGGCGCGGTGCGCCACCGGGGTCTGACCGGCCGCGCGCGCCGATGTCACGGCCTCCGGTCGGACGTCGCACGGCCGGGCGTCGAGCCGGCGGGGGCGGCGGCCGGAGCGCTGTGGGAAACCGTCGAGCGGTTACGGGAGCCGCCCCGGCGCGGTGCGCCACCGGGGGCTGACCGGGCGCGCGCGCCGATGCCACGGCCTCCGGTCGGATGTCGCACGGCCGGGCGTCGAGCCGGCGGAGGAAGGCGGCCGGAGCGCTGCGGGAAACCGTCGAGCGGCTACGGGAGCCGCGGTACGCCGGATCCGTAGCCGCATCGGCCGCATCGGCCGCTCGGGCGCGCAACGAATCGCCGTCGGACGGCAGGCGCACGCAACGAACCGCTCATTGGCGCGCAACGGGTTCTTCTTGTCCGGCCGAGCCCGGCGACCGTACCGTCTAAGTGACCCCCCGAGACCCTTCCGCCCCGGTGAGGACCACGCATGCGCACCGCCCTGCTCCAGAGCTCCGGCCGCCCCGGCTCCACCGTCGAGAACCTCAAGGTCCTCGACGAGGCCGCGGGCCGTGCCGCCGCCGCGGGTGCCGTGCTGCTCGCCGCGCCGGAGATGTTCCTCACCGGGTACGCGATCGGCGACGACATCGGCCGCCTCGCCGAGCCGGCCGACGGCGCCTCCGCCGACGCGATCGCCGAGATGGCCGCCCGGCACGGCCTCGCCCTCGCCTACGGCTATCCGGAGCGGGACGGCGAGACCGTCTACAACTCCGCGCAGCTGATCTCCGCCGACGGCACCCGCCTCGCGAACTACCGCAAGACCCACCTGTTCGGCTGCGCCGAGCGCGACCACTTCACCCCGGGCGAGAAGTCGCTCGTCCAGGCCCGGCTGGGCGGCCTGACCGTCGGCATCATGATCTGCTACGACGTCGAGTTCCCGGAGAACGCGCGCGCCCACGCCCTGGCCGGCACCGACCTGCTGGTCGTGCCGACGGCGAACATGCACCCGTTCCAGTTCGTCGCCGAGGCCATGGTGCCGGTGCGTGCCTGGGAGAACCAGATGTACGTCGCGTACGTCAACCGGGTCGGCCACGAGGGCGAGTTCGAGTTCTTCGGCCTCTCCGCCCTCGCCGGACCCGACGGCATCGCCCGCACCCGTGCCGGCCGCGGCGAGGAACTGGTCGTCGCCGACGTCGACCCCGTCCTCCTGGCCGCCTCCCGTGAGGCGAACCCGTACCTGAAGGACCGCCGTCCCGGTCTGTACGGGTCCCTGGTCTGACCCACCGATCCCCCCGAGTCTTCCCTCGAGTCACCCCGCGCAAGGAGTCCCTACCCCATGACGTCCACGGTGCCCAACGCCGTCGAGCACGCAGACGAGCAGCAGCCGCCGACCACCATGTTCGGCCCGGACTTCCCCTACGCCTACGACGACTTCCTCGCCCACCCGGCGGGCCTCGGCCAGGTCCCCGCGACCGAGCACGGCACCGAGGTCGCGGTCATCGGCGGTGGCCTGTCCGGCATCGTGGCCGCCTACGAGCTGATGAAGATGGGCCTCAAGCCCGTCGTGTACGAGGCCGACCGGATCGGCGGCCGGCTGCGGACGGTGGGCTTCGAGGGCTGCGACCCGTCGCTCACCGCCGAGATGGGCGCGATGCGCTTCCCGCCGTCCTCCACCGCCCTGCAGCACTACATCGACCTGGCGGGGCTCGAGACCCGGCCCTTCCCCAACCCGCTGTCCGAGGCGACCCCGTCGACCGTCGTCGACCTGAAGGGCGAGTCGCACTACGCCGAGACGATCGACGACCTGCCGCAGGTCTACCGCGATGTCGCCGAGGCCTGGAACAGGTGCCTCGAAGAGGGTGCCGACTTCTCCGACATGAACCGCGCCATACGCGAGCGGGACGTGCCGCGCATCCGCGAGATCTGGGCACGGCTCGTCGAGAAGCTCGACAACGAGACCTTCTACGGCTTCCTCTGCCGCTCCGAGGCCTTCAAGTCCTTCCGGCACCGCGAGATCTTCGGCCAGGTCGGCTTCGGCACCGGCGGCTGGGACACCGACTTCCCCAACTCCATCCTGGAGATCCTCCGCGTCGTCTACACCGAGGCCGACGACCACCACCGCGGCATCGTCGGCGGCTCCCAGCAGCTCCCGCTGCGCCTGTGGGAGCGCGAGCCGGAGAAGATCGTCCACTGGCCGTACGGCACCTCGCTGAAGTCCCTGCACGTCGACGGCGAGCCCCGCCCCGCCGTGATCCGGCTGCACCGCACCGCGGGCAACCGGATCACCGTGACGGACGCGAACGGCGACATCCGCACCTACAGGGCCGCGATCTTCACCGCCCAGTCCTGGATGCTGCTGTCCAAGATCGCCTGCGACGACTCGCTCTTCCCGATCGACCACTGGACGGCGATCGAGCGCACCCACTACATGGAGAGCTCGAAGCTGTTCGTCCCCGTCGACCGGCCGTTCTGGCTCGACAAGGCCGTCGACGACAGGGGCAACCCGACCGGCCGGGACGTCATGTCGATGACGCTCACCGACCGCATGACCCGCGGCACCTACCTCCTCGACGACGGCCCGGACAAGCCCGCCGTCATCTGCCTCTCGTACACGTGGTGCGACGACAGCCTGAAGTGGCTGCCGCTGTCGGCGAACGAGCGGATGGAGGTCATGCTGAAGTCGCTCGGCGAGATCTATCCGAACGTCGACATCAGGAAGCACATCATCGGCAGCCCGGTGACGGTCTCCTGGGAGAACGAGCCGTACTTCATGGGCGCGTTCAAGGCCAACCTGCCCGGCCACTACCGCTACCAGCGGCGCCTGTTCACGCACTTCATGCAGGACCGGCTGCCCGAGGACAAGCGGGGCATCTTCCTGGCCGGCGACGACATCTCCTGGACGGCCGGCTGGGCCGAGGGGGCGGTCCAGACCGCGCTGAACGCGGTCTGGGGCGTCATGCACCACCTCGGCGGCGCCACCGACCCGGGCAACCCCGGGCCGGGCGACGTCTACGACGAGATCGCGCCGGTCGAGCTCCCGGAGGACTGAGCCCTTCGTGAGCCCCGGGGGTCACACCCCCGCCGCGCGCGCCTTCTCGTAGACCTCGGCGGCGACGTCCTTGAGCTCCTCGGCGTCGCGGGTGCCCTCCTGGAGGTCGACGAAGATCTCGTCGAGACCGACCTCGGCGTGCGCGGCCAGGTCCTCCACGATCTGGTCGACGCTGCCCTGGAAGGGCCGCCGGTCGGCGCCGGTGTACCCCTGGGACAGGTAGGCCGCATTGGTGCGCAGAACCGTCTGGATCGGCTCGGTGCGCCCCCGTTCCGCGGCCAGTTCCTGGAGCTCGCGCCACTGCGCGGCGACGGTGTCGGCGCCCATGCCCACCGGCATCCAGCCCTCGGCGTGGTCGACGAGACGGCGCCGGGCCTTCTTCGACGCCGCCGCCAGCAGGATCGGGATCGGGCGGGCGGGCTTGGGGCCGACCACGGCGGACGCGATCTTGGTGATGCGTCCGTCGTGGACCACCGGATCGGGGCCCCACACCGCCCGGCACACCTCGATCAGCTCGTCCAGGACCTGCCCGCGCTCCTCGAAGGGCCGTACCGACGCGGCCGCGTACTCGTCGAAGGACCAGCCGGTGCCGAGACCCGCCACCACGCGGCCGCCGCTCGCCGCGTCCAGGGTGGCGAGGGCCTTGGCGAGCTGGAACGGCACGTGCAGCGGGGCGACCAGCACGCTGGTGCCCAGACGGGCCCGCTCGGTCGCCGCGGCGGCGAGGGTGAGGGTGACCAGCGGTTCGGCGACACCCCGGTAGCCGTCCGGCCAGGGGAGGCCCTCGATGCCGTAGAGGCCCTGAGTGGCGGGGTCGGGGACCAGGAGCCGCTCGTAGACCCAGAGGCTCTCGTAACCGATCCGCTCGGCCGCGCGCGCCACGTCGGGCACGTCCCGTCCGAGGTCGTACTGCTTGTTCTGGGGAAGAGCGAGTCCGAGCCGCGTCGCCATGCCCTGTACTCCTTTGCAGAAGGTCGCTTGGTGTCGAACGTACAACGTTCACAAAGGAGTTGAGGGGTCGAAGCACCGGCGTGGCCGGATCAGTCCGGTAGTGGTGTGAGCAGCATGCGGCCCGCGAAGCCGACCGCCGCGTCGAGGCGCTCGGTGAACTCCTCGGCCAGGTCCTCGAACCGGCGCAGCGCCCACAGTGCGCGCGCGGCCGACCAGGTGGCGTCCCGGGCGCGCTCCAGGCTCCAGGAGCCGAGGAGATGGGTGAGCGGGTCGGCGATCTGGAGGAGGTCGGGACCCGGCATCAGGTCCTCGCGGATGCGCTCCTCCAGTGCCACGAGGAGCTCGCCCACGCGGTCGAACTCGTCCTCGAGCTCGGCCGGTTCGCAGCCGAGGGCACGGCAGGTGTCCACGACGGCCAGCGCCAGGTCGTGGCCGATGTGGGCGTTGATGCCGGCGAGTGCGAACTGCAGGGGACGTACGCCGGGGTGGCGGCGGAACTGGAACAGCGGCCGCCAGCAGGCCGGCGGACGGCGGTCGTCGGCCACCGCGTCGACCGCGGCGAGATACCGCTCGGCGAACCGCACGTCCAGCGCGCTCGCGGCCCCCGGATCGGGGAAGATCCCGGCGCGCAGGCGCCGTTCCACCTCCTCGGTGACGGCCAGGTAGACGCGGTTGAACACCGCGACCCCGTCGCGCGCGGGCAGTGCGGCGTCGAGGCCGCGCATGCGGGAGACGACGGCCTCGACGGACGGGGTGAGGGGTTTCGACTGCGCCATGGGGGAAGCGTCCCAGTCCCGGGCCGACCGGCGGGCCGACGTGCCCGGACTTCCCCGGAACGGGGGAACGCGGAAGCCGTGCGCCCACCCCGTTCGGGCTGGGTCAGGCCTCCGGTCCGGTGCCGGCCGCCTTCTGGTCGTAGGACGACGTGCCCTCGTCCAGCAGCGGTTCCTGCTGTTTGAGGTGGGCGGGGGCGAGGGCGCGCAGGCCGTGGTAGCCGGTGATGGTGACCAGAGTGCCGAGGGCGATGCCGCTGAGCGAGAAGGTGTCGCTGAACCTCATCGTCACGTTGCCGACGCCGATGACGATGCCCGCGGCCGCGGGGACGAGGTTGAGCGGGTTGCGCAGGTCGACCCCGGCGCCCAGCCAGATCTGGGCGCCGAGCAGGCCGATCATGCCGTACAGGATGACGGTGATGCCGCCGAGCACACCGCCCGGGACGGCGGCGACGACCGCGCCGAACTTCGGGCAGACGCCGAAGAGCAGGGCGAATCCCGCCGCCGCCCAGTACGCGGCCGTCGAGTACACCCGGGTCGCGGCCATCACGCCGATGTTCTCGGAGTACGTGGTGTTGGGCGGCCCGCCCACGGCGGTGGACAGCATCGACGCGACGCCGTCGGCCGAGATCGCCGTGCCCAGCTTGTCGTCCAGCGGGTCGCCCGTCATCTCGCCCACGGCCTTGACGTGCCCGGCGTTCTCCGCGACGAGCGCGATGACCACCGGCAGGGCGACGAGGATCGCCGACCACTGGAAGGACGGGCCGTGCAGGGACGGCAGCCCGATCCAGTCGGCCTTGCCGACACCGGAGAGGTCGAGCCGCCAGTGGTCGGTGACCTTGCCGCTCGCGTCCACCGAGTGGATCCTGCCGAAGATCCGGTCACTGGCCCAGGAGAGGCCGTAGCCGAAGACCAGCCCCAGGAAGATCGCGACCCGGGACCAGAAACCACGCAGGCAGACCACGGCCAGCCCGGTGAACGACATCACGAGCAGCGCCGTCCACTGGTCCTGCGGCCAGTAGGTGGAGGCGGTCACCGGGGCGAGGTTGAAGCCGATCAGCATCACCACCGCGCCGGTGACGATCGGCGGCATCGTGGCGTGGATGATCCGCGCCCCGAAACGCTGCACCGCGAGACCCGCCAGGAACAGCGCCGCACCGACGACGAAGACCGCGCCGGTCACGGTCGCGCTCGTGCCGCCCTGCGCCCGGATGACCGCGGCCACCCCCACGAAGGACAGCGAGCAGCCCAGGTAGCTCGGCACCCGGCCGCGCGTGGCGAGCAGGAAGACCACGGTCGCGATGCCCGACATCATGATCGCCAGATTGGGGTCGAGGCCCATCAGAACGGGGGCGACGAACGACGCCCCGAACATCGCGACCACGTGCTGGGCGCCGAGGCCCACCGTCCGCGGCCAGGACAGTCGTTCGTCGGGGCGTACCACCGCTCCGGGCGCGGGCGTGCGCCCGTCACCGTGCAGTTTCCAGCGCACGCCGAGATCCATGGTGATGTTCGCTTTCGTGGTGCGTGAAGTCGGTCCGGACCATTGTCACGGTCAGTCGGCGGTTCTAGGCTCGCACGGTCCTACTCATGAACTGCGTTCACATGTATGATCGGAGTGCTTGATGGGTGGAAGATCCCGTGCGGCCGTTCTCCTGGCCGCGGTGGTGACCTTGGGAGCCACGCTCGTGCCCGCCGCGCACGCGGCACCGAGGCCTCCCCGAACGGCCGTCCTCGACGGCGCCCGCCTCCAGCAGACCCGGGCCCGCATCCAGCACGGCGACCCGCGACTCGAACGTGCGCTCAAGGGCCTGACCGCCCGCGCCGACGCCTGGCTCGGGCAGGGCCCGTGGACGGTCGTCGACAAGCCGAAGCCGGCGCCCGGCGGCGGCGTCCACGACTATCTGAGCCAGGCCCCCTACTGGTGGCCCAGCACACCACCCACCGCCGACAACCCCTGGGGCTGCCCCTACGTCCAGCGCGACGGGCAGCGCAACCCGGAGGTCGACAGCGGCACGGACCGGCAGGACGCCGAGAAGGTCTTCGACTCGACCTACGACCTCTCCCTCGCCTGGTACTACACCGGGAGGCGGAGCTACGCCGAGAAGGCCGGACAAATCCTGCGCACCTGGTTCCTCGATCCGGCCACCCGGATGAACCCCAACCTGAACCACGCGCAGTTCATCCCCTGCAAGTACGACGGCCGGGCCATCGGCATCATCGACTTCTCGCAGTCGTACAGCAGCGTCCTGGACGCGCAGGCGATCCTCGCCACGGGCGCCCCCGGCTGGACCGCGAAGGACCGGACCGCGATGGGGAAGTGGAACACCGACTTCCGCGACTGGCTGAAGAACAGCGACTTCGGCGCGCAGGAGGGCGCCGCCGCCAACAACCACGGCACCTTCTACGACATGCAGCTCGCCGCCCTGGCGTACGCCACCGGCGACGAGGACCTGGCACGCCGGACCGTCCTCGGCGCGCGCGCCAGGCGGATCGACCCGCAGATCGCCGCCGACGGCAGTCAGCCGCAAGAGCTCGCGCGCACCCGGAGCTGGCACTACTCGACCTTCGACCTGGTCGCCTACACCCGGCTTGCGGCCATCGGACGGCACGTCGGCGTGAACCTGTGGGCCTATCGGGGCCCTGAGGGGCAAGGGCTGGCCAAGGCGGTCGACTACCTGCTGCCCGCCGCCACCGGCGCCACCTCCTGGCCGTACCCCGAACTGGAGTTCCACCGGTACGCGGCGAGCGACGTCGTCCACGCCGCCGCCGACGCGGGGGACAGGGCGGCCCTGAAGGCCGTGTCCAGGCTGGAGTCCCCGCCCGGCGGTGACCTCTGGGCGCTGCGGCCCGCCGCCGAGCAGCTGGACTCCATAGCGGGCTGACCGGAGGCTTCCCCGCCTTCCTCGCGGCCGGGGCTGCTGAGCGCTCGCTTAGGATGGTGGCAGGTGTACGCGTGTCCCAGGCGTACGCCCGCCCCGTCCAGCCACGCTCAGGAGCCCTTCCGTGACCGCCGAAGCGCCACCCGTCCCCGCCCTCGCGTACGGCCGGCTGATCCCCGTCGCCGTTCACTTCGACGACCTGGACGCGCTCGGGCTGCTGCACAACGCCCGCTACCCGCTGCTGGTCGAGCGCGCCTGGACCGAGCTGTGGCACACCCATGGCGTCCGTTTCGAGGGGGACTGGGCGGCCGCGGGAGACGCCTGCAACGCCGTCAAGGAGCTGCGGATCACCTACGAGGCGCCGGTGACCAGCCCGGGGGAGTACGCCGTCCACCTGTGGCTGGAGCGGCTCGGCACCACCGGCCTCACCTACGGCTTCCGCTTCTGCTCGGCCGACGGGGCGGTCACCTACGCGCACGGCACCCGGGTGCTGGTCCGGCTGGACGCGGCCACGCTGCGTCCCACCGCGTGGACCGAGGCGTTCAGGACTGCCGGTCGGGAACTGCTGCGGCCGGCGCACTGATCTCGCGCGAGCCCCGGCCACCGCCCAGCACCCCCGCGAAGACGGCGATGCCGCAGGCCAGCGCCGTCACCAGACCGAACGACACCACCAGGCTGGTGGCCTGCGCCACCCCGCCGATCAGACTCGGTGCGATCAGCCCCGAGGTGTACGTGATGGTCGCCACGCCCGCGATCGCCTGACTGGGGTTCGGGCCGCTGTGGCCGGCCGCCGCGAAGCACAGCGGGACGACGACCGCGATCCCGAGACCCATCAGCGCGAACCCGGTCATCGCCACCGCCGGGTACCGCGCGACGACGATCAGCAGGCCGCCGAGAACCGCCAGGACGCCCCCGGCGCGGACCGTTCGGACCGCCCCGAAGCGGTTCACCACCGCGTCCCCGGCGATCCGGGCCACCGCCATGGTCAGCATGAAGCCGGTCGTCGACGCCGCCGCGAGACCGGCCGAGCCGTCCAGCCGGTCGCGCAGGAAGACCGCCGACCAGTCGAGGCTCGCGCCCTCCGCGAACACCGCGCAGAAACCCACCGCGCCGATCAGCAGCGCGGACCTCGGCGGCAGCGCGAACCTCGGCGGCGGCTCCTCGTCCTCGGCGGGCTGCACGTCCAGCACCCAGCCGCACGCCAGTACGCCGAGCAGCGTGAGCACGGCCGCCGCCAGCGCGAAGTGCAGCCGGGCGTCGGAGCCGAGATGCGCGGCGAGCGTGCCGGCCGCCGAGCCGATCAGGGCGCCGGCGCTCCACATGCCGTGCAGCCCCGACATGATCGACCTGTCCAGCAGGCGCTCCACCTCGACGCCCAGCGCGTTCATGGCGACATCGGCCATCCCGGCGGTGGCGCCGTAGACGAACATCGCCAGGCACAGCGTGTACAGGTTCGGCGCGAGGGACGGCAGCACCAGGGCGAGAGTCCACAGCGCTATCAGGCCCCGAAGGGCCGTACGGCTGCCGAAGTGGTGGCTGATCCGGCCGGCCAGCGGCATCGAGCACGAGGCGCCGAAGGCGGTGAAGGCCAGGGCGAAGCCGAGCTGCCCCGTGCTGAGCGAGGCATGGTCCTGGATCCACGGCACCCGGGTGGCGAAGGAGCCGGTGACGGCACCGTGCACGGCGAAGACGGCCGCCACGGCGTAACGGGCGCGCCGGACCGGCCGCCGGTCGTCGGCCATGTGACTCATGTTCCGTCCCCTCCCTGGATGGGCACACCCCGCTGCACCGCCGTAAACTATCAGGGAGCCTGCCTGATAGATAGCGCGTTCTCCGCGGCGGCGGGCGCCGCGATCTGGGAGGATTCCGGTCATGCCCGCATCACCGAGCACCGCCCGGGCCATCAACGACCGGCTCGCCCTGCGGCTGCTGCAGCAGGAAGGCCCGCTGACGGCGGGGCAGTTGAAGCAGCGGACGGGACTGTCCCGGCCGACCGTCGCCGACCTCGTCGAGCGGCTCACCGCCTCCGGGCTGATCACGGTGGTGGGGGAGTCCGGGGAACAGCGCCGGGGCCCGAACGCCCGGCTGTACGGCATCGTCGCCGACCGCGCCCACCTCGCGGCGCTCGACGTGCGGACCGAGAGCGTCTCCGTGCTGGTCTCCGACCTCCTCGGCCGGGTACTCGCCGAGGCGTCCGTACCGATCGGCGGGGACGGCGGCACGGGCCCCGCGGAGGAGCAGGCGGTGGCGCTGGTGGAGCGGGCGGTGAAGGAGGCCGGGGCCGACCGGTTGCACACCGTCGGCATCGGCGCACCGGGTCTGATCCACCCCCGCACGGGTGAACTGCGCGACTCGGCGGGGCTGCCCGGCTGGCACCGCGGCCTGGTCGCCGCGCTCCAGGAACGCTTTCTCCAGGCTCGCGTCAGCGTCGAGAACGAGACCAACCTCGCCGCCCTCGCCGAGCAGCGCGAGGGCGCCGCCCGCGACCGGGACACCTTCGTCCTCCTCTGGCTCGGACACAGTCCCGGCGCCGCCGTCGTCCTCGACGGCACCCTGCGCCGGGGTGCCTCCGGAGGCACCGGCGAGATCGGCTTCCTGCCCGTTCCGGGCGCGGCCGCGCTGCCCTCGGCGACCGACTGCTCGGGCGGTTTCCACTCCCTGGTCGGGGCGGCGGCGATCGCGGAACTGGCCGTGGCCCACGGACTCCTGGGCCCCGGCAGGGAGGAGCCCGGCGCGGCCGTGGCGGTGCGCGAGGCGGCCGCGGCGGCGGGCGGGGACGGGGCCGGTGACGCGCCCGCGCGCTTCCTCGACGCCCTGGCCGACCGGATCGCCATCGGCGTCGCCTCCGTCGTCGCCGTCCTGGACCCCGGGTGCGTGGTCCTCGGCGGCGAGACCGGCCAGGCCGGCGGTGAGCCGCTGGCCGCACGGGTCGCGGGGCGGATCTGCCGGATGTCCCCCATGCCCACCGAGGTACGGGCGAGCGAGCTGGGCGGCACCGCGGTGCTCCGCGGAGCCCTGCTGACGGCCCGGGAACGGGCGCAGGACGAACTGTTCGCACCCCCGTCCCCCCTTGAAGCGGACTCCGGGCTGCGGGGGCCGCGCTGGGACAGGCCCTAACCCTGGGCCCCGCCCCCGAACCGCCGCTCCAGATAGTCCTCGAATGTGCCCTTGTCCACCGCCAGACGCGGTGTGAGGTGGCCGCCTTCGCGGAAGGCGCGGAAGGTCCTTCCGGGCAGCGCGATGTGCGCGGTGGGACGTCGACGGCCGGTCGCCTTCAGATAGGCGTGGGCCAGCGACTCCATGGTGCGTACCTCGGGGCCGCCCATGTCGGCCACGCGCCCCGCAGGCGCCCCGGCCGCCAACTCGACGAGACGTGTGTCCTCGGCATCCGCGGCCGAGCCGAGCATCCGGTAGGCCAGGCCGAACAGCCGTGGACGATGGGCTTCGAACGCGTCGGTGAACGGGGCCGTCATGCGAGCACCCTGCCAGAGCGGGGTCCGGCGGCGGGCAAGGGCCGTCGTCACCGCCGCCGGGCCCGACCGCACCCTAAAAGGACTAGACCAGCCGGTCAATAGTCCGGACCAATATCGAGGCGGACGGTGACGACGGGGGGACTGTGAGCCACCCCACATGGATCACCCGCATGGGTGCGGGCTGGGCGTGGCACACTGGCCCTGTACCAGAAGCAGCGCACTCCGGGGTCGGTGAAAGTCCGAACCGGCGGTTACAGTCCGCGACCCGGTCGCTTCCAGCGGCCGGTTGACCAGGTGAAATTCCTGGACCGACGGTTAAAGTCCGGATGGGAGGCAGTGCGCGGCGGGCGGGCATGCACATGTGCGCGCCGCCGTCTGGGCTCGTCCGGTCGCGGACGGGTCCCTCCGGCGTCGCACCGGTTCTGCTCATCCGCTTCATTCTGTCGTCATCGACAGACCCCGGAGTCCGTGCCCGAAGAGGCAGGAGGACCCGGGAAGTGTTCACCGGAATCGTCGAAGAGCTGGGCGAGGTCACCGCCGTCGAGAACCTCGGCGACGCCTCCCGCTTCCGACTGCGCGGCCCCGTCGTCACCGAGGGTGCGAAGCACGGCGACTCCATCGCCGTGAACGGCGTCTGTCTCACCGTCGTCGACCACGAGGGCGACGAGTTCACCGCCGACGTCATGGCCGAGACCCTGGACCGCTCCAGCCTGGGCGCCCTCTCCGCCGGCTCCCGGGTGAACCTCGAGCGCCCCACCGCCGTCGGCGCCCGCCTCGGCGGCCACATCGTGCAGGGCCACGTCGACGGCACCGGCCAAGTACTGGAGCGCAAGCCCTCCGACAACTGGGAGATCGTCAAGATCTCACTCCCTGCGGACCTGTCGCGCTACGTCGTCGAGAAGGGCTCCATCACCGTCGACGGCATCAGCCTCACCGTCGTCGACGCCGGCCCCGACCACTTCACCGTCAGCCTCATCCCCACCACCCTCGCCCTGACCACCCTCGGACTCAAGCAGCCCGGCGACCCGGTCAACCTCGAGGTGGACGTCGTCGCCAAGTACGTCGAGCGGCTGCTCGCGGCGGGTCAGGGGGCCGCGAAGTGAACGCGCTGAACTCCGAGGCGTTCACCCTCCTCGGCCAGCACATCCTCTGGTCGGACATGATCGGCAACATCCTCGGCCTGATCACCCTGGCACTCGGCTGGCGACGCTCGCTGTGGACCTGGCCGGTCCAGTTCCTGTCCGGCCTCGTCCTCTTCGGAGCCTTCTTCGGCCATCTGACGGGCAGCGCCGGCAAGCAGGTCGTCGTCATGACGGTCGCCCTGTACGGCTGGTGGCAGTGGAACCGGAACAAGGGCCGGTCCGAAGACGGCGGCGACGGCCACATCGCCCCCCGGTTCGCGACCTGGACCGAGCGCGGCGCCATGCTGGCCGCCGCCGCCGTCGGCACGGTCGCCGTCGCCCTGCTCTTCAAGGCCTACCCGAGCCTGTCCTGGGACCCCTGGCCGGACGCCTACATCTTCGTCGGCACCATCGTCGCCATGTACGCCCAGGCACGCGGCATGGTCGAGTTCTGGATCGCCTGGCTCCTCGTCGACCTCGTCGGCGTCCCCCTGAACTTCGCCAACGGCTACGCCTTCTCCGGCTTCGTCTACGTCATCTACGGCGCGCTCGTCCTGTGGGGCATGCGCGACTGGTGGCTGCGCTCCCGCCAGGGCTCGCGGCCCGCTCTGGAAGGAGTCCCCGCATGACCGCGGCACCCATCCTCTACAGCACGGACGGCTTCGAGGACTTCGCGCTCGACCCGGTCGAGCAGGCCATCGCCGACATCGCGGCCGGACGTCCGGTCGTGGTCGTGGACGACGAGGACCGGGAGAACGAGGGCGACCTCGTCATCGCCGCCGAGAAGGCGACGCCCGAGATCGTCGCCTTCATGATGAGCGAGTGCCGCGGCCTGATCTGCGCCCCCATGGAGGGCGAGGAACTGGACCGGCTGAGGCTCCCCCAGATGGTCGAGGACAACACCGAGTCGATGAAGACCGCCTTCACCGTCTCCGTGGACGCCTCCGCCGCGCACGGTGTCAGCACCGGCATCTCGGCCTCCGACCGGGCGACCACGCTGCAACTGCTGGCGAGCGGCGACGCCGAGCCGGCCGACTTCGTCCGTCCCGGCCACGTCTTCCCGCTGCGCGCCAGGCCCGGCGGGGTCCTGGTCCGCAACGGCCACACCGAGGCCGCCGTCGACCTCGCCCGGCTCGCGGGCCTGCGCCCGGCCGGTGCCATCGTCGAGATCGCCGGTGAGGACGGCCGCATGCTGCGCCTCCCGGAACTGATCCCGTTCGCCCGCAAGCACGGCCTGACGATCATCTCCATCGAGGACCTGATCGCCTACCGCCGAGGTACGGAGCCCACCGTCCGGCGCGAGGCCGAGACCCGCCTGCCCACCGCACACGGCACCTTCACCGCGTACGGCTACCGCTCCACTGTCGACGGTGTCGAGCACGTCGCCCTCGTCCACGGCGAGATCGGCGACGGGGAGGACGTCCTGGTCCGCGTCCACTCCGAATGCCTCACCGGTGACGTGTTCGGCTCCCTGCGCTGCGACTGCGGCCCCCAGCTCGACACCTCCCTGCAGCGCATCCAGGACGAGGGCCGGGGAGTCGTCGTCTACCTGCGCGGACACGAGGGCCGCGGCATCGGCCTGCTGTCCAAGCTGCGGGCGTACGAGCTCCAGGAACAGGGCCACGACACCCTCGACGCCAACCTCGAACTCGGCCTGCCCGCCGACGCCCGCGACTACGGCGCCGGCGCGCAGATCCTCGACGACCTCGGCGTCCGCAGCCTGCGCCTGATGACCAACAACCCCGAGAAGACCGAGGCGCTGCTGCGTCACGGCATCGAGGTCACCGGCCGCGAGCCGATGCCCGTCCAGGCGGGCGAGCACAACCTGCGCTACCTGCGCACCAAACGGGACCGGATGGGACACGACCTGCCCTGGCTGGACACGCCCGCCGTGCCGGCCCCCGCGGCCGCGTCCGCGGCAGCATCTGTGACCGCGTCCGCGGCAGCATCTGTCGCGTCCGCGGCCACCTGCGGCAACCAGTAAGAGAAAGCACTTAGGAGAGACGTGAGCGGCAAGGGTGCACCGGAACTGTCCGTACGCAACGCGAGCGACCTCAGGGTCGCGGTCATCGCGGCGCAGTGGCACGACAAGGTGATGGACGGTCTGGTGAACGGCGCCCTGCGCGCCCTGAGCGACCTGGGCATCGACGAGCCCACGCTGATCCGGGTCCCGGGCAGCTTCGAGCTCCCGGTGGCCGCCAAGGTGCTGGCCGGCCGCGGCTACGACGCGGTCGTCGCCCTCGGCGTCGTCATCCGCGGCGGCACCCCGCACTTCGACTACGTGTGCCAGGGCGTCACCCAGGGCCTCACCCAGGTCTCCGTGGAGACCGGCGTCCCCGTCGGCTTCGGCGTGCTGACCTGCGACACCGAGGAGCAGGCCTTGGACCGGGCCGGTCTGGAAGGTTCGAACGAGGACAAGGGACACGAGGCCGTGACCGCGGCGGTGGCAACCGCGGTCACACTTCGCTCAGTATCCGAACCCTGGCACTGAGGCACGGCCCGGACCGCGTAGGGTGAGGACCACCATGTCCAAGAAGACGTTCGAGGAGCTCTTCACCGAGCTCCAGCACAAGGCCACCCACGGCGACCCCGCCACCTCCCGCACCGCCGAGCTGGTCGGCAAGGGCGTCCACGCCATCGGCAAGAAGGTCGTCGAGGAGGCCGCAGAGGTCTGGATGGCCGCCGAGTACGAGGGCAAGGAGGCGGCCGCCGAGGAGATCTCGCAGCTGCTCTACCACGTCCAGGTGATGATGGTCGCCCGCGGGATCTCCCTGGACGACGTCTACGCCCACCTCTGAGCCGTACCGCAGACAACCCGTACAGAACGAGCAAAGGAAGCCGACCTCATGCTGCGCATCGCCGTCCCCAACAAGGGTTCCCTGTCCGGCCCTGCGGCGGAGATGCTGCATGAGGCCGGCTACCAGCAGCGCCGGGAGTCGAAGGAACTGCGCATCGTCGACCCGGGCAACGAGGTCGAGTTCTTCTACCTCCGCCCCCGCGACATCGCGATCTACGTCTCCTCCGGCCGCCTCGACATCGGCATCACCGGCCGCGACCTGCTGATCGACTCCGGTGCCAACGCCGAGGAGATCCTCCCGCTCGGCTTCGCCCGCTCCACCTTCCGCTTCGCCGCCAAGCCGGGCACCGCGAACGGCATCGAGGACCTCGCGGGCAAGACGGTCGCCACCTCCTACGAGGGCATCGTCGCCAAGCACCTCGCGGACAGCGGCGTCGACGCCTCGGTCGTCCACCTCGACGGCGCCGTGGAGACGGCGATCGAGCTGGGCGTCGCCGAGGTCATCGCGGACGTCGTCGAGACGGGCACCAGCCTGCGCAACGCCGGCCTCGAGGTCTTCGGCGAGCCGATCATGAAGTCCGAGGCCATCGTCGTCCGCCGCACCGGCGCCGACACCGAAGAGCCCAAGGTGCAGCAGTTCCTGCGCCGCCTCCAGGGCGTCCTGGTGGCCCGCACCTACGTGATGATGGACTACGACTGCCGTGTGGAGCAGCTCGAGAAGGCCGTCGCGCTCACCCCCGGCCTGGAGTCCCCGACCGTCTCCCCGCTGCACAACGAGGGCTGGGTCGCCGTCCGCGCCATGGTCCCGGCCAAGGAGGCCCAGCGGATCATGGACGACCTGTACGCGATCGGTGCCCGGGCCATCCTGACCACCGCCATCCACGCCTGCCGCCTCTGAGCCGCAGGAGGGACAAGCAGGGATAAGCGCCAGATGTCCGACCTTCCCGACCTTCCCGTCACCTTCCGGCCGGGGCACACCCGCGTGATTCTGCTCACCGCGGGCGTCGCGATCTTCGTGGTCATCTCGGGGATCGCGGTGCTCCTGGAACACCTCGGCCCGGGGGAGCGGCTCAGCTTCGTGATCACCGGTGCCCTCATCTTCGGCGTGCTGGCCCAGCTCGCCCGGGTGAGGGTCGTGGCCGACGACTCCGGCGTCACCGTCGTCAACATCGCAAGCAGGCGGCACCTGGACTGGGCGGAAATCGTCCAGGTGAACCTCCGTCCGGGCGATCCCTGGGTGTTCATCGACCTCAGCGACGGCACCAGCCTGCCCGCGCTCGGCATCCAGCCGGGCGTCGCCAAGCAGCGCGCCATCGCCGACGCGCGCACCCTCCGGGCGCTCGCCGAGGCCCGCTCGACGGCCCACCCCGTGGAAGATCAGGGCTGACTCGGAGCCGTCGACCCTGCCGTAGTGGCCCGTGTCTTGATTAATCTGGTGATGGAGGCGTTTTCGCTGCGCCTCCGCCCCTGTGCGCCGCCCGGCGTCCAGGGGTTCCTGCTACCCGAGGAGTGACTCCCTCCGGCGATGGACGGATCGTCCTGTAGTACCTGCGCCGCCCCCTCCCGACATCACGGTGAGGCGGTGGCATCATGACCACCCCCCTGCTGCTCCTCGCGGCGGCGTTCCTGCTGATTCTCGCCAACGGTTTCTTCGTGGCGGCCGAGTTCGGCCTGGTGACGGTCGAACGCCCGGATGCCGAGAAGGCCGCCGCCGAGGGCGACAAACGCGCCCGTACGGTCGTCGAGTCGCTGAAGGAGCTGTCCTTCCAGCTGTCCGGCACCCAGCTCGGCATCACCATCACCTCCCTCGTCGTCGGCATGCTCGCCGAACCGGCCCTGGCCGAGCTGCTGCACCGCCCGTTCGCGGCGGTCGGCCTCCCCGAGGGAGCCGTGTCCGGTGTCGCCGTGGTCGTCGGCATGCTGCTCGCCTCGGCGATCCAGATGGTGATCGGCGAGCTGGTGCCCAAGAACTGGGCGGTGTCCAAGCCGCTGCAGGTCGCCCGGTTCGTGGCCGGCCCGCAGCACCGGTTCGCCCGCCTGTTCCGCCCGGTGATCGCCGCGCTCAACACGGTCGCCAACCGGCTCGTCCGGGCCCTGGGCGTCGAACCCGCGGAGGAACTGGCCTCCGCCCGCACCCCCGGGGAACTCGTCTCCCTCGCCCGGCACTCCGCCCGGGCCGGCGCCCTGGAGCAGGACACCGCCGACCTGTTCGTGCGCACCCTGTCGCTGGGCGAGCTGACCGCGCAGCACGTCATGACCCCGCGCGTGAAGGTCAGCGCCCTGCAGTCCTCGGCCACCGCCGAGGACGTGGTCAACCTGACCCGCGCCACCGGACTGTCCCGCTTCCCCGTCTACCGGGAGAAGATCGACGAGATCGTGGGCATGGCCCACCTCAAGGACGCCCTGGCGGTCCCGGTCCACGACCGGCTGCGCACCCCCGTCGGCCGCATCGCCCGTCCGGCCCTGCTCGTCCCCGAGACGCTGCCCGTCCAGCCCCTGCTGGCCCGGCTGCGCAGCGAGCAGCCCATCGCGGTCGTCGTCGACGAGTACGGCGGCACCGCCGGCGTGGTCACCCTGGAGGACATCGTCGAGGAACTGGTCGGCGAGGTCCGCGACGAGCACGACGGCCAGCTCGTTCCGGAGCTCGCCGCCGCCCCGCCCGAGGACGGCAAGCCCGCCTGGGACGTCGACGGCAGCTGCCGCGTGGACATCCTCCTGCGCATAGGCCTCGACGTGCCCGAGGGCCCGTACGAGACCGTCGCGGGCCTGGTCGCCGACCTGCTCGGCCGTATCCCCGCCCCCGGGGACAAGGCGGAACTGCCCGGCTGGCGGCTGTCCGTCCGCCGGGTCGGCCACTACCGTGCCGAACGGGTCCGCCTGGTGCGCACCACCCCCGCGGTGAACGTCGTGGAGGCCGTTCGATGAGCCTCCTCCAACTGTTCTTCGCCGCGCTGCTCGTACTGGCCAACGGCTTCTTCGTCGGCGCCGAGTTCGCACTCGTCTCCGTCCGCCGCAGCCAGATCGAGCCGCTCGGCACGGCCCGGGCCCGGCAGGTGCTGTACGGCCTGGAGCGGCTGCCGCAGATGATGGCCGCCGCCCAGTTCGGCATCACCGTCTGCTCACTGACCCTCGGCGCGGTCGCCGAACCGACGGTGGCGCACCTCCTCGAGCCGGTGTTCGAGTGGATCCGTCTGCCGGAGGGAATGATCCACCCGCTGGGGTACGTCATCGCCCTCGCCGCCGTCGTCTTCTTCCACCTCGTCATCGGCGAGATGGTCCCGAAGAACCTCGCGATGGCCGCCCCGGAGAAGGCCGCGCTGTGGCTCAGCCCCGGTCTGGTCGCCTTCGCCCGCCTGTGCCGGCCCATCACCGTGGCCCTCGGCGCCTGCGCCCAGGGGATCCTGCGGCTGTTCCGGGTCGAGCCCAAGGACGAGGTCGAGGCCGTCGTCACCAGCGAGCAGCTCAACCGCCTGCTGGAGGACTCCGGCCAGGCCGGCCTCCTCGACCCCGAGGAGCAGGAGCGCCTGGAGGACGCGCTGGAGCTGGGCTCGCGCCCGGTCACCGACGTGCTCCTCGGGCGCGAGTCCCTGGTGACGGTGGCTCCGTCGGTCACGCCGGGGGAGATCGTCGAGCTGACCGCGCGCACCGGGTACTCCCGGTTCCCGGTCGCGGCGGAGACCGGCGCCTTCATGGGCTACCTGCATGTGAAGGACGTACTCGACCTGGAGGAGTCGGAACGGGCCGTCCCGCAGCACGTCTGGCACCCGATGACGACCCTGCGGGCCGAGCTGCCGCTCGACGACGCCCTCACGGTGATGCGGCGCGCGGCCACCCATCTGGCCCAGGTGGCCGACGCCTCCGGCAAGGTGCTCGGCCTGGTCGCGCTGGAGGACGTCCTGGAACTCCTGGTCGGCGAGGTCCGTGACCCGGCCCACCGGGAGACACCGGATGCCAGGGTGAGCGACCCCCGGGTGAGCGGTGAGCCGGAGGAGGCACTGGCGAGCTGAGCCTGGGTGCCGCTGCGCAGTCGAGCAGCGGCACCCGGCCGGCGCCGGCGAGCGACACCCCCCGGCGCCGGCCCCGGCCCACCGCACCTACATGGCCGACGGATCCTGGGGCCCCCGCCCCGACAGCACCTCTCCATAGGCCTGCATCAAGTCGGGCAACCGCAACGTCGCCAGATCGTCCCGAGTCAACATCCCCGGATACGTGGACAACCGCAGATCCCGGTACGCACAGCTCTTCTCGTACAGCGTCCGCAGGAACCGCCCGTTCCCCAGCTCGTCGATCCACCCCTGCTCGACGACATGCCCCGCGATCGACCGCAGCTCGTCCAGCGCCTCCTCGTCCCACACGTCGCCGTTCTCCGCGGCGAGCACCTCACCGATCGAGGTGAGTTCGAGGGGCCGGTAGGACGGGAAGTCGACGCGGGTGGTGAAGCGGGAGGACAGCCCGGGGTTGGCGGCGAGCAACCGGTCCATCCCCTCCGGATAGCCGGCCAGGATCACCACCAGGTGGTCGCGGTTGTCCTCGGCCCGCTTGAGCAGCACCTGCAGGGCCTCGTCGCCGTACGCGTCGCCCTTGCCGTATCCGGAGTTGGACAGCGAGTACGCCTCGTCGACGAACAGCACCCCGCCGATCGCGGAGTCGATCAGCTCGTTGGCCTTCACGGCCGTCTGGCCCAGGTACTCCCCGACCAGGTCGGCCCGCTGCGCCTCCACCAGGTGGTCACCGCCGAGCAGGCCGAGGGCGTAGAAGACGCGGCCGAGGATACGGGCGACGGTGGTCTTGCCGGTGCCCGAGGGGCCGGAGAAGACGAAGTGCCGTTTCGGCGGCTGGACCGGCAGGCCCTGCCCGGCACGCAGCCGGGCCATGTTCAACTGTGCGGACAGGGCCTTGACCTGGCGCTTCACGGGCTCCAGCCCCACCATGCGCTCGAGTTCGGCGAGCGCGGCCTCCAGCAGCGCGGGATCGGTCGGTCCGGCGGGCAGCGGCGAGGACGGTGCGACGGTCTTCGCACGCACCGCCGGGTCGGTCACCGACGGCATCGCACCGGCCGACGGCAGGTCGGCCTCGGTCAGCCGCAGGTCGCGGCCCTCGGTCCCGAAGAGCGGATCGAGCACGTCGGGGCCGTCGACGGTGTCCTGGCCGACTCCGGTGAGTGTGATCGCCGCGAGATCGGTCGCGTCGTCGTACCCGTCGCTCTCGGCGATGGCGGCGAGCCGGGCGGAGGTGTCCATGAAGGCCGAGTCGACTCGGTGCACCGCCCGGTACAGGGGGAGCGCCGCGGCGCTGCGGCCGGTGCCCTCGTGCGCCCGGGCCAGCCAGTATCTGAGCTCCTTGCGCTGCGGCTGCTCGCTGCGGCAGCGCATCAGGGCCGCCGAAAGCAGCGGCTCGGCCTGTCCGTACATCTCCAGCCGGACCCGGGCCATGCCCCCGAACAGGCCTGCCTCGATGCCCAGCAGGGCATCGTCGAGCAGCGGGTCGGTGTGCCGGACCAGCTGCTCCCAGTCCTTGACCAGATAGGCGCGGCAGGCATGCAGGAAACGGACCTGCGCGTCGGTGTCCACGGGTGGCAGCCCGGCGAGGGCACGGTCCAGCTCCGGTACGTGGCGGCCGTCCAGCCAGTGCGAGGCGTGCGCCAGCAGCAGGTCGCGGGGGCTTTCGAGCACCGGTTGCACCCACCAGCCCAGCCAGTACCAGGAGTTGAGGGTGCGGCGGTGCCGGGCACGCTGCTCCCCGAAGCGGTCCCGGTGCCGGTACATCCTGAGCAGGGCGGTCGTCGTGTCGACGCGCAGCGCGTGCAGCCCGAGCCAGCCGTCGGCCATCCCGGGGTCCATCCGCACCGCGGCGCGGAACTCCTCCTCCGCCTGGGGGTAGGCGCCCATGGTGTAGGCGTCCACGCCTCGTAGCCAGGCGAGGTCGGCCGGGGCCTCGGGGCCTTGCGTGCCGAAGTCCATCACGTCCCCCACAAAACGTGCCCCCGTAGGTTCGTCGCCGTACCGTCGTCCCGGCGACTGCCTTGGTCGAAACGCTGTACTGCGGACCGGAGTTGCAGATGCGCGAAGCAGCCGTTCGATGGTCGCACCGAGGGCATCGTACCCGCGTGGCGTCCACCCGCCGAAGGGTGCCGCACGAGCCGTTGCGCGAGGTGGGAGCAGATGGGGCGCACACGGCGCGGTGACCGAGGGTGAGCGAACGACGGCGCACGGCGCCCGGAAACCGGCCCGCGGGCAGAACGAAGCCCCCGATCACGGGGGAACAACCGGGGGCTTCGCGTAGGTGGACGGCCCCGATGGACCGCACATTGAGAACGTAAGACCTGTCCGGGCCCCCGGTCAAGCCGAGTTGGAGCACTCGAACGGTTCTCGGACACGGCTCTTCGCGAGATCGGCGCAACGCGGACGGAACGTCACTCACAGCGACAGGCTTGGTCCGGTCCAGGAGACGCCGGAGGCATCGGCAGCACCTCGTACCCCAGCGGTGACTGCCGTACCAGGAAGTCGGCGTACGGACGCGAGGGATCCCCCCTGAAGTGCGCGCGTTCCGCCCGGACCCAGCCGGCCCAGAAGGTGCTCTGCTCCGGTCCGTCCCGCAGCCGTCCCCGCGCCCACGAGGCCTCGCAGGGCAGTTCCATCCACAGCAGCCCCGCCAGGTAGGGCCGCAGGGCGCGGCGGCCGGCACCGACCCCCTCGACGAGAAGCACCGGTGCGGGTGGCAGCGCGCTGGGCGGGCCGAAGCGCCGGGTGCGCCAGTCGTACGGCGTGTAGTACGCGGTCTCGCCGCGGCCGAGCGGCTCCAGCACCTGGGCCAGCAGGCGCCCGGTCCAGTCGAAGAGCTGCTCGTGCGTGGCGATGTCGTCCAGATGCAGTACCGGAGCTCCGCCCAACTCGACGGCGAGGCGTCCGGCGAACGTGGACTTGCCGGAACCGGCGTGCCCGTCGACGCCGACGAGGCGGACCGGGCCGCAGGAAGGCGGCAGCGCGTGCAGCCGGGAGGCGAGGTCGTGAATGACGATTCCTGAGGTGTGGTGTGGTGTGGGAAGTTTTCCGGAAACATTCTAGTAGTGGCCCATAGTGGGTGGACCGGCGGCCGAAAAGAAGTCGCGCCTTGAACCATCGGCCGGCAGCCAGTCAATCCGGCGGATTGAGACCCGAAATCTCCTGACCGATATGTCGAATTCGGCATTCCCGGTGCGTGCGCGGCTGAGTAAAGTGCGTCCTGCACAACTGCGATGCGCCGGGCGGGGACGGACAGGGGTAGATGGCCGCGGACTTATTCGAAGGGCAGTATGTGTGGCATCCGGCGGCCGACGACCGCGTGCTCGCGCATGTTTGCCTCGACGTGCGCGCCGGACGTTACAGAAGCGCCCACGAAGCGCTGGCCGAGACGGGTGCCGACTACGGCCTGCGCGCCCACCGCTCCCTGGTCCTGGCCTCCGAGGCCGCCGGCAGCGATCTCGTCGAACGCTGGCTGGCGGAGGAGCCGGCACCCGAATCGGCGCTGATGTGGGCCCGGGTGGCCGTGCAGCGGGCGCTCAGGGCCGCCGACGCACGCGACGAGCGGGCCGAGGCCCTGGAGCGGATCGCGCTGGCCGCCTGCGACCGGGCCGCCGCCCTGGCTCCGGCCGACCCCACGCCCTGGGTCGCCAAGCTGGCCATGGCCCGGCTGCACCGGCTGCGCGAGCCGGCCCCGCACGGACTGCTCACCTCCCCGCCCGGCCCCTGGCGGCTGTTCGCGCACGTGCTGTCCCTCGACCCGTGGCACCGCGAGGCCCACCACCGCTTCCTCTCCTTCTTCTTCACCCGGTACGGCGGCTCGGTCAACGCGGCCTGGGACGTGGCCGCCTTCCTCAGCCAGCGGGCACCCGCCGACTCCCCGCTGCGGCTGCTGCCGCTGGTCGCCCTGGTCGAGAGCTACAACCCGACCCAACTGCTCGCCGACCGCGTCTGGGAGCAGCCCCAGTGGCGCTCCACGGCCCTCGCGATCTACCACAACTGGCTGCCCAGGGTGGCCGGATACCGCTTCACCCCGGTGCTCGACCTGGCCTACCTCGCGCACGCGCTGGTCATGGCCCAGTGCGAGTTCGAGGCCCGGGCGGTCTTCACGGCGATGGGCCGCTACGCCTCCCGCATGCCCTGGAGCGCCTTCGGTGATCCCGCGGAGCAGCTCTCCAGGGCCCGGCGCACCTGCGGCCTGCCGGTGCCGGGGCCCGGCTGACCGCCCGGCTTCCTGCTCGTCCCCCTACCCAGAGAAAGGTCGATCTGTGTCAGAACGGATATCGACTCCACGGGCCGGAGCCCGCGGGGGAGAGGGCCCGACCGCGCTCGACGACGACGCGACCCTGCACGCGATGGGTTATCCGCGGAAACTCACCCGTCGGTTCCAGGCGTTCGACAATTTCGCGATCTCCTTCACCATCATCAACATCATCTCGGGTATTTTCTCGTCCTTCGGCTACGGCATGAACGCGGGCGGCCCCCGTATTCTCGTGTTCGGCTGGATCGGTGTCTCCGTGATGGTGCTGTTCATCGGCGCGGCCATGGCCGAGGTGGCCTCGGCCTATCCGACGAGCGGGGCGCTGTATTTCTCAGCCGGTAAACTCGCCAAACGCCACAAGGGCGCCTGGTCCTGGTTCACGGGCTGGCTGAACTTCGTGGGCCAGATCGGCGGCACCGCCGCCACGGGATACGCGGCGGCGACCTTCATCCAGGCCTTCGTCGCCCTCCAGTGGGACTCCTACGAGCCCACCGTCCACCAGACGGTCCTGATCACGGCCCTGATCATCGTGCTGCAGGGCCTGGCCAACACGTACACCGTCCACCTGGTCGCCGTCCTCAACCGGATTTCCGTCTGGTGGCTGCTGATCGGACTCGTGGTGATCGTGAGCGCACTGATGGTGATGCCGGACCACCACCGGTCGGCCTCCTTCGTGACGCATTTCGTGAACAACACGGGCTTCACCAACGGTCTTTACGGCGGCATGCTCGGCCTGCTGGTGACCAGTTGGACCTTCACCGGCTTCGACGGCAGCTTCCACATGTCCGAGGAAACCGTCCGGGCGACGGTGAACGCGCCGAAGGGGATCACCCGTTCGATCGGGTATTCGGCGATCACCGGGTTGATCCTGATGCTGGCACTGGTCTACAGCATCGGTGACTACGGCAGGGTGGCGGGCTCTTCCGCGCCGCCCGTCCAGATCCTCATCGACGGTCTCGGCCTGGGCTGGGCCAAGGCGCTGCTGCTGGTCGTGATCGGCGCGATGCTCTTCTGCGGTCTGGCCAACCTCACCAGCAACACCCGGCAGATCTTCGCCTTCTCCCGGGACGGCGCCATGCCCGGCTCCCGCTGGTGGCATTCGGTGTCACCGCGTACCCGTACCCCGGTCAAGGCGGTGTGGCTGGCGGTGGGCTGCTCGCTCGCACTGGTGCTGCCGGGCTGGTGGTCGCACACGGCGTTCACCGCGATCGTCAGCGTCAACGTCGTCGGGCTGTTCCTCGCCTACGCCGTGCCGATCTTCCTGAGGCTGCGGCTCGGTGACGACTTCCATCCGGGGCCCTGGCACCTGGGCCGCTGGGGCCGTCCGATCGGCTGGCTCGCCGTGGTCTGGATCCTGCTCAGCAGCGTGCTGTTCATGCTGCCGCAGGCGTCCCCGATCACCGCCGACTCCTTCAACTACGCGCCGATCGCGCTGGCCGCCGTCCTGCTGGTGGCCACGGTGTGGTGGTTCGCCACCGCCCGCCGCCGCTTCCAGGGGCCGGTCGGCTACGGCCGACCGGACGAGGTCGCGGCCATGGACCTGGTCTGACGCACCGTCACGACCCCGGCGTGCGTACCCGGACACGCACGCCGGGGCCGACCGTGTTCCGTGGTGCCCGCCAGTGGACGAGACCAATATTCGTGGGCGTGGCACGGGCCGAAGTGCTGGCAGGGGCATGCCGCCTGCCCCATAGTTGGCGCACAGCCGTGCAACGGACCGCCCGACCGCCCGACACCTGACACCTGGGGGTCTTCCGCCCATGAGCACTGCCGAACAGCCTTCCCGCAGAACCGTCCTGGCCGCGGCCGTCGCCGCCGCGGTGGTCTCCGGAACCGGCCCCGCGGTCGCCGCGAGCGGCACCGCGGCCGCCGACGCCGAGGACCCCGGCCGCACCACGGCCCGCTCCGTCGACTACCGCGCCTGGACGACGTACCAGGACTGGCGGGGCGGCGCCGCGAAGGGCACCCGTGCCGTCGCAGGTCCCCGCCCCGGCCTGGTGATCGCCGACCCGGTCGGCACCACCGACTACACCGATCCGCACACCGGCACCACGGCCGCCTGGGAGTACGCCACCTGGACCTCGCCGGTGCACCGGCTCGCCGTCCCCGCCACTGAGGCGATCGCCTCCTGGAACGCCGGCACCCCGGCGGGCACCTGGCTCCAGGTCGAGCTGCAGGGGGCCTACTCCGACGGCACCGACACCCCCTGGTACGTGATGGGCCGCTGGGCGGCCGGTGACCAGGACATCAAGCGGACCTCGGTGGACGGCCAGACCGACGGCAGGAGCACCGTCTGGACGGACACCTTCGCGATCGACGACGCCTCCACCGGTCTGCGCCTGACGTCCTACCGGCTGCGGCTGACCCTGTACCGCAAGCCCGGCACCACGCTCACCCCCACCGTCTGGCGGCTCGGCGCCATGGGCTCCGACGTCCCCGACCGCTTCACCGTCCCGGCCTCCACTCCCGCTCGGGCCGGTGAACTGATCGTTCCGCGCTACTCGCAGGAGATCCACGCGGGTCAGTACCCCGAGTACGACAACGGCGGTGAGGCCTGGTGCAGCCCCACCTCCTCGCAGATGATCATCGAGTACTGGGGCGACCGGCCCACCCCCGGGCAACTGTCCTGGGTGGATCCGTCCTACGCCGACCCGCAGGTGTGCCACGCGGCCCGGAACACCTACGACTACCAGTACCAGGGCTGCGGGAACTGGCCGTTCAACGCCGCCTACGCGGCCACCTACCCGGGTCTGCAGGGCGTGGTCACCCGGCTCGGTTCGCTCACCGACGTGGAGACGCTGATCGCGGCCGGCATCCCGGTCATAACGTCCCAGTCCTTCCTCAAGACGGAGCTGACCGGCGCCGGATACGGGACCTCGGGCCACCTCATGACCGTGATCGGCTTCACCGCCGAGGGTGATGTGATCGCCAACGATCCGGCCTCGCCGAGCGACGCCGCGGTGCGGCGGGTGTACCTGCGGCGGGAGTTCGAGAACATCTGGCTCAGGACCAAGCGGTACAACGCCGCCGGCAAGGTCGTCTCCGGTACGGGCGGCGTCTGCTACCTGTACTTCCCCGCCCGCCCGGGTCTCCGCCGGCGCCGGGCACTCGCGTCGGTGGGCGTGTGCTGAACGGCTGTCTGTGACCGACGTCTCCGCCGCACGAGCCACGACCGATGGCAGGGTGGACACAACGGTGGGGGGATTCCACCCGGCACAGCGAACCTCGGTGAGACACCATGACCGCACACTCGGCCATCGCCGCCCGCACCCGCACCGGCGGCCCGCAGGACGACGGGCCCGAACTCCTCGAGCACGTCATGGGCTGGATCCTGGTCGTGGTGATCGCCGTGCTCGTGACCCGGATCGGCCTGCTGTGAGCTGACGGCCCGGACGGGAACGGCTGTTCGACGGAGCGCCCGATGTTGTTCTGACATACTTCCGATGTCCCGCCGCCCGCCCGAGACCAGGGTCCGAATTGAATATGAGGCAACAGGGTGCCGCCGTCCGTCCTCCGACGCGCGGTACCCAGCGCTCCGCGACGCGTCGTGCCGAACTCATCGCCATCGGCCGGAAGTTGTTCGCCGACACGTCCTACGACGCGCTCTCCATGGACGACATCGCCCGGCAGGCGCATGTCGCCAAGGGCCTGATCTACTACTACTTCCAGTCCAAGCGCGGGTACTACCTGGCGATCATCCAGGACTCGGTCGCGGGTCTGGTCAAGCACGCCGCGAGCGGTCTCGACCTGCCGCCCGTGGACCGCGTCCACCGCACCGTCGACAGTTATCTGCGCTACGCCGAGCACCACCAGGCCGCGTACCGCACCGTCGTCAGCGGGGGAGTCGGGTTCGACGCCGAGGTGCACGCCATCCGGGACGGGGTCCGTGAGGCGATCGTGGCGACCATCGCCGAGGGGGCCTACGGCCGCCGGGACGTCGCTCCGCTGGCCCGCATGGGCCTGCTCGCCTGGGTGTGCAGCGTGGAGGGGGCCACCCTGGACTGGATCGACCGGCCGGGACTGTCCCGCGACACGATGCGTGAGCTGCTGGTGAAGACCCTGGGCGGCGCCCTGCGCGCCATCGAGGAGATGGACCCCGCCCATCCGGCTCCGGAGCCGGCCCGACGCGACGCCTGAGCGCGGTCCGGACGCGGGGGACCTCTGGGGTGGACGACTTGAAGTGAGCGGTCGTTAACTGGTGACGAGAGGTCGCTGATCGGGCATACTCACAGCGCACAGCCGCTGGTCAGCGGCTTCCGAGACCCGGGAGCGCGCGCATCGGCCGACCAGACGAATCAGGCGGCGCCGCCCCACCCAAGGCGCACGTCCGCCGATGCGCCCGAACAGGGAGGAGAGCGTCGCCATGCCCGACCGCGCCCAGCAGCCTGTGGACCGGCAACTGCCCACGGACGAGGCCCGGGACCTGATCTCGCTCGTCCGTGAGATCGCGCAGCGTGAGATCGCACCGAAGGCGGCCGAGGAGGAGGACGCCGGACGCTTCCCGCGCGAGACATTCACCCTGTTGTCGCAGTCGGGCCTGCTGGGTCTGCCGTACGACTCCGAGTACGGCGGCGGCGACCAGCCCTACGAGGTCTACCTGCAGGTCCTCGAGGAGCTCGCGGCGGCCCGCCTCACCGTCGGCCTCGGCGTCAGCGTGCACACCCTCGCCTCCTACGCCCTCGCCGCCCACGGCACCAAGCAGCAGCAGGTCGAGCACCTGCCCGCGATGCTCGGCGGCGGACTGCTCGGCGCCTACTGCCTCTCCGAGCCCTCGTCTGGCTCGGACGCCGCCTCACTGCGCACCAGGGCGGTCCGCGACGGCGACGACTGGGTGATCACCGGGACCAAGGCGTGGATCACGCACGGCGGCGTCGCCGACTTCTACACGGTCATGGCCCGCACCGGCGAGGACGGCCCGCGCGGGATCACCGCGTTCCTCGTGCCCGGCGATGCGGAGGGCCTGAGCGCCGCCGTGCCCGAGAGGAAGATGGGCATGAAGGGCTCGCCCACCGCCCAGGTCCACTTCGACGACGTACGGGTCTCCGACGAGCGGCGCATCGCCGAGGAGGGCCAGGGCTTCTCCATCGCCCTGTCCTCGCTCGACTCCGGGCGTCTGGGCATCGCGGCCTGCGCCATCGGCCTGGCCCAGGCGGCGCTGGACGAGGCCGTCGCCTACGCGACCGACCGCAGGCAGTTCGGGCGGGCGATCGCCGACTTCCAGGGCCTGCGCTTCATGATCGCCGACATGGCCACCCAGATCGAGGCGGGCCGCGCCCTGTACCTGGCGGCGGCCCGGCTGCGGGACGCCGGCCTGCCGTTCGCCAAGCAGGCCGCCATGGCCAAGCTGCACTGCACGGACACGGCCATGCGGGTGACCACCGACGCCGTGCAGCTCCTCGGCGGATACGGCTACACCGCGGACTTCCCGGTGGAGCGTTATATGCGCGAGGCCAAGGTCCTGCAGATCGTCGAGGGCACCAACCAGATCCAGCGGATGGTCATCGCCCGTCACGTAGCGGGGCCGGAAGGGCGCTGAACTGCCCGAGCGTCGCCGACGGGGCCGCCAGCCTGACCCACTCCGGGTCGTGGCGGCCCGGCAGGGTGCGGCCCCGGTCGGCCCAGACGCGCATCAGGTCGCGGTAGATGGGCGGATCGGGCGGCGGCGGAGGCACCGGTCCGGTGGGCCGGGGAACGAACACACGGTACTGACGCCCGGTCGCCGATTGTCTGGGGGTCATACCAGGGCAACGCCCGCACCGGCGGACAGGTCACCGCTCCGACGAATCGAGCGTGAGTTCACGGCCGCCCCCTCGGGTGGGCCGTCGGCGTACTCGCGCGGAAGTCCTGCACCACGGCGGTCCGCGTGCCATGGTGCAGGGTGCCGGTGTGCGGCGCGGTGTCTCAGGCGGCCTGGCCGCGCAACGTCGCCACGCGCATCGGGCGAGAGCCCGGGCCGCCGACGTGCGAGAAGGGCTGCGTCCGCCAGTTCAGGCCCTGCGGCAGGGTCAGCAGGAGCGCGGTGTCCTGTTCCTGGGGCCGGGAGGAGTCGTCCGCGGGGCGGGCGTCGGCCGCCGCACGGCCCGTGCCGGCACACACCGTGAGGCCGAACGGGTTCCACGGCGAAGCGCACAGAGCGTGCTCCGGCAGGACCTCCTCGTCCGCCAGCAGGGCGATGGGCTGCGCGCAGTCCGGGCAGATGACCCGGTACATCTCGAAGGTGTCGTAGGCGTCGGGTTCCTCGATGTCCACGTCGTCGAAGGCGTCGGGTTCGACGCCCTCCGGCTCGGGCTCTACGACGGACTGCCGCCGCTTGGGCATGGTGCGACCAGGGCGCTTAAGACTCTGCATTGGGTTCTCCCCCTCGGGCTGGGCCGTGAAGGCACTGCGGCCTCGACCACAGCAAGCACTTCCCGTCCGTTCTCGGCGGTAATCACGAGAGCATCACGGAGCCTGCTCGGTGACTGTGGCGTTCGTCACATGCCGCCCGCAGGTGTCCGGTGCGGCGTGTTTGTCCCTCAGGTGGCTCACAGTACGCCCTCCGGGACATCACGAACCGGCTATGACCTGGCTTGCTCAGGTATCCGAGGAGATCAAGCGCACTGTAGGTTTTGGCCCCATGGAGGAGCTGGACCGTCAAATCGTGCAGCTGCTCGTCAAGGACGGGCGGATGAGCTACACAGACCTGGGCAAGGCCACGGGCCTGTCCACGTCGGCCGTGCACCAGCGGGTGCGCCGGCTGGAGCAACGTGGCGTCATCCGTGGCTACGCCGCGGTCGTCGACCCGGAGGCCGTGGGGCTGCCCATGACCGCCTTCATCTCGGTGAAACCGTTCGACCCCAGCGCCCCCGACGACATCGCCGACCGGCTCGCCGGCGTCCCCGAGATCGAAGCCTGCCACAGCGTCGCGGGCGACGAGAACTACATCCTCAAGGTGCGCGTGGCCACCCCGCACGAGCTGGAGGAACTCCTCGCCCGGCTGCGGTCGCTGGCCGGGGTGTCCACCCGTACGACGGTGGTGCTGTCGACGCCGTACGAGGCCCGGCCGCCGAAGATCTGAACCGGCCGCCCCGCGTGCGGCGGACCCGGCCGCCCGCGAGAGACTGTCGGTCATGAGTGAACGATCCGCCGCCGACGCCGAGACCGTCCTGCTGCGTCGCGGAGAGGTGCACAGCCCGGCCGACCCCTTCGCCACCGCGATGGTCGTGGAGCGCGGCCAGATCGCCTGGGTCGGCTCCGAGGGCGCCGCCGACGCCTTCGCGGACGGCGTCGACGAGGTGATCGACCTGGACGGCGCCCTGGTCACCCCGGCGTTCACCGACGCCCATGTGCACACCACGGCCACCGGCCTGGCGCTGACCGGGCTGGACCTGTCCGACGCGCCCTCCCTGGAGGCGGCCCTGGCCCGGGTGCGGGACTTCGCCGCCGCCCACCCGGACGACCGGGTCCTGCTCGGACACGGCTGGGACGCCGCCCGCTGGCCCGGTGGACGCCCCCCGGCCCGCGCGGAACTCGACGCGGCCGCCGGCGGCCGCCCGCTGTACCTGTCGCGTATCGACGTCCACTCGGCGGTCGTCACCAGTGCACTGCTCGACATGGTGCCCGCCGGCGTCTCCCGCGCCGACGCCGCGCTCACCGGCGACGACCACCACGCCGTACGCGCCGCCGCGTTCGCCGCCGTCACCCCCGCCCAGCGCGCCGAGGCGCAGCGGGCCGCCCTCGCGCACGCCGCCTCTCTCGGCATCGGTTCCGTGCACGAGTGCGGCGGACCGCGGATCTCCTCCGAGGACGACTTCACCGACCTGCTGCGGCTCGCCGCCGGACAAGCGGGCCCCCGGGTGATCGGCTACTGGGCCGAGCGGGGCGCCGAGGGCATCGACAGGGCACGGGAGCTGGGCGCGGCCGGCGCCGCGGGTGACCTGTTCGTCGACGGCGCCCTCGGCTCGCACACCGCCTGCCTGCACCAGCCGTACGCCGACGCGGGCCACACCGGCACCGCCTACCTGGATGCGGCCGCCGTCACCGAGCACGTCGTCGCCTGCACCGAGACGGGCCTCCAGGCGGGCTTCCACGCCATCGGCGACGCCGCCGTCACCGCCGTGGTGGAGGGGGTCCGGGCCGCCGCCGAGAAGGTGGGCCTCGCGCGCGTCCGCGCCGCCCGGCACCGTGTCGAGCACGCGGAGATGCTCACCCCCGAGGCGATCGCGGCCCTCGCCGAACTCGGCGTGACCGCCTCCGTGCAGCCCGCCTTCGACGCGCTGTGGGGCGGCGAGGACGGCATGTACGCCCGGCGCCTCGGCGCGGAGCGGGCCGGCACGCTGAACCCCTTCGCCGCCCTGCTGCGCGCCGGCGTGCCGCTCGCCTTCGGCTCCGACAGTCCGGTCACCCCCCTCGACCCCTGGGGCACGGTCCGTGCGGCCGCCTTCCACCGCACACCCGGGCACCGGATCTCCGTCCGGGCCGCGTTCACCGCCCACACCCGTGGCGGCTGGCGGGCCGTCGGCCGGGACGACGCGGGTGTCCTGGTGCCCGGCGCGCCCGCCGACTACGCCGTCTGGCGTACCGACGCGCTCGTGGTCCAGGCCCCCGACGACCGGGTGGCCCGCTGGTCGACCGATCCCCGCTCGGGCACCCCGGGCCTGCCCGATCTGACCCCGGGGAGCGACCTGCCGGTCTGTCTGCGGACCGTCGTGGGCGGGCGGACGGTGTTCGTACGGCCGGGCGAGTGATCTACCGGGGTGGCGCGCTCGACGATCGGCCGCTCGATCGCGTCGCGCGACCTGCGTATCGTCTGTGCCGACCAGGCGATTGAGAGAGTCTGCGCAGGTCAGGCGGCTGTTGACAGCCGACGGCGAAAGGCCGGTAGGTTCGGCCGGGTCCACCACCGGACGCCCGACCGGGGAGCATTTCGCGCACGCGTCGCAGCGCCGCTGGGTCAGGGACGGTGTGCCGCACCGGGGCACCGTCGCTGGGAGCCAGGCTCAGCAGCCGCGCCTACGCGGGAACGCCTCCGACCGGTCGGGAGGGTGTGACCCGGGTGGGGCCCGGACGCTCAGTAGACAACGGCTTTCGGTCGGTCCGCAGCCAGCGGGTCCCAGGTCGGCCCGAAGGGCGCCGGGCCCCCATCCGCAGCGGGACGCGGAACGAAAAGCTGATTCTTACCCCGCTCTCGGGGAATCGACACCCCAGTAGGGCCGAGTCTTCGCGTCGACGCAGGCCGCGGCCACTATGGTGGACTCTGCGTACGACATGTGAAGGGGCAGCAGTGAACGACGGCGACGGGACCCACGCGGCACAGGACCGGGGGAGGAAGTCCGGTCCGCTCGGCACGGCCTTGGTGATCATCCCGACCTACAACGAGGCCGAGAACATCAAGTCCATCGTCGGCCGGGTGCGCAAGGCGGTCCCCGAGGCGCACGTCTTGGTGGCGGACGACAACAGCCCCGACGGCACGGGCAAACTCGCCGACGAACTGGCCGCCCATGACGACCATGTCCAGGTGATGCACCGCAAGGGCAAGGAAGGCCTCGGCGCCGCCTACCTCGCGGGCTTCCGATGGGGCCTGGACCACGGCTACGGCGTGCTGATCGAGATGGACGCCGACGGCTCCCACCAGCCGGAGGAGCTGCCTCGTCTGCTCACCGCCCTCAAGGGCGCCGACCTCGTGCTCGGCTCCCGGTGGGTGCCCGGCGGCCGGGTGGTGAACTGGCCGAAGTCCCGCGAGTTCCTCTCGCGCGGCGGTTCCACCTACTCGCGGCTCATGCTCGACGTGCCGATCCGCGACGTGACCGGCGGCTTCCGCGCCTTCCGCCGCGAGACCCTCGAGGGCCTCGGGCTCGACGAGGTGGCCTCGCAGGGGTACTGCTTCCAGGTCGACCTGGCCAGGCGCGCGGTCAAGGCCGGCTATCACGTCGTCGAGGTGCCGATCACCTTCGTGGAGCGGGAGCTCGGCGACTCCAAGATGAGCCGCGACATCGTCGTGGAGGCGCTGTGGCGGGTCACGGCCTGGGGCGTGGGGGACCGGCTCGGCAAGATCACGGGCAAGGGCGGACAGGCTCGCTGACCGCCCCCTTATCCGGCGCTGAGCCGGATCCGGGCACACTGGGAGCATGACGACTGGCGCTCAGGGCTCCCAGCAGCCCACCGTACGGCCCCGCCGCTCCCGTCTGCGGACGTTCCTGCCGCTCGGGATCGCCGCTTGGCTGGTGCTGGAGATCTGGCTGCTGACCGTGGTCGCGGGCGCGGTGAGCGGTTTCGCGGTGTTCCTGCTGCTGGTCGCGGGCTGCGTCGCCGGCTCCCTGGTCATCAAGCGTGCGGGCCGCCGCGCCTTCCGGAACCTCAACGAGGCGTTGCAACGGGGCGGCACGCCGGCCAAGGGCTCGGGCAACGGCCTGACGATGCTCGGCGGCCTGCTGCTGGTCATCCCCGGCCTGATCTCGGACGTGGCGGGGTTGCTGCTCCTGGTGCCGCCGGTCCAGAAGGCTCTGAGTCGCTCCACGGAGCGCGCCTTGGACCGCAAGCTCCGTGAGTCCGCCCCCGGCGGTCTCGGCGACGTGTTCCAGCAGGCGCGGATGCATCGGCCCGACGGCAAGATCGTGCAGGGCGAAGTGATCAGGCACGAGCCGGAGGACGCTCAGCAGGAGCAGCGGCCGCCCTTGACCCGCTGAGCGCCCGCCCCGCCCGAATCCGTCGGAACACAAAACCGCGGGCGCCGTACATGACGTACGGCGCCCGCGGTTACTCGTGTGCGCTGAACCGGCCGGCCCCCGCAGGGACTATGCGCTCTTGCGGCTGTCGCGGGGATGAACGGCGATGTTCATCGCCCCCGAGCGCAGTACCGCAAGACGCTCCTCGAGGACCTCTTCGAGTTCCTCGCGGGTGCGTCGCTCCATCAGCATGTCCCAGTGCGTACGCGCGGGCTTGGCCTTCTTCTCCTCAGGACCGTCGCCGTCCACCAGGAGTGCAGGGGCTCCGCAGACCTTGCACTCCCACTCCGGCGGGATCTCCGCCTCCACCGAGAAGGGCATCTCGAAGCGGTGCCCCTTCTCGCATGCGTACTCCACGGCCTGGCGCGGCGCCAGGTCGATGCCGCGGTCGGTCTCGTAGCTGGTCACCACGAGGCGCGTACCGCGAAGAGCTCGCTCACTCATGAATCGTGCCTCCCGGGCTTGTCGCCCACAGGACAGGTGTCGCTGTCGTCGTCATCCGGTCAACGTCCGGTCGGCGGTAAAGATTCCCGTTCCGAGTCCCGTTCCGGGTCATGCGTCGCCGTCGTAGCCGCCCCTTGTTGTACCCACCAGCGCCCGGTTTGTCACATCTGCTAGCAGATGTCACCTAGCGTTTCGGCTTCTTTGACGCGCAGTAACGGTACGCCTGGCAGGCCAAACGCGTACACTACCGCCCTTTCGTGTTGAGTGCTAAATCTTCTCCGGAACCGGGTTTCCCGCTTCGCCGATCGCACGCCGCACCGGGACCCGCGCGAGCAGCACGAACCCGATGACGAAGAAGGCCACGAGCGACACGATCGCCGAACGGTAGCTTCCCGTCAGCTGGTAGGTGACCCCGAACAGCAGCGGGCCGAGCCAGCTCATCCCGCGGTCGCTCATCTCGTAGGCCGAGAAGTACTCCGCCTCCTTGCCGGGCGGCACCAGGTGCGAGAACAGCGACCGGGACAGCGCCTGGCTGCCGCCGAGGACCAGGCCGATCCCGGCCGCGAGCACGAAGAACCAGACCGGCGCTCCGGCGGGCAGGAAGTACCCGGCCCCCAGGGTGACCGTCCAGGCGACCAGCGAACCGAGGATCGTCCGCCTCGCCCCGTACGTCCGGGCCAGCCGCCCCATCCCCAGTGCGCCCGCGACCGCCAGCACCTGCACCAGGAGCACGGCCCCGATGAGCGTCGACTGGCCCAGCCCCAGCTCCTGCGAACCGTAGAGCGAGGCCTGCGAGATCACCGTCTGGATGCCGTCGTTGTAGACGAGGTAGGCCAGCAGGAAGGCGAGCGTCAGCGGGTGGCGGCGCATGTTCCGGACAGTGGCCGCGAGCTGCCGGAGTCCGGGCGCGGTGGCCTCCCGCGCCGGTCCCGTCCGGCGGTCGCGCAGCCGCCGCAGCGGCACCAGCGTGAAGGCACCCCACCACAGGCCGGCCGACGCCAGGCAGATCCGGACCGCCGCCGTCTCGGAGAGCCCGAAGGACTCGTGCCCGGAGTACAGCACCAGGTCGCCGATCAGTACCAGGGAGCCCGCCGCGTAACCGAGGGCCCAGCCGCGCGAGGAGACCGCGTCGCGTTCCTCGGGCGGGGCGATCTGCGGCAGGTAGGAGTTGTAGAGCATCATCGCCACGGACTGCGCCGCGTTCGCGACGATCAGCAGGACGCCGCCCAGCAGGTACCGGTCGCCGTCCAGGAAGAACATCCCGGTCGTGGCAGCCGCGCCCACGTAGGCGGCCGCACCCAGCAGCGGCTTCTTGCGTCCCGTGCGGTCGGCCGCGCCGCCCACCAGGGGCATCAGCGCGACCGCCAGGATCACCGACAGGGACACCGAGTACGCGAAGAAGGACCCGGCCCGGACCGGCACGCCCAGGGGATGGACGAAACCGTCCGCGTCCGCCGCCGACTCGGCGACCGACGTCAGGTAGGGGCCGAGGAACACGGTCAGCACGCTCGTCGAGTAGACGGAGCACGCCCAGTCGTAGAAGTACCAGCCGCGCTGCTCGCGCCGCAGCCCGGCGTCCTCGTCGGACCCCCGGGCCTGCACGGTGTCCGTACCCACCCGTGCCCTCGCTTCCCCGCCGAAGTGCCGTGCGCAGGACTCGGGGCCGGTCCGGGAGGTTCCGGACCGCTCAGACCCAGACGCCCCGGTCCTCCATGACCTTGCGCAACGTGTCGATGTGATCGGTCATGATGCCATCGACGCCGAGGTCGAGGAGCCGGTGCATCCGCTCGGGCTCGTTGATCGTCCACACGTGCACCTGCAGCCCGCGCGCGTGGGCGACCCGCAGGAAGCGGTGGTCCACCACCGGGACACCCGACTGGGACTCGGGCACCTGGGCGGCGACCGCGGACCGGCGTACCGCCGCGGGCAGTCCCCACGAGCGCAGGCGCAGGTTCAGCACCCCGCGCGTGCCGAACGACGTGGCCAGCCGCGGCCCGGCCAGCCGCTGGGCGCGCAGCACCCTCGCCTCGGAGAAGGAGCCGACGCAAACGCGGTCCCAGGCGTCTGTTCTCTCGATCAGCGCGAGCAGCGGCCGCAGGGCGGGCTCCGCCTTGCAGTCGACGTTCCATCGGACGTCCGGGAAGGTCTCCAGCAGCTCCTCGAAGAGCGGCACCGGCTCGCTGCCCGCCACGCGCGCGTGCCGGACGTCCTCCCAGGGCAGGTCGGCGATCCGGCCCGCGCCGTCCGTGACCCGGTCCAGGGTCGCGTCGTGGAAGGCGACCAGCTTCCCGTCCGCCGTGGCGTGCACGTCGGTCTCGATGTACCGGTAGCCGAGGTCGACCGCGCGCCGGATCTGCGCCACGGTGTTCTCCAGGCCGTCGGCGGCCCCTCCGCGGTGGGCGAAGGGAATCGGCCCGGGATGGTCCAGGTACGGGTGGCGGATGAGCGTCGTCACGTGCGCAGTATCACCCCCTCGGGTGACCCGGTGGCAACCACCGTGCTGCCGCCGGATGCCGACGGGACGGCGAACACCCGCAGGAACAACTGGGCCAGTGGGCCGATCGACAGCGCGTACAGGACGGTGCCCACACCGACGGTGCCGCCCAGGACGAACCCGGTCGCCACGACGGTGATCTCCACGGCCGTACGGATCAGCCGGATCGAGCGGCCCGTGCGCCGGTGCAGCCCGGTCATCAGACCGTCCCGCGGGCCGGGGCCGAAGTTCGCGGCGATGTAGAGGCCGGTCGCCGCGCCGTTGAGCACGACACCGGCCACCAGGAGCGGAATCCTCACGGCCAGGGCGTGGGCATCGGGCAGTACGGAGAGGGACGCGTCCATGGCGGCCCCGATGACCAGGACGTTGGAGACCGTGCCGAGGCCGGGCCGCTGGCGCAGCGGGATCCACAGCAGCAGCACCGCCGCGCCCCACGATCGTCAGCACGCCGCCCATGCTCAGCCCCGTCAGTTCCGCGAGGCCCTGGTGCAGGACGTTCCACGGCTCGAGTCCGAGACCGGCCTTCACGAGCAGCGCGGAACTCCCGCCGTACAGCGCGAGCCCCGCATACAGCTGGATCAGGCGCCTGCTCGTGTGCGGCTTGGTCATGGACGCCTTCATGGACGACTTCGTAGACGCCTTCTTGGACGCCCTCGTGTACGACTTCGTGGACACGGATCCCCCCGACTGGTGGTAGTGGACTGGTGCGTGTCACTCTGTGGCTTGCAAGGAGAAGCCATCCATGGCCAATCCGGGGAAGGTGGACTGATCGTCATGGCCCAGTGGACCTCCGCGGTGGGTGCCGCGCAGCTCGCCCGGTTGCTCAACTCCCAGCAGGACCGCCCGGCCGGCCCCGGCACGCGCCGCCCCCCGGCCTACCGCGCGCTCGCGGACGGCATCCGGTTGCTGGTCCTGGAGGGCAGGGTGCCGGTGGCCGCCCGGCTGCCCGCCGAGCGCGAACTGGCGCTCTCGCTCTCCGTCAGCCGCACCACCGTCGCCGCCGCCTACGAGGCACTGCGTACCGAGGGATTCCTCGAGTCCCGGCGTGGCGCGGGCAGCTGGACGGCGGTCCCGGCGGGCAACCCCCTGCCGGCCCGCGGGCTGGAGCCGCTGCCGCCCGAGGCACTGGGGTCGATCATCGACCTGGGCTGCGCGGCGCTGCCCGCCCCCGAACCGTGGCTCACCCGGGCGGTGCAGGGCGCCCTGGAGGAGCTGCCGCCGTACGCCCATACGCACGGCGACTACCCGGCGGGCCTCCCGGCGCTGCGCTCGATGATCGCCGAGCGGTACACCTCGCGCGGAATCCCGACCATGCCCGAGCAGATCATGGTGACGACCGGTGCGATGGGCGCCATCGACGCGATCTGCCACCTCTTCGCGGGGCGCGGTGAACGCATCGCCGTGGAGTCGCCGTCGTACGCGAACATCCTGCAGTTGATGAGGGAGGCGGGTGCCCGGCTCGTGCCGGTCGCCATGGGCGAGGGGCTCAGCGGGTGGGACATGGACCGCTGGCGCCAGGTGCTGCGGGACGCCGCGCCTCGGCTCGCGTACGTCGTCGCCGACTTCCACAACCCCACCGGCGCGCTCGCCGACGAGGACCAGCGGCGTCGGCTGGTGGACGCGGCCCGTTCGGCCGGCACCGTGCTCGTCGCCGACGAGACGATGAGCGCTCTGTGGCTGGACGACGTCGAGATGCCGCGTCCGGTGTGCGGCTTCGACCCGGCGGGCTCCACGGTGATCACCGTCGGCTCGGCCAGCAAGGCATTCTGGGCCGGCATGCGCATCGGCTGGGTACGGGCGGCCCCGGACGTGATCCGCAGCCTGGTCGCGGCGCGCGCCTACGCCGACCTGGGCACCCCCGTCCTGGAGCAACTCGCCGTCAACTGGCTGTTCAGCACCGGTGGCTGGGAACAGGCGGTGGACCTGCGCCGTGCCCAGGCGCGCGAGAACCGCGACGCCCTGGTCACCGCGATCCGCCGTGAACTGCCCACCTGGGAGTTCCAGGTGCCCAAGGGCGGCCTGACGCTGTGGGTGCGTGCCGGCGGCCTGTCGGGTTCGCGACTCGCGGTGGCCGGGGAGCGGGTCGGTGTACGGGTCCCCTCGGGCCCGCGCTTCGGGGTCGACGGCGCGTTCGAGGGGTATGTGCGGCTCCCGTTCACGGTCGGGGGAGCGGTGGCGGAGGAGGCGGCGACCCGGCTGGCCGCCGCCGCGCACCTGGTGGAGACCGGCGCGAGCAACGGATCGGAGTCGCCGCGCACGTTCGTGGCGTAGGGAGCTGTAGAGGGGCGCGGGGCGCGAGCGGGGCTCAGGACCTCTCGGCGAGCATGGCCTCCGTGGGCACAGGCTCCTTCTCCAGCGGCACCGCCTCGCCGTCCGCCGGCGTCGTCCGCGGCGGCAGCAACGCCGTCACCGCCTGCCGGTCGGCGTCGCTGGTGGCGTCGTCGTAGGGATCGGGTGTCGCCGGCACCTGCAGTCGGTGCACCGGGCCGTCGCCCAGGCGCGCGTACCCCCGCCCCGGGGGGACCTGCGCGGGCGGAGTCGTGTGCGGCGGCACACCCAGGACGTCGACGAGCTGCTCCGCCGTCGCGGGCCCGAGCACGACACGCGCGCGTGTGTGCTGCCGTACTCCCTCGCTCAAGGCGTCCGCACCGTCGAACTGCTCGGCCACGACCACGGTCACCTGGGCTGCCCGGCCGTGCCGCAGCGGCACCTGGAGCAGCGTCTGCGGATCCTTGTGCCCGTCCGCCGTCGGATGGACGAAGGCGCTCGGCCGGTCCAGCAGGATCCACAGCGGCCGCCTGGTGTCGTCCGGCGGCGGATGTCCCGCCTGCCGCGCGCGGTTGACGGCGACGAGCCGCCGCTCCGTCTCGTGCGCGGCCCACTCCAGGCTGGCCAGCGCCCCGGTCGGCCCGCACTCCACCGCGAGCACCCCGTCGCGTCCGGTCAGACAGGCGTACTCGCCGGTGCCGCCCCCGTCGACGATGAGCACGTCACCGTACTGGAGGGCCTGGAGCGCGATGGACCGGAGCAGGGTCGAGGTGCCGCTGCCGGGCCGGCCCATGGCCAGCAGGTGCGGCTCGGTCGAGCGCAGGCCGGTGCGCCACACCACGGGAGGGACGTCGAGTTGTTCCTCGCCGTAGGAGAGGGGAAGCGTGCGCTGGACCTCCGCCGGGTCGGTGAAGCCGAGGACCGTCTCACCGGGCGCGGTGACGAACCGCTGGGCGCGGATGTCGGCGGGCAGGGGGGCCAGGGCGGTGACGGTCAGCTCGTTGCCCTCCTCGTCCCACCTGAAGTGGTACTCGCGGCCCCGCCCGGCCTTCGCGGCGAGGAGCGCCTCGATCCGTGCGCGGGCCTCCGGTTCACCGTCCGTGAAGTACGCCGGGTACCGGATCACCAGGTGCCCGACGCGCCCCGCGTCGTCGAACTCGTGAGCGATGAAGGCCAGCTCCCAGTCCCCGCCGTGCGCGTACAGCGGAGCGGGGTCCTCGGCGGTCGAGAAGTACGGCACCAGGGCCTCGTACAGCGACCTCAGCCGCTGCGTCCGGGACTCGTCGGGCCCTTCGGACTCCTGCGGAGCCCGGTCCCGGCCGTGCCAGGCCGCCGCCGCCATCAGTGTGCCGGTGGCGAGCAGCGGCCCGTACGGCACCAGGGTCACGACCATGACCGCAGAGGCCGCCAGGAACAACAGCGGCCCGCGCCTGTCCTTGGGTGTTCCGGCCCACCTGCGCCGGCCGGCCGAGGCCATTCGGCGCAGCCCGCGGGTGATGGTGATCAACGGGTGGAGGACGTCGGTGGCGCTGTCGGCCGCCGTCCGGGCCAGCTCCCGGCTCCTGGCGATCTGTGCGCTGCCGGTGCGCAGAATGCGGGGAAGGGGACGCCGGGCCACTGCTGTCTCCTCAGGATGCGTGCGGACGGGACGGTCGGCGTCGGGGCGGTCAGAATTTGAGACCGCCCAGGAGGCTCGCCAGGCTCTCGCCGCCGGCCCTGATGCTCGGTGCGATGGCCGTGTTCGCCAGGTAGAAGCCGAACAGCGCCGAGGCGCAGGCGTGGGAGCCCTTGAGCCCGTCCTTGCGGAAGTAGAGGAAGACGACGGTGCCGAGCAGGACGACGCCTGAGATGGAGAGGATCATTGGAGGTCTCCTGGTGTCGAGGGGGACAGTCACCCTGAGTTCTTCCAGGATCACAGCATGTATCCATACGATAAAAGGTGCAACTGGGTGAAATGCGGTGGTTTTCGCCCGGCTGGTCGAGCGGTGTGCGGCCAGTCGGACCGGACTCTGTGCCTCCTGGGGGCACCGATGCTCTCGGGGTGATCTCTACCTCGGGCAGATCGGGTCATGTCCCCCCGGAACCAGTACGCTGGCGATTCACTCGTACGGCGGCGGTTCGCGTGCTGCCGTACGCTCCCTCAGTCCCCGAACGATGCGCGGAAGTCGCAAGGAGAGGCGGTCCGGCCGATGAGTGAAGCCCCCGACCCCGAGGTCGTGGAGCTGGCGACCAAGATCTTCGACCTGGCCCGGCAGGGGCGGACGGAGGAACTCGCGGCGTACGTCGACGCGGGAGTTCCGGCCAACCTCACCAACGACCGGGGCGACTCGCTCATCATGCTCGCCGCCTACCACGGCCACGCCGACACGGTCCGCGCGCTGCTCGCCCGCGGTGCGGCGGCCGACCAGGTCAACGACCGGGGCCAGACCCCGCTCGCCGGGGCCGTCTTCAAAGGCGAGACGGATGTGATCAAGGTTCTTCTGGAAGGCGGCGCCGACTCCGGAGCGGGGACTCCGTCGGCCGTCGACACCGCCCGTATGTTCGGCAAGAGGGAACTTCTGGAATTGTTCGGCGCGCACTGATCCGAACATTCTGACCAGGCACGACACGGAAAACGGGGGAGGCGGTAAAGGGCCGCCGGAAATACGGTCGCGGCAGCGGAAACCGCGGGTCATCATGACGTCGTGATTCACGGACGCGATGGCTGGGCAGGTGTTGCCGCACCACGCGGGCCGTGATGCGGTCCGCATGGGCCACAGACGAGAGGCAGAGAGAGATGGTCTACAGCAAGCAAGAGACGGCGGGCGCCCCGACGTTGTGTCACGCGGCCAGGTAATGCGTGTTCCCCGGTTGCGTCGACGCTTGATGTGAGGCTGTTTCCCATGTTCGATCCGGTCATAGCGCCCAGCGGTACGCTGCTCGGCCTGCTCCAGCGGGGCCGCGGCGACGGCACGCTGCACGCGCTCACCGCCCCGCGCGCCGAGGCGCTCGCGGCCCTGGACCACTGTGTGCTGCGCGATCCCCGCCACGACTGGCAGGTGGAGAACCGCTCCCTCTACTACGCCCGCCTGTACCTCGACCTGAACGGCGAACTCGACGCCGTCGAGGCCCACCTCTTCGACCCCGAGGACGCCCTCGACACCGACGAGTCCCGCACCGGCCTGGCGCTCGCCGTCCTCGGCCACCTCGCCTCGTACGGCAGGCTGGACGCACTCGAAATGCTGCGCAGGTACGCGGCCCGCGGCGCCAACTGGGCCTGGGCCCTCGACGAACTCGCGCTCCGCGACGACGACGCGGCCCTGCGGGCCCTCGCCGCACCCGTCCTGGCGCGGTTCGCCACCGACCCCGAGGGCGAGGCCGAACTGGCCGCCGCAGTGCGCGACGCCTTCGAGCCCCGGCCGTGGCGGCTGTGGGCGGAGGACCCGCGCGAATCGATCGCCACCCGCGTGCGTGCCGCCCAGGAGGCCGGCTGCTTCGACCGCTGGCAGCGGCAGTTGCGGCCCAGCGGGCCCCGCCCGGACTGGAGCGTACGGGCCGTCTTCGAATGGGCCCAGCAGGGGATCGAGCGCGGTGCCGCCCTCCACGTCCCCGCCGCCCGCTGCCTGGTCGCCGTCGCCGGTCCCGAGGACCGGCCGGAGATCGTCCAGGCGGCCAGGGAGGGGACCGAGGGAGCCCGGTGCACCGCCCTGCGCTACCTCGCCGACAGCAACGACCCCGCCGCCCTCGGTCTCATCGAGGCCGCGGTCGCCGACGGCACGGTGCCCGTCGTGGAGGCGGCCCTGGACGCCTTCGAGCGGATGCGCAGCGTCGCCGCCGTCGACCGCGCACGCGGGTGGGCCCACCGCCCCGACGCCCTCGGAGCCGCCGCCGCACGCATGCTCGCCTGCCGGGGCGGCGCCCGGGACAGCGACCTGGTGCTGGGTGCCCTCCGTGAGGCGGTACGGGGCGAGGGCCCGGACGCGCCGACCCTGTGGACCCTCGTCGACGGCGCCGGACGGCTCGGCATCGCTTGCGCGGCACCCGTCCTGCGCCATGTCTACCGCGAGACGGCCTCCTCCCATCTCCGCGGCCGCGCCGCCCGCGCGCTGGCCGCCACCGACCCTTCCTTCCCCGCCGGATTCGCCGTCGAATGCCTGTGGGACTGCGAGGAGACCACCCGCGAACTCGCCGCCCGGCACGCCGAGACCGGCGACGCCCGCGTGGTGGAGCAGCTGCGCCGGCTCGCCGCCGATCCCGCCGAGGAGGCCGAGGTCCAGACCGCCGTGCGCAGCCGGATCGCCCCCGAGGGGCCCGCCGTGTGAACGCCGGATGACCCGCGGGTCAGGGGGGCGTGGACACCGTCCGACCCGCTCGGGTGTGCAGCGCAACGCTCACAGGACGTTCCTCGGCCGGAAAGATCCACGTTGACGCGGCCACGTCCGGCGCGGCGACAACACCGGTATGCGTGTCGTCATCGTGACCGAATCCTTTCCCCCCGATGTGAACGGCGTGGCCCACTGCGCGCTCCAGACCGCCCGGCACCTCGTAGATCGCGGTCACCTTCCGCTCGTCGTCGCACCGGCCCCCGCGCCCGGTGTCAAGGCCGACGCCCTCGCGGCGCCGTGCCCCGTCGTCCACGTCCCCTCCCTCCCGCTCCCCGGCTACCCCCAGGTCCGCGTCGCCCTCCCCAGTCGACGCCTCGCCGCGGCCGTCACCGAGCACCGCGCCAACCTGGTCCACCTCGCCAGCCCCTTCGTCCTCGGCGTCCGCGGCATGGCTGCAGCCGCCCGGCTGGGCGTCCCGGCCGTCGCCGTCTACCAGACCGACCTGGCCGGATACGCCCGCACCTACATGGGCGCGGGTGAGGCGGCCGCCTGGCGGCGGATCCGCTCCGTCCACTCCGCCGCCGACCGCACCCTCGCCCCCTCCAGCGCCGCCCTGCACGACCTGGAGGCGCACGGCGTACCTCGGGTACGGCTCTGGCCGCGGGGTGTGGACACCGTCCGTTTCCGGCCAGATCTGCGCGACGAGGCGCTGCGCCGGGAAATCGCCCCGAACGGCGAGCTGATCGTCGGCTACGTCGGACGGCTCGCCCCCGAGAAGCAGGTCGAACTCCTGGCCGGGGTCTGCGGCCTGGAGGGCGTACGGGTCGTCGTCGTGGGCGACGGGCCCAGCCAGGCGCAGCTGACCGAGGCCCTGCCGGGCGCCGTCTTCCTGGGCCGCCGCACCGGTGACGAACTCGCCCGGATCTTCGCCTCGCTGGACGTCTTCGCGCACACCGGCCCCTTCGAGACGTTCTGCCAGACCGTCCAGGAGGCCATGGCCAGTGGTGTGCCGGTCGTCGCGCCCGCCGCGGGCGGCCCGCTCGACCTGGTCGCCCACGGCAGCACCGGGCTGCTGGTACCGCCGCGCGACGCCGACGCCGTACGGGAGGCGGTGGCCGCGCTGGCCACCGACCCGGCGCTGCGCAGCGCGTACGGCACCGCGGGCCGGGCCATGGTCGAGGGACGTACCTGGGCGGCGGTCGGCGACCAGCTGATCGCGCACTACGAGGACGTCCTCGCCGCGCGGCGGACGGCGGTGGCGGCATGAGCACCGGCACCGAGCCCCTGCGGATCGTGCGGCTCGCCAACTTCGTCGCCCCCGCCTCGGGCGGACTGCGCACCGCCCTGCGGGAACTCGGCAGGGGGTACCGGGCGGCGGGCCACGAACCCGTCCTCGTCGTCCCCGACGAGCGCCACACCGACCGGGAGACCGAGCAGGGCCGCGTGATCACCCTGCCCGGGCCGCTGCTGCCCGGCACCGGCGGTTACCGCGTGCTCACCGACAAGCGGCGCGTCGCAGCCCTGCTGGAGCGCCTCGCCCCGGACCGCCTGGAGGTGTCCGACCGCACGACGCTGCGGTGGACCGGCAAGTGGGCCCGGCGGGCCCGGGTCCCCGCCGTCATGGTGTCCCACGAGACCGCCGACGGAGTGCTGCGCACCTGGGGCGTGCCCGAGGACCTCTCCCGGCGGGCCGCCGACGCCCTCAACATCCGTACCGCGCACGTGTACTCGCGGGTCGTGTGCACCACCGAGTTCGCCGAGCGGGAGTTCGTCCGGATCGGCGCCCGCAACGTCGTGCGGGCCCCGCTGGGCGTGGACCTGATGGAACGCCACCCCTCCCTGCACGACCCGGGCCTGCGTGCCCGGCACGCGCGCGCCGGCGAGGCGCTGCTGGTGATGTGCTCCCGGCTGTCCGTCGAGAAACGGCCCGGCACGGCGCTCGACGCGCTGGACGCGCTGCGCCGGCGAGGACGGCGGGCGGTGCTCGTGGTGGCCGGTGACGGACCGCTGCGGGGTCGCCTGGAACAGCGGGCGCGGGAACGCGGGTTGCCGGTGGCCTTCCTGGGGCACGTGTCGGACCGGGCTCTGCTGGGGGCGCTGCAGGCCTCCGCGGACGTGTGCCTGGCACCCGGGCCCGCCGAGACCTTCGGGCTCGCCGCCCTGGAGGCCATGGCGTGCGGCACGCCCGTGGTGGTCAGCGCGTCGTCCGCGCTGCCGGAGGTCATAGGCTCCGCGGGGGCCGCGGCACCCGACCGCGGGGAGGCCTTCGCGGACGCCGTGGAACTGCTCCTGGAACACTCGGCGCCGCAGCGGCGGGAGGCGGCACGCGCGCGTGCGGAGTGCTTCGGATGGGGCGCGGCGGTCGAGGCGTTCCTGGCGGCTCACGACGCGACGGTGCTGTCCCGCCCCACGGCCTCCCGCCCTGGCGTCGTGGAGGGCGTCGCATGAGACCCCTCCGCTTCGTGGCCCTCGGGGACTCGCTCACCGAGGGCGTGGGCGACCCCGTCGGCGACGTGTGGCGCGGCTGGGCCGCGCTGCTGGCCGACGGGCTCGCCGAGGGACCGGTGGAGTTCACCAACCTCGCGGTCAGCGGGTCGCAGACGAGGGACGTGCTGGAGCGGCAGACCCCGGCCGGGCTGGCACTGCGCCCGGATCTGGTGTCGGTCGTCATCGGCGTCAACGACACCCTGCGCTGCACGTTCGACATCCACGCGGTGGCCGCCCGGCTGGACGAGGTCTACGCGGCCTTCACCGGCCGGGGCGCGACCGTCCTCACGGCCTGTCTGCCGGACCCCGGCGCGATGCTGGGGCTGCCCGGCGCGCTGGCCCGGCGGCAACGGGCGGTCAACGCGGTGGTGCATGCGCTCTCCGATCGGTACGGGGCCGTCCATCTGCACGCCTCGGACGGCGCCTGGCTCTCCGACCGCGCGCTGTGGAGCGCGGACCGGCTGCACCCGGGCGAGCGCGGGCACCGGCAGCTCGCCGTGCGGTTCCACGCGCTCCTCGCGGAGTCGGGCACGGCGAGCGGACCCGCGCCGTCGGCGGAGCCGGCGAGCCCCGCGCCGACCCGGTCGGCGAGCCTGCGGTGGCTGGCCACCGCCGGAACAGGCTGGGTGGCCCGCCGCTGCACCGACTTGCTGCCCCAGTTGCTGCGGTTGGCGGCCGACGAGCTGCGCCACCGGGCCCGCGGCACCAGCGCCCGCCTCGACCTGCGCGCCGCCCACGCGGTGTCCGCGGCGCTCGCCGCCCTGTCGGCGGTGGAGCGGCCGGACGCCGCGTGACGCCCCGGCGGCGGGCGCCGCGTACGGCTCAGCGGCGGCGTACGGCGACGAAGCGGACCGGAGTGCCCGGCAGGGCCTGCGCGGCCGCCGGCAGGTCGGCCGCACGGACCACCGCGATCACCGGGTAGCCCCCGGTGGTCGGGTGGTCGGCCAGGAACACCACCGGCCGGCCGTCGGGCGGGACCTGGACCGCGCCCAGGACCATGCCCTCGCTCGGCAGTTCGCCGGGGCGGGCCCGCTCCAGCGCGGGTCCCTCCGTGCGCAGCCCGATGCGGTTGCTCGCCGACGACACCCGGAACGTACGGTCGGTGAGGTCGCGGACGGCCCCTGGTGTGAACCAGTCGTCGCGCGGACCGAGCGTGACCCTCAGGACGAGCTCGGCGGGCGGGGACGGCTGCGGGGCGACGTCCACGCGCGCGTGGGCGGGAGAAGGGTTTCCCAGCGGCAGAACCGTCCCGTCCGCGAGCGGCGCGGGGCCGAGGCCGGACAGCAGGTCCGTGGAACGGCTGCCGAGCACCGGCTCGACGCAGATGCCGCCGCACACACCCACGTAGCCGCGCACTCCCCGTTCGGCCGTCCCCACCTCCAGCACCTGCCCGGCGGGCACCACGACCGGAGCACCCCAGGCGACCGGTCGTCCGCCCACCCGCACGGAGCACGGCGCACCCGTGACCGCCACCGCGACCGTCGAACGCGGGCGCAGGGCGCAGCCGGTGAGCGTCGTCTCCAGCACGGCGGCGTCGGGAGCGTTGCCCACCAGCCGGTTGGCGAGCGCCGCCGCGGGCGGGTCGAGCGCCCCGGAGCGGGGCACACCGAGGTGGGCGTACCCGGGCCGCCCCCGGTCCTGCACCGTGGTCAGCGCCCCGGCCCGTACGACGACGAGCGCCCGGTCGGTCATGCGTCCCCCACCGGTACGAAGCGGACGCGCGCGCCCGGTGACAGCAGCGCGGCCGGCACGCGCGCGTGGTCCCACAGCACCGCGTCCGTCGTGCCGATCAGCTGCCAGCCGCCCGGCGACGACCGCGGGTACACACCCGTGTAGGGGCCCGCCAGCGCCACGGCACCGGCCGGGACGGACGTGCGCGGGGTCGTCCGGCGCGGCACCTCGTGCTGCGGCGGCAGCCCGGTGAGATAGCCGAAGCCGGGAGCGAAGCCGCAGAAGGCGACGGTGAACTCGGTGGCCGCGTGGATGCGCGCCACCTCGTGCTCGGGAACCCTCCAGTGAGCGGCGACGTCGGCGAGGTCCGGGCCGTCGTAGCGGACCGGGAGTTCGACGACGTCACGCGCGTGTGGGGGAGCGGCCGGCACGTCCGCCGCAGTCAGCTCGGCGGCCAGGCGCTCCAGGTCGTCGAGGCCGTCGAGGAGCACCGTGCGGGCGGCGGGCACGATCTCACGGACGGACAGCAGACCCGCCGCCCGGCGCCGCAGCAGCTCCGCGTGCAGCGCCTGGGCCTCCTCGCCCGAGGCGAGTTCGACCAGCAGCCCGCGGTCGCCGACCGGCACAGTCCTCATGCGAAGGCCTCCACGGTCACCCCGGAGGCGACCAGCCGCTCGCGCACCCGGCGGGCCAGTTCGACCGCGCCGGGCGTGTCCCCGTGCAGGCACAGGGAACGGGCGCGGACCTCTATGCGCGTGCCGGAGTGCGCGGTGACCGTGCCGTAGCGCGCCAGTTCCACGGAGCGCTCCACGACCGCTTCGGGGTCGCTGACCACCGCACCGTCCCCGCCGCGTGGCACGAGTGTGCCCTCCTCGGTGTACGCGCGGTCCGCGAAGGCCTCCGTGACGGCGGGCAGACCCGCCTTGCCCGCCAGGTCCAGCAGCCGGGATCCGGGCAGGCCCAGCACAGGGAGGGTGGCGTCCGCGAGGAGCACCCCGTCGACGACGGCAGCGGCCTGCTCCTCGTCGTGCACCACCCGGTTGTAGAGGGCGCCGTGCGGCTTCACGTACGCCACGCGCGCACCCGCCGCGCGCGCGAAGACCTCCAGGGCGCCGATCTGGTACGCGACCTCGGCCGCGAGTTCCGCGGGCGGCACGTCCATCGCGCGCCGCCCGAAGCCCGCCAGGTCCCGGTAGGAGACCTGCGCGCCGATCGTCACGCCGCGCTCGGCCGCCAGCTCACACACCCGGCGCATGGTGGCCGCGTCCCCGGCGTGGAAGCCGCAGGCCACGTTGGCGCTGGTGACGACGGACAGCAGGCGTTCGTCATCGGTCAGCCGCCAGCGGCCGAAGCCCTCGCCGAGGTCGGCGTTCAGATCGATCACGGTCATGGGTCTTCTTCCGTGCCTTTCGTGTCGGTGCGCTCGGAACAGGCGGTGCCAGGAACAGGCGGTGCGGTCAGAACAGGCGGTACTGCTCGTCGCGGGCGTCGGTGAGGAACATCTGTCCCGGCGCGTGGGTGATGGCGAACGGCGGCCGGGAGGCCATCACGGCGGCCTGCGGGGTCACTCCGCAGGCCCAGAAGACCGGGATGTCGTCCGGCTCGGCGGTCACCGGATCGCCGAAGTCCGGCCGGCCCAGGTCGTCGATGCCCAGTGCCGACGGATCGCCGCAGTGCACGGGGCTGCCGTGCACGGCCGGGAGCCGGCTGCTCTCCCGGATCGCGGCCGTCAGATGCTCCGGCGGAACCGGGCGCATGGACACCACCATCGGACCGCGCAGCCGCCCGGCCGGGCGGCACCGACGGCCGGTGACGTACATCGGCACGTTGCGCCCCTGCTCGAGATGGCGGATGGGCACACCGGCCTCGGCCAGTGCCCACTCGAAGGTGAAGCTGCAACCGATCAGGAAGGAGACCAGGTCGCTGCGCCAGTGGGCGAGCACGTCGGTCGGCTCGTCCACCAGCTCGCCGTCCCGCCACACCCGGTAGCGCGGCAGGTCGGTGCGCAGGTCCGCGCCCTCGCCGAGGACGGTGGTGAACGAACCGGCGTCCGTCACGTCGAGCACCGGACAGGGCTTGGGGTTGCGCTGGCAGAAGAGCAGCATGTCGTAGGCCCAGTCGGCGGGCACCGAGATCAGGTTGGCCTGGGTGTGACCCGCGGCGACCCCGGCTGTCGGGCCCGCTAGGCCCTCGCGGAAGCGGGCCCGCGCCGCCTTCGGGCTCCACGCGTGCGCGTGCTCCTCGGCGAGGATCAGGGGGCGGTCCTCGATGCGGTCCGGTGTGGTCACTGCAGCTCCGTTCCTCGCGTCTCCGGCAGCCCGAACAGGGCCAGCGCCGCGATGCCGTACCCGATCGCGCCGAAGACCAGCGCGCCGCCCACACCCCAACTGTCGGCGAGGAAGCCCACCAGGGTCGGGAAGACCGCGCCCACCGCGCGGCCGGTGTTGTACGTGAAGCCCTGCCCGGTGCCGCGCACCGCCGTCGGGTACAGCTCGCTCAGGTAGGAGCCGAAGCCGCTGAAGATGGCCGACATGCAGAAGCCGAGCGGGAAACCGAGCACCAGCAGGAGGGTGTTGGCGCCGCTGGGGATGTTCGCATAGGCCAGGATGCAGACGGCCGACAGCAGCGCGAAGAGCCAGATGTTGCGCCGCCGGCCCAGCCGGTCGGTGAGGTAACCGCCGGTCAGGTAGCCGAGGAAGGCACCGGAGATCAGGAACGTCAGATAGCCGCCGGTACCGACGACCGACAGGCCGCGCTCGCTCTTCAGGTACGTCGGCACCCAGGTCGCCAGCGTGTAGTAGCCGCCCTGCACGCCCGTGGACAGCAGGCCCGCGAAGACCGTCGTACGCAGCAGCCCGGGCGCCCCGTCCCGTCCCGGCCGGAAGATGGCCGTGAACGACCCGCGCTGCGGGCTGCGTTCACGGGCCGCGGTCGCCTCGGGGGCGTCGTGCACCCGGCGGCGCAGCCACACCACCAGCAGGGCGGGCAGCGCGCCGGTCCAGAACATCACGCGCCAGGCCAGGTCGTCACCGGCGTAGGAGAAGACCAGCGTGTAGACGACCGCGGCCAGCGCCCAGCCGACGGCCCATGAGCTCTGGATCGCGCCGAGGGTGCGTCCCCGGTTTCTGGCGCTCGCGTACTCGGCCACCAGGATCGCTCCGACCGCCCACTCGCCGCCGAAGCCGAGGCCCTGCAGGGCCCGGAAGACCAGCAGCGTCTCGTAGGTGGGCGCGAAGCCGCAGGCCACGGTGAAGACGGCGTACGTGATCACCGTGATCATCAGGGCCCTGACCCGGCCGACCCGGTCCGCCACCACGCCCGCCACGGCACCGCCGATCGCGGAGGCCACCAGCGTGACGGTGGTGAACAGGCCCGTCTGACCACTGTCCAGACCGAAGTACGCCGCCAGCGCCACCATGCTCAGCGGCAGCGTGAAGTAGTCGTAGGAATCCAGGGCATATCCGCCGAAAGCACCGGCGAAGGCGCGGCGACCGCGCGGACCGAGAGCGTGCAGCCAGCCCAACGGGCCGTCTTCGGCGCTGCGTTCGCCTTGCGTCGGCTGTACGCCGGGAGTCACGGACTGTGGTGGAGGGGTCGTGCTCATGGGCACCTCGCAGAGGGAGGACGGAGGGTGCTGAGAAGCGAACCGGTGTCGAGTACCGTAGGGGATCGTTCAACGATCCTTCAATACCCATGTTGTCTCGTTCTTCTGCCTGGGGTTGAATTCCAGGCATGGCAGAGCAGCTGACAGGACTGGCCGACGACCGCGCGCTCCTGGGGCGCACCAGTACCGCCGAGCGGGTCTCGGACATCCTCAGGAGCCGTATCGCCGAGGGCTACTTCCCGCCCGGCACCCGGCTGTCGGAGGACAGCATCGGCGGGGCGCTCGGCGTCTCCCGCAACACGCTGCGCGAGGCGTTCCGGCTGCTCACCCACGAACGGCTGCTCGTCCACGAGCTGAACCGGGGCGTGTTCGTCCGGGTCCTGGCCGTCGAGGACGTCGAGGACATCTACCGCACCCGCGCCCTCGTCGAGTGCGCCATCGTGCGCAGCCTCGGTGAACCGCCTTACGCCCTCGGCGGGCTGGCCGAGGCGGTCGCGGAGGGGCAGCGGAGCGCGCACGAAGGCGACTGGCAGGGCGTCGCCACCGCCAACATCCACTTCCACCGGGAGCTGGTGGCCCTCGCCGGGAGCGACCGCACCGACGAGCTGATGCGCAGTGTCTTCGCCGAACTGCGGCTGGCCTTCCACGTCGTGGACGACCCGCGTGCCCTGCACGAGCCGTACCTCGGGCGCAACCAGCAGATCCTCGAGGCGCTGCGGGCGGGGGACAAGCGGGAGGCGGAGCAACTGCTCGCGGTCTACCTCAACGACGCACTCGCACGGGTCGTCGAGGTCTATCGCCGGCGCGTCGGGGAGGACGGCTAGCCCTGTCGGTGGTGCCAGGGCGCCCGGTGACGGGGGAGGGCATCTGCGTCGTTTGGGTCGTTGTCAGACCGAGGACCTAGTCTGTGCACCGTGACTTCGCCTGCATCGACGGACAGCGTTCCGCCCCAGCTCAGCGCGGGGCCGCGCCCTGCGCCGGGTCCGGCCGCCGACGAGGGGCTGGCCCGGCGGCTGCGCGCGCTCGCCTGCACCGCGCCGCTGCACGACCTCGACGTGCGCAAGGCCAACCTGGCGGGCGAGTACTCGGTGTACGGCATGGCGGAAGTGGCCCTCGCGGCCATCGACCTCGTCACGCTGAACATGGACTTCGACACCGGCGCCGATCACGAGCAGATCGTGGCCCGGCTCGTCCCGCGCATCGCCGCCCAGGCCCCGCAGCGGCCCGTCGCCGAGCACGAGCGGGTGGCCCGCTGGGTCATGGAGAACCTGATCAACGTCGGCAGCGTCGACCGCGGCTTCCGCGCGGTGTACGGCACGTTCGCGCCGGACGGCACATACGTGCGCCGTGACTACGACTTCAAGCTGATCGAGGAGGTCCCGGGCCCCGGCGGCACCGTCTACCTGCGCACGACCGACGAGGCCGTCAACGTCCTCGTCGGCGCCCTCGACACCGATGTCACCAGCGCCCAGATCGCCGCCGAGGTCAAGCTCGAGGTGCTCATCAACCGCGGCCGCCTCGCCGACGCCCAGCTCGCCGCCGAGCAGGCCCGGTACCGCACCGTGCAGTACTCGGAGACCCTGCGCCGCGCCCTGGAGGCGACCCGGCGCAACGTCCGCGCGGTGGACTGGCTGAGCGCTGTGCCCGACATGATCGCCGAGGCCCTGGACCATGTGGCCGACCGGTACCGCCACGAGAACGCGATCCTCATCAACATCCGCAAGGCACGCGACGAGACCGAGGACCCCGGGCACAAGCGACGGGCCGCCGAACTGGTCGACATCGTCAAGGACTGCATCCGGCGGCACACCCAACTGCAGTCCCGCCTGCTGGAGGCCGGACCGCTGTTCCGCGCCGAGCAGGACCGGCAGGCCTTCGCCACACCCCTGACCACCTCGGGCCTGGACCTGTACGGACACCTCGTCGCGCCCGTCCTCCCCCTGCCCGTGGAGCAGGCGACCCGGGTCACGGACGCCTTCTTCGCGCGCGGTACGGGTCTGCGCACACCGGTGTCCGTCCGGGTCGTCGACCTCGTCGACATACTGCTGACACCGCCGGTGGAGCGGGAGCACCTGGGCGCCGAGATGCCGGAACCCGACCTGATCGCCACACCGGACGACAGCCGGTTCAGCGAGGAGCAGCTGACGGCGGCGACGCGGTTGCTGGATCTCCCGGCGGACGCGCCCCGACGGCTGTCCGGACTGCTGGCCGAGGCGCGCCGGCAGGACCCGGACCTGCCCTACCTGGTGGCGCTGCTGGCGGTGCACGCGGCCAGCCCGCCGGTGGGGACCGCCTACCGGCAGGGCGAGGAGAAGCTGCTGTTCGCCGTGGACGACGGGACCGAACTCGACGATCCGGAGTTCGGCGGGGCCGATCTCATCGTCGGCACCGCCCTGTTGGACGCGGCGGGCATGGCGGCGGACCGGACGGAGGCCGTGTGAACACCGCCGCGCGCAGTACGTACGAATGTGAGCATGCCATCGACAAGGAGCGACAGCCGTGACCGAGCACGTCGACTGGAGTGAGCCCGAGCCTGCCGCCGCGCCGGCGGGCTCCGCCGTCACACCCGCCGACGCCGCCGACGCGGCGCGGCTCGTCTCCTTCGGGCTGCAGCCGAGGCTCCAGCCCGCCCGCGACCAGGAGTACACCGATCTGCTGCGCCGCTACCGCGAGGACCCGCCGTTCGCGCGGCTGGCCGACGCGGTCGCCACCGGACTCGGACTCGTGGTGCTGGAGGTCTCCCCCCGTGCGGGCATGGCCGTGACGGCCGCCGAGGACTCGGTGTTCGCCGTCCGCATGGGTGACTACGCGCGTCGCACGTCCGCGGACTCGGGGGACAGGTTCCTGCACGGACTGGCTCATCTCGCCGTCGCCGCGCTCGCGTTCCCGCGCCCGGAGGACCTGGCCGACGACGGCTATATCGGACGCGTCACCGTCAACGGTGTCGACGCCTTCGTCCGGCAGGCCTGCCGACGTCTGGAGGAACGCGCCGAGGAACTGGGCGAGAACACCGACCCGGTCACCGACGCCCCCGGCCTGGAGGCCGCCTGGCGGATCTGGGCCAGGCGCAGCGCGACCGGCGCCACCAAGGACGCGCGCCGGCCGGCCGCCTCGACCACGGGCATCGTGGCGAAGGCCGTGGGGTTCCTCACCGAATCCGGGTTCCTGCAGCGCACGGGCGACGAGGGCGGCGGCACCTACCGCACGACCGCCCGCTACCAGCTCCAGGTGCGCGACCTCGCGGGCAGCGCCGCCATGGCCGAACTCCTCGAACTGGGCGTGGTCCCGGTCACCGACGGCACGGCAAGCCTGCTGCCCGCCGAGGACACCGAGGACCTGGACCTGGTGGCCGACGCCGGACTGCCCTTCCACTCCTGAACCATCCCGACCTGCCGAAGAATTCACGCGAGAGTCCGCCATGTACGAGCTGTCCCGGGTCCGCCTCTACTCGATCGGGCCCGCCGGTGCGCGCTATGCCGACACCGTGCTTGACCTGCGGGGTGTGGGCGACCCGGTGCCCGAACCCGCGCCCACCCAGGCGGAGTTCTTCGCGGAGGAGCCGGTCGGTCCGCCGCGCCGTCCCGCGCCCGCCGGCGTGCTCTTCCTGGAGAACGGCGGCGGCAAGTCCGTCCTGCTCAAGCTGATCTTCTCCGTGATGCTGCCGGGGCACCGCAACACCCTCGGCGGCGCCAGCTCCGGCGTGCTGCGCAAGTTCCTTCTCGCCGACGACTGCGGGCACGTGGCACTGGAGTGGCAGCACGTGCTGACCGGCGAGTGCGTCGTCGTCGGCAAGGTCAGCGAGTGGCGCGGACGGCAGGTGTCCAACGACCCGCGCAAGTTCGCCGAGGCCTGGTACTCGTTCCGGCCCGGCCCCGGACTGAGCCTCGACAACCTCCCCGTCGCCGAGTCCACCGCCGTACGGCCGCCCGTCGAGGGCGCGTCCGGCGCCCAGGGCCGCCGCCGCACGATGAAGGGCTTCCGGGACGCCCTCACCGAGGCGGGCAAGGCGTACCCGCACCTGGAGGTGCACTGGGAGGAGATCCACGACCGGTGGATCGAGCACCTCGGCGAGCTCGGCCTCGACCCCGAACTCTTCCGCTACCAGCGGGAGATGAACGCCGACGAGGGCGAGGCGGCCGGCCTGTTCGCGGTGAAGAAGGACTCCGACTTCACCGACCTGCTGCTGCGCGCCGTCACCGACACCCGCGACACCGACGGACTCGCCGACCTGGTCAGCGGCTTCGGCAGCAAGCTGGGCCGGCGCGCCGAGCTGATCGCCGAACGGGACTTCACCGCCGGGTCCGTCGACCTGCTCGGCCGGATCGTCGAGGCCGCCGACGCCCGCTCACGCGCGCGTGACATCCACGCCGGCGCCGAGCGCCGCACCCGCAACCTGGCCCGGCGGCTGTCCGCGCGGGGCGTGCGGGAACGGGTGCGGGCCGCCGACCTCGCCCAGCGGGTGACAGCCGCCGCGTACGCGGTGACACATTCCGAGGGCGCCCGCGAGCGCAGCGCGCTGATCGCCGCCGAACTCGCCTACCGGCACGCCTCCCTGGCGCTCGCCGGCGCCGAGAAGTCGGCCGCCGCGCAAAAACGCGAGCTCGCCGACGCGCGCACCCTGCACTCCGCCTGGCAGGCCGCCGAGGCAGTGCTGCGCCACCGCTCCGCCGCCGACCGCGTCGCCCGCGTGGCCGCCGCGATCCAGGAGGCCGAACGGGACGCGGCCCCCGCGCTCGCCGCCCGCGCCAAGGCCGCCGTCGACCTGGTGCGGGCCCTGCACGCCGCCGCGGAGAGCGCCGAGAACCTCGCCAACGAGGAGGAGGAGCGCTCGGCCGCCCTGCAGGAGGTCAGCGACTCCGCCTACCGCGACTCGACCGCCGCCGCCACCGAGGCCCAGCGAGCCCGCAGCGAGGCCGGGCATCTGCGCCAGCGGCTGACCGAGGTCGAGCAGGAGACCGCAGAGGCGGTGCGCGCGGGATGGCTCGACGACAGCGCACCCGACGCCGACCCCGCACGCGCGGCCCTCGCGGCCAACGACGCCGAGAAGACCGCCGTGGCCGCGTGGGACGCGGCGCGCGAAGCCTCCCGTAAAGCCACCGAACACGCACGTGAGGCGGCCGCCGCCGAGTCCCGCGCCGAGCTGACGGCGGCCCGCGCGGCGGACGCGGCGACCGCGGCCGAGCGTTCCTACGAGGCCGAGCGCCGCCTCGCCGAGTCCCTCGCGGCGGAGCAGCGGCTCACGGAGCTGCTGAGCCTCGTGGGCGACGACGTACGTCCCGGCATCCCCCAGCCCCGGCACCACAGCGACACCCACCCCGCCCCCTCGGCCGGTCCGGGCGGCGGCTTCCTCACACCCGAGGAACTCGACCGCTTCGCCGACGAGTTGCGCGAGCTCCTCGACGACGCGGTCTCCACCGCCGAGCGACACCTCTTCGAGCTGCGCACCGCCGCCGCCGACGACTCCCGGATCCTCGGTGCCCTCGGCGACGGCGGGCTGCTGCCGCCCGGACCCGACGTCCTCGCCACCGTCGAATACCTGGGTGAACACGGCATCCCCGCGCTGCCCGGCTGGCGCTACCTCGCCCAGGCCGTCGACCCCGCCGACCACGCGCGCGTGCTCACCGCCCGCCCGGAGCTGGTCGACGGCGTGATCATCACCGACCCCGACACCCATGCGCGTGCCCGCGAGGTGCTCGGCGAGGCCGCCCTGCTGCCGCGGTCCGCCGTCGCCGTCGGTACCGCCGCCGCGCTGCTCGCCCCCACCCCGGCCGAGGACGCGACCCCCGGGGGCGCTGCCCAGGTCTTCCTCGTCCCGCCGAACCCGGCCATGCACGACGAGCACGCCGCCGACGAGGAGCGGCAGGCGCTGCGTGCGCGGGCGACCGAGCGGGACGAGGAGATCCGGGCGCTCGCCGCCCGGCTGGGCAAGGACCGGGAGCTGGCCGCGCGGCTCGCCTCCTGGCGTACCGGCTGCCCGGCCGGCCGGCTGACCGAGCTCGCTCGGGCGACCGAGGAGGCACGCGCCTTCGCCGAGGAGTCCGAGGCCGAGCTGGCGGAGGCGCGCACCGCGCGGGCCGAGGCGGACGAAGCCGCCGCCGAGGCCGCGCAGGTGCGCGACGAGCGGCAGGAGGCCGCGCAGAAGGCCCGGCGCGCCGCCGACGCCCTCGCCGGGCTCGCCTTCCGGCTGCGCGAGCGCGCGGGCTGGCAGGTCAAGCTCCGTGAACTCGCCGACGAGGCCGCCGAGTCGGAGACCCGCGCCCAGGCGTGCCTGGAGCGTGCCCGGGTCGCCGACGAGGACCGCCGAGCCGCCCAGCGGGCCGCCGACGACGCCCGCCGCACCGCCCGGGCCCTGCGCGCCGAGCGCTCCGAGATCGCGGGCGCCCCCGACGACGTACCGGAGGAGGACACGGACGCGCCCAAGTCGTCCCTGCCCGCCCTCCGCGAGGCCTACCGGGCCGCATCCCAGGTGTACGAGAAGGTCGGCGTCGGCGCCGACCTGCGCGCCGAGCAGGCCCGCGCGGAGAGCGACGAGAGCGCGACCCGCGCCGAGCTGGACCGCCTGAGCAACAAGGTCCGTACGCGCGCGGAGCAGCTGCTGCAGTCGCCCGACGGCTCCGACGGGCCCTCCCGGCAGGCCGCCGCGGCGCGAGCGGAGGAGCTGGTGCAGCTCCTGGAGACCCGTATGTCCAGCGCCAGCGAACAGCTCGGCCGGCTGCGCGGCGAGGCCGAGCGGCACGCACCCGAGGACGGCGAGGCGCACACCGAGCTGCCCGAGGACCTCCTCCCGCGCGACGCCGAACACGCCCAGGCGCTGCTGCGCACCGCCACGGCCGAGCTCGCCTCCCGCACCGAGGCGTTGACCCAGGCCCGTGAGGCGCACACCGAGCTGCTCGAGGCCCACCGGGCCGCCGAGGACGCTGCGGGCGGCTTCGACGAGATCGCCGCGATGCTCCGCGATCTGCTGCGCGAACACACCGCCGAGGAGGAGCAGGAGGCACCGGAGCCCTACCCCGGCAGTCTGGACGACGCCCGGCAGACGGCCGCCGAGGCCCGCCGCTCGCTGCGCGGGTGCGCCGCCGACCTGTCGGCCGCCGAGGCCGCCGTGCGCGAGGCCGCCGACGTCCTGGTCCGGCACGCCAACTCCACCCGCTACGAGCAGGTCCGCACCCCCGCCCGGCAGCAGATCCGCGAGCTGCCCGCCTCGGCGCTGCCCGAGCACGCCCAGAAGTGGGCCCAGGCCTTCGCGCCCCGGCTGCGGGTCCTCACGGACGAGCTGGAGCAGCTGGAGCGCAACCGGGACTCGATCGTGGACCGGTTGCGCGGGCTGGTGGAGTCGGCCCTGGCCACCCTGCGGTCCGCGCAACGGCTGTCCCGCCTGCCCGACGGACTCGGCGAGTGGTCGGGGCAGGAGTTCCTGCGCATCCGCTTCGAGGAACCCGACCAGGCCACGCTCACCGAACGGCTCGGCGAGGTGATCGACGAGGCGACCCGGGCCGCCGTGAAGAAGAACTCCGACCTGCGCCGCGACGGCATGTCCCTGCTGCTGCGCGGAGTCGGCGCCGCGCTCCAGCCCAAGGGCGTCGCCGTGGAGATCCTCAAGCCCGACGCCGTGCTGCGTGCCGAGCGCGTCCCCGTCGGGCAGATGGGCGACGTGTTCTCCGGCGGCCAGCTGCTGACCGCGGCCATCGCCCTGTACTGCACGATGGCGGCGCTGCGGTCGAACGACCGGGGGCGGGACAAGCACCGGCACGCGGGCACGCTGTTCCTGGACAACCCGATCGGCCGTGCCAACGCCACGTACCTGCTGGAACTCCAGCGGGCCGTGTCCGACGCGCTCGGCGTGCAACTGCTCTACACCACCGGCCTGTTCGACACGACCGCGCTCGCCGAGTTCCCGCTGGTGATCCGGCTGCGCAACGACGCCGACCTCAGGGCCGGGCTGAAGTACATCAGGGTGGAGGAGCACCTCCGGCCGGGACTGCCCCAGCAGCCCCAGGCCGGAGAGGCGGTGCACAGCGAGATCACGGCGACACGGATGTTCAAACGGCCCGCATAGCCGTCACGCGTCGCAGCGCACCCCGGCGTCCGGGCGGCGCACCGCGCCTCAAGGGTGCGACAGCTGCCCGGCGCCGCCCCGGCGGCGTATCCGCTCCCGCTCGCGTTCCACGGCCTGTGCCGCACGTCGGGCGGCGCGCCGCTCACGCCGCAGTGCACGGGCTGTGCTGCTCGGCTCCGACACCACGCCGCCCCGCTGGTTCCACACCTGGCGGGTCACCCACACGTCGACCGCGCCCCAGGTGGCCACGACCGTACTCGCCACGCTGCTGATCACCATGGGGAACGCCAGCCAGGACCCGGCCATCGTGCACAGGAACGCCACCATGGCCTGAATGAGCGTCACGGAGATGAGGAGCACCGCCCTGACGGCCGCCGTCCGTACCGGGTCGGGCAGCCGTCGCCGCCGGGCGGGCTCCTCGACCCACAACGGCCTGTAGTAGGGCTGCTCTTCCGCCCGGGCCGGGCCCGCATCACCGGTCGACTTCCCCGGGGAGCCGTGCGGCCGCATGCCGCCCTCCGCCACCTGGGGGTCTCTCAGCTTCTCGGGGCGTACCGCCCCACCGTCCTCGGGCGCCTTGCGCCGCTCCGCCGTGCCCATCACCGTGTCACTCCCCACCGCCGGCACACGCTCGCTCCGGCGTCCGAAGACACCAACTCCCCACTGCGTGCCCGGCTTGCGCTGTTTTACGCCGCCCGGATGCGGGTTGCGGCTCCTGCAGCCGATTCCGCACTCATCTCCCGTGGGGAAGGACGAACGAAGCGTCACGAAGATTCCCGCCCGCCGAAAAATTCCGGCCAACCGGTCCGCCGGAACGGCCACCCCCCACTTCCCGCGCCAGCTCGATCACGGTGGCAATCTCCCGCAATGCCCGGACAACTCGGCACCTCGCATCGCGAGAGCGGAAGTTCACCTTCCGGACTCGCCTTCGAGTTAACGGTGTGGCGGTAGTAGGCTCGCGCCGTTTGTTGACGCACGTTTGCACCCCCGGTCGGCGGGGGTCGAGCTGGGGGAGGCCATGCGCTTTCGCGGGAAGTCCATCCGCCGGAAGATCGTGGCGCTGCTTCTCGTGCCGCTGGTGTCCCTGACTGTCATCTGGGGCTTCGCGACGGTGCTCACGGGCCGCGAAGTGGCCCAGCTCTTCCACGTCACGCACGTCGTGGAGAACATCGGCTACCCCGCCGAGGACACCGTCCGCGTCCTGCAGCAGGAACGCCGCCAGACCCTGGTCTATCTCGCCGACCCGCGGGTGTCCGACGCTCTCTCCGCGCTCCGTCGCACCCGCACCGCCACCGACACCGCCATCGCAAGGTTCCGCGAGGAGGCGCAGGATTCCGACGTCCGCGACGGAATGGACCAGGACGACCGTGACCACCTCACCGCCGTCCTGGACGCCTTCGAGGGCGTCGGCTCACTGCGCAGCGGTGTCCAGCAGGGCACGGTGACCCGCGCCCAGGCACTCGACCGCTACAACCGCCTCATCGACCCGTGCTACACCCTGCTGGCCTCCCTCGACGGCGTCGACAACGTCGAGATGGACAAGCAGGCCCGCGCGCTCGTGAACATCACCCGCGCCCGCGAACTGCTCTCCCGCGAGGACGCCCTGGTCGGCTCCGCCCTGGTGGTCGGAAAGCTCACCGACGACGAGACCCGGGACGTGTCCGACCTCGTCGCCCAGCGCGACCTCCTGTACGACATCAGCCTCCCGCTGCTGCCGTCGTCGGAACGCGAGCGCTACGACCGCTTCTGGAAGAACGCCACCGCCGCGCCGCTGCGCACGGCCGAACAGGCCGTCATCGCCGACCGCTCGGGAACGCCCCACGGCGTCACCGCCAAGACCTGGGACACCACCGCCGGCCAGGTGCTCGACGGACTGCGCACCCTGGACGACCAGGTCGGCGACCGCTACCAGGACCGCATCCGCCCGGAGTCCGTGAGCGTGATCGTCCAGGCGGCCGTCGCGGGCGTCCTCGGACTGGTGGCCCTGCTGCTCTCCGTCTTCCTGTCCGTACGCGTCGGCCGCGGGCTCATCCGCGATCTGCGGCAGCTGCGCCTGGAGGCGCACGAGGCATCCGGTGTCCGGCTGCCCAGTGTGATGCGCCGGCTCTCCGCGGGTGAGCAGGTCGACGTGGAGACCGAGGTTCCGCGCCTGGAGTACGACAAGAACGAGATCGGCGAGGTCGGCCAGGCGCTCAACACGCTGCAGCGCGCCGCCGTCGAGGCCGCCGTCAAGCAGGCCGAGCTGCGTGCCGGAGTCGCCGAGGTCTTCGTCAACCTCGCCCGCCGCAGCCAGGTGCTCCTGCACAAGCAGCTCACCCTCCTCGACACCATGGAGCGCAGGACCGAGGACACCGACGAACTCGCCGACCTCTTCCGCCTCGACCACCTGACCACCCGCATGCGCCGGCACGCCGAGGGCCTGGTGATCCTCTCCGGCGCCGCTCCCTCGCGGCAGTGGCGCAAGCCCGTGCAGCTCATGGACATCGTCCGGGCCGCCGTGGCCGAGGTCGAGGACTACGAGCGCATCGAGGTCCGCCGGCTGCCGCGCGTCGCGGTCACCGGTCCGGCCGTCGCCGACCTCACCCACCTGGTGGCCGAACTCCTCGAGAACGCCACGGTCTTCTCGCCGCCGCACACCGCCGTCCAGGTCCTCGGCGAGCGGGTCGCCAACGGCTTCACCCTGGAGATCCACGACCGAGGCCTCGGCATGGCGCCCGAGGCGCTGCTGGAGGCCAACCTCCGGCTCGCCGAGACACCCGAGTTCGAACTCTCCGACACCGACCGGCTCGGCCTGTTCGTGGTCAGCCGGCTCGCTCAGCGCCAGAACGTCCGGGTCTCGTTGCAGCCGTCGCCCTACGGCGGCACCACTGCCGTGGTCTTCATCCCCGACGTCCTGCTCAGCGACGACGTCCCGGACACCAACGGCCTCGGTTTCCGCCTCGACCGCGAGCCGCTGCGGCCGGCCACCGGCGAGGAGGGCCGTAACCCGGCGCTCACCCAGGCACCCGCGCAACCGCCCGGCGTGCCCGCAACGCTCCTGGACGGTCCGGTCGAGCTGGAGGCGCCCGTCGACCTGGACGCCCTCGACGGCTACCCGGGAGCCCTCACCGACGAGGGAAGCGAACGCGGAGGCCTCTTCCGCGCCCGCCGCTCGCTCGCCGGCGCGGACGAGGAGGCCCGGTCCCGGTCGGGGGCGCCCTATCCGCAGGCCCCCGGACCCGCATACCCGCCGAACGCCGACGACGCCCCCAGCGGCCCGGTGCCGTTGCCCCGGCGTCGTACGCCCAAGCTGGTCAGCTCGCACGGGCGGCCCGTCACCGAACAGCGGCCCAGACGCGACCGCGCGGACGAGAGGCCGTTCCCGGACTCCGGGCCCCGCCGCCCGGAACCGGACGCGGGCCTGGCTCCACTGCCGAACCGCCGCCGCGGCGAGGCGGCGGCCCGCCGGGACACCGGACCGGCCGGCCGCGTCGGCGAACGGACCCAGCCCCCGGCCACGGCCCCGGACGAACCGTCGCAGCACGGCACCCCCCAGGACACCGCGCCTGGCACCGGTCCGCTGCCCAGACGCGTCCGGCAGGCCAGCCTGGCCCCACAGCTGAGGCAGGACACCGCACGGCGGGCAGAGCCCCGGACGGAGCCGGCCGAGCGTGACGCCGACGAGGTACGCAGCCGTATGGCCTCGCTCCAGCGCGGCTGGCAGCGCGGCCGTGAGGAGAACGCCGCGGGCGACGGAGCCCGCAACGGCACAGCACAAGGAACGACAAAGGGGGACGGTCGATGACCGCACCGAAGGCGACCGGCCACAGCGCGACGAACAACGGAGGGCTGAACTGGCTCCTCGACGATCTCGTCGACCGGGTGGCCAGCATCCGCAAGGCCGTCGTGCTCTCCGGCGACGGCCTCGCCACGGGGGTGTCCAAGGACATCACCAGGGAGGACAGCGAGCACCTGGCCGCCGTCGCCTCCGGCTTCCACAGCCTCGCCAAGGGCGTCGGCCGGCATTTCGAGGCGGGAAACGTCCGGCAGACGGTCGTGGAGCTCGACGACGCCTTCCTGTTCGTGACGGCCGCGGGCGACGGCAGCTGCCTCGCCGTTCTCTCCGACGCCGACTCCGACGTGGGCCAGGTCGCGTACGAGATGACGCTCCTGGTCAAGCGGGTGGGTGTGCATCTGGGCACCGCGCCGCGCACCGATCTGCCCGCCGGCGGGTAGTGGAAGGACATGAGCGGAGACGGTCAAGGGAAAAGCCACTGGTTCGACGACGAGGCCGGACCGGTCGTCCGCCCGTACGCCATGACGCGCGGCCGCACCACCAGTGCGGCCCAGCACCGCCTCGACCTGATCGCGGTGGTCGTCACGGAACCCCACGCGGACGACCCGGAAGCGGACCAGACGCTGTCCCCGGAACACGTGGACATCGTCGAACTCTGTCGCGAGACGCCGCAGTCGGTCGCCGAACTCGCTTCGGAGCTCGACCTGCCCATCGGGGTGGTGCGGGTCCTCATCGGTGATCTCGTGAACGAGGAACTCGTCCACGTCAACCGGCCGGTGCCCCCGGCCGAGCTGCCGGACGAGAGTATTCTGCGCGACGTGATCAACGGCCTCCGGGCGCTGTGACCGGCGCGGAAGCGGGGTAGTGACGTGACAGGCTGGCAGTTCTGGGTCGACCGAGGCGGCACGTTCACCGACATCGTCGCGCGGCGCCCGGACGGCCGGCTGCTCAACCACAAGCTGCTGTCCGACAACCCCGCCCGGTACGCCGACGCCGCGGTCGCCGGCGTACGCGCTCTCCTCGACGGCTCCGAGGAGCCCGTCGAGGCGGTCCGTATGGGCACGACGGTCGCCACCAACGCCCTCCTCGAACGCAAGGGCGCGCGCACCCTGCTGCTCGTCACCCGAGGCTTCCGCGACGCCCTGCGCATCGCCTACCAGAACCGCCCCCGCATCTTCGCCCGCCGCATCGAACTGCCGGAGCTGCTGTACGAGCGGGTCGTCGAGGTCGACGAGCGCATCACGGCCGACGGCACCGTCCTGCGCGCACCCGACCTGGACGCGCTGGCGGGCCCGCTGCAGGAGGCCTACGCCGACGGAATCCGCGCCGTCGCCGTCGTCTTCCTGCACAGCCACCTCCACCCCGCCCACGAACGGGCCGTCGGTGAGCTCGCCGACCGCACCGGCTTCCCGCAGATCTCGCTGTCCAGCGAGGTCAGCCCGCTGATGAGACTCGTCCCGCGCGGGGACACCGCGGTCGTCGACGCCTACCTCTCGCCCGTGCTGCGCCGCTATGTCCAGCACGTCGCCGGAGAACTCGAGGGCGTTCCGCTGATGTTCATGCAGTCCAACGGCGGACTCGCCGAGGCCGGGCAGTTCCGCGGCAAGGACGCCGTCCTGTCCGGGCCGGCCGGCGGCATCGTCGGCATGGCCCGCATGTCCCAGCTGGCCGGATTCGACCGGGTCATCGGCTTCGACATGGGCGGCACCTCCACCGACGTCTCCCACTTCGCCGGCGAGTACGAACGCGTCTTCACCACACAGCTCGCGGGCGTCCGGCTGCGCGCCCCCATGCTGGACATCCACACCGTCGCCGCCGGCGGTGGCTCGGTCCTGCACTTCGACGGCTCCCGCTACCGGGTGGGACCGGACTCGGCGGGCGCGGACCCGGGGCCCGCCTGCTACCGCGGCGGCGGCCCGCTCGCCGTCACCGACGCCAACGTCATGCTCGGCCGCATCCAGCCCGGGCACTTCCCCCACGTCTTCGGCCCCGACGGCGACCAGCCCCTCGACGCCGAACTCGTCCGGGTCCGCTTCACCGCCCTCGCGCGCGAGATCCGCGAGCGGACCGGCGACGACCGCACCCCCGAGCAGGTCGCCGAGGGCTACCTGCAGATCGCCGTCGCCAACATCGCCAACGCCGTGAAGCGGATCTCCGTGCAGAAGGGCCACGACGTCACCCGCTACGCCCTCACCACCTTCGGCGGAGCGGGCGGCCAGCACGCGTGCATGGTCGCCGACTCCCTCGGTGTCCGCACCGTGCTCGTACCGCCGATGGCCGGGGTCCTCTCCGCGCTCGGCATCGGCCTGGCGGACACCACCGCGATGCGCGAGCAGTCCGTCGAGGCGCCTCTGCGGACCGCCTCGATGCCCGGCGTCCACAAGACGGCCGGCGAACTGGAGGCCGCGGCCCGAGCGGAACTCCTCGCCGAGGACATCCCGGCGGACCGCATCCGGATCACCCGCCGCGCCCAGCTCCGCTACGACGGCACGGACACCACCCTCACCGTCCGGCTCGCCGAGCCCGACACCATGAGGCGGGCTTTCGAAGAACGTCATCGCGCCACGTACTCCTTCACCCTCGACCGCCCGGTCATGGTCGAAGCCCTCTCCGTGGAAGCCACCGGCATCACAGAACCCCCCGATCTTTCCGCCCTCGCCGCCTACCAGGGCCACTCCGCCGCCCCCGAGACCGTCCGGCTCCACACCGGCGGCCGCTGGCGCGACGTGTCCCTGTACCGCCGCGAGCACCTGCCCCCCGGCGAGTCCGTCACAGGCCCCGCGATCATCGCCGAGGCCGGCGCGACGACCGTCGTCGACGACGGCTGGCGGGCCGCGGCCACCGACGGGGGGCATCTGGTCATGGAACGCACGGCGACTACGCAGAGTTCCGATCTCGACACGGAAGTCGACCCCGTCCTGCTCGAGGTCTTCAACAACCTCTTCATGTCGATCGCCGAGCAGATGGGCGCACGGCTGGAATCCACGGCCCAGTCCGTCAACATCAAGGAACGCCTGGACTTCTCCTGCGCCCTGTTCGACCCGGACGGAAACCTGGTGGCCAACGCCCCTCACATCCCCGTCCACCTCGGCTCCATGGGCACCAGCGTCAAGGAGGTCGTCCGCCGCCGCGGCGAGGCCATGCGTCCGGGCGACGCCTACGCCGTCAACGACCCGTACCACGGCGGCACCCATCTGCCGGACGTCACCGTCATCACACCGGTGTTCGACACGCATGGTGACCGGATCCTCTTCTACGTCGCCGCACGCGGTCACCACGCCGAGATCGGCGGCATCGCACCCGGCTCCATGCCCGCGGGCAGCCGCACCATCGAGGAGGAGGGCGTCCTCTTCGACAACTGGCTGCTCGCCGAGAACGGCCGGCTCCGCGAGGCGGAGACCCTCCGCCTCCTCACCGAGGGGCCCCACCCGTCCCGCAACCCCCGGACCAACCTCGCCGACCTGCGCGCCCAGATCGCCGCCAACCAGAAGGGCGTCGACGAGGTCGGCCGCATGATCGAGAACTTCGGCCTCGACGTCGTCCAGGCCTACATGCGGCACGTCCAGGACAACGCCGCCGAAGCCGTCCGCCGCGTCATCGACGCCCTGGACGACGGCGAGTACGCCTACGAGACCGACTCGGGCGCCGTCATCCGCGTCCGGGTCCGCGTGGACCGTGACGGCCGCCGCGCCACCATCGACTTCACCGGTACCTCCGCCCAGCTCGCCACCAACTTCAACGCCCCGCGGTCCGTGGTCGACGCCGCTGTGCTCTACGTCTTCCGCACCCTGGTGGCCGACGACATCCCGCTCAACGACGGCTGTCTGCGTCCCCTGGACATCATCGTGCCGCCACGCTCGATGCTCGCCCCGGAACCGCCGGCCGCGGTCGTCGCGGGCAACGTCGAGACCTCCCAGGCCATCACCGGCGCTCTCTACGCGGCGCTGGGCGTACAGGCGGAGGGATCCGGGACCATGAACAACGTCACCTTCGGCAACGACCGTCACCAGTACTACGAAACCGTCGCCTCCGGATCCGGCGCCGGCGACGGTTTCCCGGGGGCGAGCGTCGTGCAGACCCATATGACCAACTCCCGGCTGACCGACCCGGAAGTCCTCGAGTGGCGACTGCCCGTGCTGCTCGAGGAGTTCGCGGTCCGCCGCGGAAGCGGCGGCGACGGGCGCTGGCGCGGCGGTGACGGCGCGGTGCGCCGCATCCGGTTCTGCGAGGCCATGACGGTGTCCACGCTGTCCCAGCACCGTCGGGTCCCCCCGTACGGCATGGCGGGCGGCTGTCCGGGCGCCCTGGGTTCCAACCGTGTGGAACGGACCGGCGGCACGGTCACCGCTCTCGGCGGGAGCGACTCGGCCGACGTCGGTCCCGGCGACGTGCTCGTCATCGAGACCCCTGGCGGCGGAGGCTACGGCTCGCCGTCACCCGACCCCCATCAAGCAGGAGAAGAGATCGATGATCTTCGGGCGTTCTGAGCGCGGCAAGCCACCGGTCGAGCCCGTCACGCTCAAGATCCTGGTGGCCGGCGGCTTCGGCGTGGGCAAGACGACCCTCGTCGGCGCGGTCAGCGAGATCAGGCCGTTGCGCACCGAGGAGCTGCTCACGGAGGCCGGCCGCCCGGTCGACGACACCAGCGGTGTGGAGGGCAAGCGCACCACCACCGTGGCCATGGACTTCGGCCGCATCACGCTGCGCGAGGACCTGGTGCTGTACCTGTTCGGGACCCCCGGGCAGGAACGGTTCTGGTTCATGTGGGACGAGCTCTCCGAAGGCGCGCTCGGTGCCGTGGTCCTGGCGGACACCCGCCGTCTCGAGGACTGCTTCGCCGCCGTCGACTACTTCGAGCGACGCGCCATCCCCTTCCTCATCGCCATCAACTGCTTCGAGGGAGCCGCCCGTTACCCGGTCGAGGACGTCCGTCAGGCCCTCGACCTCGACGACGACGTACCGCTCGTACTGTGCGACGCCCGCGACCGGGAGTCCGTCAAGGAGCTGCTCATCGGGGTCGTCCGGCACGCCATGGCGTACGCGGCCGACCGCCGTCAGACCGTCACCATGTGACCTCCCGCCAGGCCACGGCACGGCCCGTACCCCCGCCGACCGGGGTACGGGCCGTGGTTCCGTGCGGGTGTCCGCGCACACGCCCGCGCATGCGGCACGCGCGCGTGGAACCCGCCCGCAACCGGTGGTGCATCCAGACGTCCGCCGTGCCGGCTAGCCGGCGCCCTCCTCCAGCCAGCCGAAGCTCTTCTCCACGGCCTTGCGCCAGTTGCGGTACTCGCGGTCCCGCACGGGCGCCTCCATGGCGGGCGTCCACTCCGCGTCCTCCTGCCAGTGCGCCTTCAGCTCGTCGAGGTCGTTCCACACCCCTGTGGCGAGGCCGGCCGCGTACGCGGCGCCCAGGCAGGTCGTCTCCGAGACCCGGGGCCGGATCACCGGCACTCCGAGGACATCGGCCTGGTGCTGCATGAGCAGGTTGTTCTTGGTCATGCCGCCGTCCACCTTGAGGGTCGTGATGCGCACCCCGGAGTCCTGGAACATGGCGTCCACCACCTCCCGTGTCTGCCAGCTGGTCGCCTCCAGGACCGCGCGCGCGAGATGGGCCTTGGTCACGTAACGGGTCAGACCCGTGACGACCCCGCGCGCGTCGGCCCGCCAGTAGGGGGCGAACAGACCCGAGAACGCCGGCACGATGTACGCGCCGCCGTTGTCCTCGACACTCGCCGCGAGCGTCTCGATCTCGTCGGCCGTGCGGATGATGCCGAGTTGGTCGCGGAACCACTGCACCAGTGCGCCCGTGATCGCGATCGAACCCTCCAGGCAGTAGACCGGGGCCTCGTCGCCGATCTGGTAGCCCATGGTGGTCAGCAGCCCGCTCTTGGAGGGAACAGGCCGGTCGCCGGTGTTGAGCAGCAGGAAACTGCCCGTGCCGTAGGTGTTCTTCGCCGTCCCCACGTCATAGCAGGCCTGACCGAACACGGCGGCCTGCTGGTCGCCCAGCGCCGACGCGACGGGTACGCCCGCGAGCTGGCCGACCGCAGTGCCGTAGACCTCGGCCGAGGACCTGATCTCGGGGAGTACCGCCTCGGGCACGTCCATCGCGGACAGGATGGAGGCGTCCCACTGCAGCGTCCGAAGGTCCATCAGCATGGTGCGTCCGGCGTTGGTCACGTCGGTGACGTGCCGTCCGCCGTCCGTGCCTCCGGTGAGATTCCAGATCAGCCAGGAGTCGATGGTCCCGAAGGCGATCTCCCCGCGCTCGGCGCGAGCCCTGAGCCCCGGCACGGTGTCCAGCAACCAGGCCGCCTTGGGGCCGGAGAAGTAGCTCGCCAACGGCAGCCCCGTCTGCTCGCGGAAACGGTCCTGCCCGTCGCTGCCGCCCAGCGCGTGGCACAGGGACGCGGTGCGGGTGTCCTGCCAGACGATCGCGTTGTGCACGGGCTTGCCGGTGGCCCGGTCCCACAGGACCGTCGTCTCGCGCTGGTTGGTGATACCGAGTGTGCTGAGCTGGTCGGCGCGCAGGCCCGCCCTGGCGAGGGCCCCGGCGACCACCGCCTGGACCTTGGACCAGATTTCGGTGGCGTCGTGCTCCACCCAGCCCGGCTTCGGGAAGATCTGGCGGTGCTCGCGCTGGTCCACGGCGACGATCCCACCGCTGTGGTCGAAGATGATGCAGCGGCTGGAGGTGGTGCCCTGGTCGATCGCGGCGACGTACTTCTCGGCGTTGTCCGTCATGGCTGCCCCTTGGTCGCTGGGTCAGAAGGCTGCTTTGTAGATGAGGCCCGCGAGCGTCCCGCCGATCAGCGGGCCGACGACCGGGATCCAGGCGTAACCCCAGTCGGAGCTGCCCTTGTTGGGGATCGGCAGGAAGGTGTGCACGATGCGCGGGCCCAGGTCGCGCGCGGGATTGATCGCATAACCGGTCGGCCCGCCCAGGGAGAGGCCGATACCGGTCACCAGCAACGAGACGATCAGCACGGTGGTGCCGGACTCGCCGAGCCCCTTGGTCAGTCCGAAGGCGAGGATCGGCAGGACCAGGGCGATCGTCGCGATGATCTCCGTGATCAGGTTGGCGACGGGACTGCGGATCTCCGGGATGGTCGAGAAGATGCCCAGGGTGGGCACCGGTTCGTCGGCGGTTCCCTCGGTGGTGCCTTCCGTACGGACGTTGGCCTGGAACTGGGCGAGGTAGACCAGGTAGGCAAGGACGGCACCGAGCATCGCACCGACGATCTGGCCCAGCAGGTAGAGCCAGACCTTGCCCCACTTGCCGGTGTCGACGGCGATGCCGATGGTGACGGCGGGGTTGAGCTGACCGCCGGACAGCGGAGCGGCGGTGTACGCGCCGGCCAGTACCGCGAAACCCCAGCCGAAGGCGATCACCACCCAGCCCGAGGCCCGTGCCTTGGAGTATCCGAGGGTGACCGCGGCGCAGACGCCGGCACCGAACAGGATGAGGATCGCGGTGCCGATGACCTCGCCGACGAATATGTCCTGGTTGCTCATGGCGGCTCCTGGGCGCTGGTCCGGAGGAGCCGGCGCGGTGGACCGGCCCCGGGTGCAGGGACGTTTCCCTTGGCGACTTCAGCCGAAGGCAGGGAGGGTCCCGCGCCCCGCCCGGCGTCCGTGACGAGCGTGCCTCTGCAGCCGAATCGCTGGTGGGGGAGCGGGCCGTGGCTCAGGAGGAACCCGCGCGGCGCCATGCCTGATTGCGCCGGGAATGTACGGCGATGTCGACCGACACGGGAAGTGTTCACCGGTGCTCCGGGAGCGTCAAGGCTGCCGACGCAGGCGGTGACAACCACTTGGCGGGAGAGGTGCCGTTCTCTCGGCCCAGTGGCTCCGCGGCGGCGCGCTCGCGGAGGCGCACCCGGCCTGAGCGACCGTCACGGTGGAGCCGCGCCGGATCCGGTGACCCGCCGGTCCGGCATGCGCCGGCGCCCTGAGACCCCATCGCCCCCGGCACGCCGGCCCCGGCGCCCCGCTTCTCAGCGGACCGCGACGACCGACGATCCGTGCCCGAACAGACCCTGGTTCGCCGTGATCCCCACGTGCGCTCCGGCGACCTGCCGGTCTCCGGCGTGGCCCCGCAACTGCCAGGTCAGTTCGCAGACCTGGGCGATCGCCTGGGCCGGCACCGCCTCACCGAAGGAGGCGAGCCCGCCACTGGTGTTCACCGGTATCCGGCCGCCCAGGGACGTGGCACCTTCCCGCAGCAGCTTGGTGCCCTCGCCCTCGCCGCACAGGCCCAGGTCCTCGTACCACTGCAGCTCCAGAGCGGTGGAGAGGTCGTACACCTCGGCCAGGGACAGGTCCTCCGGCCCGATGCCGGCCTCCTCGTAGGCGGCCAGGGCGATCGAGGCCCGGAACGTCTCGTCCGGGGGCGCCGCACCGGCCGCGGAGTCCGTGGCGATGTCCGGCAGGTCCAGCACGGTGTTCGGGTAACGCGGTGTCACCGTGGACACCGCACGGATCCGCACCGGCGCGGAGACGCCGTGCCGGCGCGCGAACTCCGTGCTGGACAGCACCAGCGCCGCACCTCCGTCGGAGGTCGCGCAGATGTCGAGCAGCCGCAGCGGATCGGCGACCACCGCGGAGCCGGCCACCTCCTCCAGGGTCACCCGCTTGCGGTAACGCGCGTACGGGTTCAGCGCCCCCAGCGCCGCGTTCTTGACCTTGACCAGCGCGAAGTCCTCCGGGGTGTCCCCGTGCACCGCCATCCGCCGGCGCGCGTACAGCCCGAAGTAGGCCGGGTTCGTCGCACCGAGCAGCCTGAACCGCAGCCAGTCCGGATCGTCGGGCCGGTCTCCGCCGCCGGGCCGGAAGAATCCCTTGGGAGCCGAGTCCGCTCCCACCACCAGCACCGGGTCCGCCAGCCCGGCGAGGATCTGGGCCCGGGCCGTGGCGACGGCCTGCGCCCCGGAAGCGCATGCCGCGTATACACTGGTGACCCGGGCGCCCTGCCAGCCCAGAGCCCTGGCGAACGCGGCGCCCGCGACGTACCCCGGATATCCCCCGCGCACCGTGTCGGCGCCCACGATCGAGCGGATGTCCCGCCAGTCCAGTCCTGCGTCCGCCAGGGCCGTCCGGGCCGCCGCCGCGCCGTACTCGACGAAGCCGCGGCCCCACTTGCCCCACGGATGCATGCCCACGCCGAGCACCGCCACGTCCGCGGTCACGCCGTCACCTCCGTCGGCCTCCAGCGCCAAGTCGTCCAGGTCGTCCCCGGGTCCTCGAACAGCACTCCCGGGACGACCTCCACCTCCATGCCCACCGTCAGATCGGCCACGCCGATCCCGGGTACGGCCTGCCCCAGCACCACGATCCGCTCGGACTCCAGCTCCACCGCGATCAACGTGTACGGCTCCCAGGGAAGTTCCGGATCGCTCACATAGGGTGACGGCGGCCGGTACCGGCCGTCGGTGTACGACCAGATCCGGCCCCGCCGCGACAGCGGCACCTCCTCGAGCGTGCCGCCGCGACACCCGGGGTTGCGGCAGTGGGTGTCCTCCCGGGGGAAGAAGACCGACGCGCAGAGCGAGCACCGCGTGCCGAGGAGCCGGAAACCGTCCCCCTCACCGGTGAACCAGCCGGCGACCGCGGGCGTGCGTGTTGGCGACAAGGCCCCTCCCTGGCAACGTATCTGACGGAACGTCAGAAGTGTGCCACGGGCAACCGGAAAACGGCAGGCCGTACCGCAGAACCGGACGGCCCCCCACGGCGTCGTGTTATCGGGAAGGGCGGCCGGGGCCGACGGGGGTGGTTCCGGCCGTCCTTCCGTTTCCCTGCGACACGGAGTACGGATGCTTCCGGAAGACGCACTTCCTGCGATCGGATACAGTCCGCGCGTGTCCGAGAATCAGCAAACATCTGTCAACTTCGCACCGAACTCCCACTGTTCGAGCTGCGGAGCGCCCTACGGAGAGGAAGTCTCCGGCTGGCCCCGTACCTGCCCCTCCTGCGGGACCGTCGCCTACCGCAATCCGCTGCCGGTCGCTGTCGCCCTCCAGCCCGTGTACGACACGAAGGGCACCGCCCTCGTCGTCATCACCCGGACCGTCACCCCCGCGCGCGGGGGTACGGCACTGCCGGGCGGCTTCATCGACGACCGCGAGGACTGGCGGCAGGCCGTCGTCCGCGAACTCAGGGAGGAGACGGGCATCGACGCGGCGGCCCGCGACGTCCGCCTGGCCGACGCCATGAGCTCGCCCGACGGACACCTCCTGCTGTTCGGGCTCCTGCCGGAACGCCCCGCCGAAGGGCTGCCGCAGTCCGGCCCCACGGACGAGACGGAGGGCTGGCACCTGTTGCGCAGGCCGGAGGAGCTCGCCTTCCCGCTGCACACGCTGGCCGCGCGGGCGTGGTTCGAGGGCCGCTATCTCTGAGCCGGTCTCACCCGAGCCCGCGTACGCGCACCGGGTAGGGCGGCTCGCCCACGCCGTCCTCCCGCTCCCGCACCACCACCAGCCGCGAACCCTGCCAACGGGCGACGTAGCGCTCGAGCTCCGGTTCGTCGCCGCCGTCGCCCGCGTCCGACACCACCAGACCGGCCCCGGTCTGTCCCCGCTGCGGCGCCCACACCTCCAGCTCCACCCCGTCGTCGCCCTGCACGGGAAGCACCGCCCCCGCACGCGCGAACACCGGGATCCGCGACAGCGGGGCGTCGACCAGCACCTGCGCCGGCCCCTCGTACACCTGCTCCGTCGCGGTGTCGTACCAGCGTCCCCGCGGCAGTTGCACCGCACGCCGGTCCCCGCCCGCATCCAGCACCGGCGCGACCAGCAGGCAGTCACCCAGCAGGAAGGCGTCCTCACAGTCCCGCAACGCGCGGTCCTCGGGCGCCCCCCACCAGACGGGGCGCACATACGGAGCGCCCGTACGCCGGGCCAGGTGCGCCAGCGTCACGAAGTACGGCAGCAGACGCCGACGCCCCAGAAGCGCCACCCGCGCGTGCTCGAGCACCTCGGGGCCGAACTCCCACGGCTCCCTGCGCCCCGCACGCAGACTCGCGTGCGTACGGAACAACGGCAGGTACGCGCCGAGCTGGAACCACCGCAGATACAGCTCCGGCGAGGGACTCCCGTCGAACCCACCCACATCCGGTCCCGAGTACGGAACCCCGCACAGACCGAGCCCCAGCACCAGTGACAGGGAGGCACGCAACCCCGGCCAGCCCGTGCGGACGTCACCGGACCACGAACCGCCGTAGCGCTGCATGCCGGCCCAGCCCGAGCGAGAGAAGACGAACGGCCGTTCCCGCGGTGCCAGCTCGCGCAGCCCCTCGTAACCCGCCCTGGCCATGCACAGCGCGTACACGTTGTGCGCCTCCTGGTGATCCCCGCCACGCCCCTCCAGGGAGTGCCGAGCCGAACGCGGCAGGGTCGACTCGCCGAACGCGTTGAACGACGTCGGTTCGTTCATGTCGTGCCAGAACCCGGCGAAACCCTGCGCGAGCCGCTCCTCGTAGAGCCCGCCCCACCACTTCCGCACGCGCGCGTGCGTGAAGTCCGGATAGACCGACTCCCCGGCCCGGACCACACCCCGCACCGTCCGGCCCGAGGCGTCCCGCACGAAGGCGTCGACGGCCGCCCCGCCGTCGTACACCGCGTTCCCCGGGTCCGCCTTGACCGCCGGATCGACGATCGACACCAGCCGGATCCCGTCCCGGCGCAGCTCCTCCGCGAGCACCGGCAGCTTGGGGAAACGCTCCCGGTCGACGGTGAAGACCTGATGTCCGTCGAAGTGATCTATGTCCAGGTGGACCGCGTCCAGCGGCAGACCCCGCTCCTGATAGCCCGCGACGATCCGCCGCACCTCCTGCTCACCGCCGAAACCCCAGCGGGCGTGGTGGTGGCCCAAGGCCCATGTGGGCGGCAGGGCGGGCGCCCCACTGAGCGAGGCCCAGGTGTGCAGCACGCGCGCGGGGGTGCCCACCATGACCCAGCAGCGCAAGGGGCCGCCTTCCATCCGCAGCTCGCACCTTCCCGCACGATCGTGCCCGGAACCCGCCCCCTCCTCGCCCTCACGCAGTGCGACCGTCCCGTCCCACGAGGTGTCGTGGAACACCAGGTGCGTGGCCGCGTCCGACACCACCAGCTGAACGGGCATGGTGATGTACAGCGGATCGTCACCGGGGGCGAAGGCACGGCCGGGATCGGTGTTCCACAGCCGGTACGTCCCGTCCCGCAGCCGCGGCCCGGAAGCCCGCCCGCCCAGCCCGAAGAAGCGCGCATCGGCCGCCACCTCGGACCGCTGCATCCAGCGCGCGGTGCCCCCGCCCACCGGCTCCCACCACCGCGGCGGAAGATCGCGGCGCAGCATGACCCCGCCCGGCGTGCACACCTCGACGGCACCGTGCCTGGAGACGGAGACCGTCACACGCTCCGCCACGACCCGCCAGCCCCCGTCCTTGTCCGGCTCCAGGACGGCGCGGGGGTCCGGCTCGGGGCAGCGTCCGGCCAGCGCGTACGACGGCTCCGGCCCGGCGCCGTCCCAACCCCAGAAGACAGCACCGTTCACCGCCACCGTGATCCGCAGCTCGGACCGGCTGAAGCGGATGACACCACCCCCGGGACCGGGCTCCGCACCCTGTACCGGACCGGGCACCCGCGCACGCTCGGCCCCCCGTGGCCGCAGCCCGACGGCGTCCGTGCGCCTCCTGCGCCACGCCGCCCGTACGGTACGCAGCCCCTGCACCGCCCCCGTCGAGCTCACCACCTTCACCGAACGCACCAGGTCACGACCGTCCATGCTGCTCAGCCTGCCATTGACCGCCCCACGCGCGCGTGTCGTTCAACTTCCGTTCACTCGCCCCGGGAGCACATCTTCACGCCGCGGTCCGTGCGGGGCACACCCTGGTGTAGAAATCGATCACATGGCATCGTCCGTGTCAGCCGCGTACGCGTCCATGCAGCCCGTGCGCGACCGACGCCCACGAAGCGCACAGTCCGGGAGCCGCCCCATGTCGACCGCGAACCCCCAGCCGCTCTGGCAGCCGGACCAGGGAAGGATCGCCCGAGCCCGGATCACCCAGTTCCAGGACTGGGCGGCCGGGCACCACGGCGCCCCGGCCGAAGGCGGCTACCCAGCACTGCACCGCTGGTCCGTCGACCACCTCGACACCTTCTGGAAGGCCGTCACGGAGTGGTTCGACGTGCGGTTCTCCACCCCCTACGCGCGCGTGCTCGGTGACAGCTCCATGCCCGGCGCACAGTGGTTCCCCGGAGCGACGCTGAACTACGCCGAACACGCCCTGCGCGCAGCCGAGGACCGCCCGGACCGACCCGCGCTCCTGTGCGTCGACGAAACCCACGAACCCCGACCGGTGACCTGGTCCGAGCTGCGCCGCCAGGTCGGCTCCCTCGCCACCGAACTGCGCGCCCTCGGCGTACGCCCCGGGGACCGGGTGAGCGGTTACCTCCCGAACATCCCGCAGGCCGTCGTCGCCCTGCTCGCCACGGCCGCCGTGGGCGCGGTGTGGACCTCCTGTGCGCCCGACTTCGGCGCTCGCAGCGTCCTCGACCGCTTCCAGCAGGTCGAACCCACGGTCCTGTTCACCGTCGACGGCTACCGCTACGGCGGCAAGGAGCACGACCGCCGCGAAACCGTCGCCGAGCTGCGCCGCGAACTGCCCACGCTGCGCGCCGTCGTCCACATCCCCCTGCTGGGCACCGAGGCGCCGGAAGGGACCCTGGAATGGTCGGCTCTGACGTCGGCCGACGCGGAGCCCGTCTTCGAGCAGGTCCCGTTCGACCACCCCCTGTGGGTGCTCTACTCCTCCGGGACGACCGGTCTGCCCAAGGCCATCGTCCAGTCCCAGGGCGGCATCCTCGTCGAGCACCTCAAGCAACTCGGCCTGCACTGCGACCTGGGCCCCGAGGACCGTTTCTTCTGGTACACCTCGACCGGCTGGATGATGTGGAACTTCCTCGTCTCCGGCCTTCTCACCGGCACGACCGTCGTCCTGTACGACGGCAGCCCCGGCTACCCGGACACGGGCGCGCAGTGGCGGATCGCCGAGAGAACCGGAGCCACCCTGTACGGCACCTCGGCCGCGTACGTCATGGCCTGCCGCAAGGCGGGCGTGCACCCGTCCCGCGCATTCGACCTCTCCAAGGTGCAGTGCGTGGCCACCACCGGCTCACCCCTGCCGCCCGACGGATTCCGCTGGCTGCACGACGAGGTCCGCGAGGACCTGTGGATCGCGTCGGTCAGCGGCGGTACGGACGTGTGCTCCTGCTTCGCGGGCGCGGTACCCACCCTCCCGGTGTACACCGGCGAACTCCAGGCGCCGGGCCTCGGCACCGACCTGCAGTCGTGGGACCCGGCCGGAAAGCCCGTCGTCGACGAGGTGGGTGAACTCGTCGTCACCAACCCCATGCCCTCCATGCCGATCCACTTCTGGAACGACCCCGACGGCAGCCGCTACCACGACAGCTACTTCGACACCTACCCCGGCGTCTGGCGCCACGGCGACTGGATCACCGTCACCTCGCGGGGTTCCGTCGTCATCCACGGCCGCTCCGACTCCACCCTCAACCGGCAGGGCGTCCGCATGGGCTCGGCCGACATCTACGAGGTCGTCGAACGCCTCCCCGAGGTCAGGGAAACCCTCGTCATCGGCGTCGAGCAGCCCGACGGAGGCTACTGGATGCCCCTGTTCGTGCACCTGGCACCCGGAGCCGTCCTCGACGACAACCTCCGCGACCGCATCAAGCAGGCCATCCGCGAACAGCTCTCGCCACGGCACGTCCCCGACGAGATCATCGAGGTGCCCGGCGTTCCGCACACCCTCACCGGCAAGCGCATCGAGGTCCCGGTCAAACGCCTCCTCCAGGGCACCCCTCTCGACAAGGCGGTCAACCCGGGCTCCATCGACAACCTCGACCTCCTCGGCTTCTACGAGGAACTGGCCCGCAAGCGAGCCTGATCCCCGAGGCGGTCCCCGTCCGCCGCCCCCGTGCGCAGCCCGATTGTCAGTGCCGCCGGTTACGGTGAGTGAGCATTGATCGACTGCGCACAGGGGGACACATGGCGCACACCGACCACCAGACCGCGCGACGCGACCTGCGCCGCGAAATCGCCGGCACCATCGGCCTGCTCACCGACGAGCACGACTTCCGTGCCATGCGGCGCTACCGCACCTTCACCTTCGACGACCACACCACCTACCTCCAACAGGTGGAGAAAGTCCTGAGGACCCGCGCCTCGCAGGGCAGCCACACCACGGTCGCCCTCTTCGACCCCGAGGAGTACGCCGAATTCTGCGCGGAGTGCGGTCTCGACCCGGACCAGCCGTTCAGCCGCACCCGCTTCACGGCCGAACTCGCGGCCACCGGTCCGTCGATCCCCTACGAGGGACAGCCACTCACCGACCTCGTACCCGCCCTCGTCGACGAGGCCGTCCGGCAGGCCACCTGGGCATACGCCACCGGCCTGCTGGGGCGCCTCGGGCCCTGCCCGACCTGCGGCGAGGACATCGGCCGCGCGGCTTTCGACCGCGCCTGCGGCCTTGTCGTCCGGATCCTCGACACCGCACCCCCGGGAGACCGGCATCTCGTCTGCAGCGTCTCGGGAACACCCGAAGCACTCGTCTCCGTCCTCCACGCCGACGAGGACACCGACGGCAGCGTCCACCTCGACGAGGCGGAAGCCCTGGAGTTCACCACCGTCCTCGCCGTCGGTCTCGCCACGCGCAGCCCCGGCGGACTCGTCATGCGCACCAGCGCCCCGGACACGCCGGACCGGATCTACGGCTGGCGGCTGCGCGGAGACGGCCTCGAACCCCTGACGGCGGGAGAGGTCTTCGACGCCTACTGCACCGACATCGAGACCGGCGATCTCATCCCACCGGAGTCAGGTGTCGACTACCGCGTGGCCCCCGACCTCGGAGAGGAGGACATGCCGGCCGAACACCGCCACTGAACGCACGAGGGGCGCTCCACCGAAGGCGGAGCGCCCCTGACAACGGCCGACGACGCGCCGGGCCCGGCCTACTCGCCGGACAGCACCGCCTGGGCGGCGCTGCGCGCGTCCGCGGCGCTGTCCGCGGTCCGCGCGGCCGCCGCCGCACGCTCGCACTGCGCCCGCGTGTACTTGGCCAGCGCCGCCCGGACATAAGGAATCGACGCGGCGCCCATGGACAGGGAGGTGACACCCAGACCCGTCAGCACACAGGCCAGCAGCGGGTCCGACGCCGCCTCACCGCACACGCCACAGCTCTTGCCCTCGGCCTTGGCCGCCTCCGCGGACAGCGCGACCAAATCGAGCAGTGCGGGCTGCCACGGATCCTGCAGACGGGAGACCGCACCCACCTGACGGTCCGCGGCAAAGGTGTACTGCGCGAGGTCATTGGTGCCCAGGGACAGGAACTCGACCTCCTGAAGGATCGAGCGTGCCCGCAGCGCGGCCGACGGGATCTCCACCATCGCGCCGAACTTCGCCCGCAGTCCGGCCTCCCGGCACGCGTCCGCGAACGCCTTGGCGTCGGCGCGGTCGGCCACCATCGGGGCCATGACCTCGAGGTAGACCGGCAGTCCCTCCGCGGCCTTCGCGAGCGCCGTCAGCTGTGTGCGCAGGATGTCGGGATGATCCAGCAACGTCCGCAGGCCCCGCACGCCCAGCGCCGGGTTCGGCTCGTCCGCCGGCGTCAGGAAGTCGAGCGGCTTGTCGGCACCGGCGTCCAGGACACGGACGACGACACGGCTCTCGGGGAACGCTTCGAGAACCTGCCGGTAGGCCTGAGTCTGCTTCTCCTCGGACGGCGCGTTCTTGCTGTCGTCGAGGAACAGGAACTCGGTACGGAAGAGACCCACGCCCTCCGCCCCGGCCTCGACGGCGGCCGGGACGTCCGACGGGCCGCCCACGTTGGCCAGCAGCGGCACCTTGTGCCCGTCAGCGGTGGCACCCGGCCCGGTGGAGGCGGCCAGCGCGGCCTTCCGCTCCGCCGCGGCGGCCTCGAGCTGTGCCTTCTTCTCCTCGCTCGGGTTCACGAAGATGTCGCCGGTGCTGCCGTCGACCGCGATCAGCGTGCCCTCGGCGAGGTCACCGGCGCCCGGCAGCGCCACCACGGCCGGGACGCCGAGCGCCCGTGCCAGGATCGCGCTGTGGCTGGTCGGGCCGCCCTCCTCGGTCACGAACCCGAGCACCAGCGCGGGGTCCAGGAGCGCGGTGTCCGCCGGCGCGAGGTCGCGGGCGACCAGTACGTACGGCTCGTCGCTGTCCGGGACACCCGGCATCGGCACCCCCAGCAGACGGGCGACGATACGATTCCGCACATCGTCGAGGTCGGCGACGCGCCCGGCGAGGTACTCACCCGCACCCGCCAGCAGCTCGCGGTACGCGGCGAACGCGTCGTACACCCCCCGCTCGGCCGTGCTGCCGACGGCGATGCGCCGCTCCACATCCGCCATCAGCTCGGGGTCCTGGGCCATCATGGCCTGTGCCTCGAGCACCGCCTGCGCTTCACCGCCCGCCAGATTGCCGCGCGCCATCAGGTCGGCGGCGACGGCATCCACGGCCTGGCGGGCACGCCCCTGTTCGCGCTCCGCCTCTTCCGCCGCAATCTGCCTGGCAGGCGGCTCGAGCACCGCCGTCCCCATGTGCCGAACCTCGCCGATCGCTACCCCGTGGCTGACGCCGACGCCTCGCAGCGTTGTCTCCATTGCACCGTCTCCGATAGTGCGGCGGGTCCCGCCGCCGCGATGGTTGTTCTGTTCGCCGTCTCTACGACGGCATCGGCGTCACTTCCAGAGGAAGAGACTGTCGCCGGCCTTCACGTCGCCGTCGTCACGGAGGTCGGAGAGGGAGTCGGCCGTGGCCTCCAGAGCCACGACCGGGCACACCGCGGACTTGCCCGCGGCTTCGACGGCGGCAGGGTTCCAGCGCACGACGGCCTGCCCGCGCGTCACCGTGTCCCCCTTGTTGACGAGCAGCTCGAAACCCTCGCCGTTGAGCTGCACCGTGTCGATACCGAGGTGGGTGAGTACGCCGTGCCCCTGCTCGTCGACGACCACGAAGGCATGCGGGTGCAGGGAGACGATGACCCCGTCGACGGGGGAGACGGCCTCCGAAGGCTCCCGAACGGGGTCGATCGCGGTGCCCGGGCCGACCATGGCTCCGGAGAAGACCGGATCCGGCACAGCTGCCAGTCCGATGGCACGTCCGGCGAGCGGGGACGTCACGGTGGTCATTGGGAAGCCTCCCAGGGGTGGAGAACAGATGGGCCGCCACTGCCTGTCCCGGACGGCGCGCTGGCAGCAGGGTATGACATGGGAAGTGACGGTTCCGTATGGAAGTTACTGGCTAGAGGTCTAGACCACAAGCCTGGGGGATTTGCATGGCCTCCAAGGCCCCGTGTACAGTCGTAACCCTGCTCGAGACCGGGTGACGCGAACCAAGCGTCCTTGCTCAGCAGCATCCAACTTGTCAGATCCTATCTCGGGATCACTTCTGCGTGCCTGCAGGAGGGTGGTCAGAGAGACGGAAAAACACTGATAGAGTTGGAAACACCGAAGGGAAGCCCGGAGGAAAGCCCGAGAGGGTGAGTACAAAGGAAGCGACCGTTCCTTGAGAACTCAACAGCGTGCCAAAAATCAACGCCAG